>NZ_JBWKZE010000016.1:11441-148599 GCF_059424205.1 Pseudomonas sp. GW456-12-1-14-TSB6
CCCAAAAAGGGCGCCGCCGGCTTTTTGATGTGCCGTCCATCGAACCTGCTGAGCAACACCGACAAACGTGATTTAATAGCCGCCTTTCACGGTTCCGGGACACGGGAGCAACGTGATCCGCGCGCCTTGCGCGGCACCCGCCACCCACCCCCATCGCCCTTAAGTCGTTCTCACATAAGGCTGTCATGGATACGGGTTCTCGACTCAAACTAGTACGCGAAAGCTACAAACTCTCCCAGCGCGAGCTGGCCCGGCGTAGCGGCGTGACCAATGCCACCATCTCCCTGATCGAACAGAATCGTGTCAGTCCTTCCGTCAGCTCACTGAAAAAGCTGCTCGAAGGCATCCCGATGTCCCTGGCCGACTTCTTCACCTTCGACCAGCCCCCCCGCGAACACCAATACGTCTTCCGCGCCAACGAACAACCCGACCTCGGCCGCCACGGCCTGCGCCTGCTGCTGATCGGCGCCTCGGTCCCAAGCCGCCAGATGCGCTTGCTGCGCGAGCAATACGCCCCGGGCGCGAGTTCCGGGGAAGAGCCGATTGTTCACGCGGAAGGCGAGGAGTGTGGGTTGGTGACCCGTGGCACCGTGGAGTTGACGGTGGATGGGCAGGTGAGCGTGTTGAGTGCGGGGGATGGGTATTATTTTCCGACGACGCTGCCGCATAAGTTTCGGAATATCGGGGCGGATGAGGCTGAGATTATTAGTGCGAATACGCCGGCGAATTTTTGATTCGTACAACTGCAGCGCGTGAATAATTTTATGTTTAAAGTAAAAGCCGGCGTGCAAATACTGCCGGCTAAATTTTTCGTAGCTACTACAATAGATGGTTTCTTGCTGTCGGCTAATTGCCTCTAGGCTATATTTTTTAGACGTCTTTTATTTTTAAGTTTACATGCGCTTTCGTGGGCTGATCGCTAAATAGACTTTATTGTTTTTATCATTATTTTTACCGGCGGAGCCGGATGTTTGATCAGGCCGCGAGGAGGTCCGTCTGCAATGAAAATATTTGCTAAAAGGGATACTAATGCGCCTAGTAATACATACCCATAAAGAACCTGCGCGATTATTACGCATTGGGCTGTCCAACTGCCTAGAGATGCTGACATGTCTCCATAGCCTAATGTTGTCATCGTAACTATGGAGAAATAAAGAGATTGTACGGGTTCGTGCGTGCCTAGACCTTTGATGAGTCCTGGAAAGAGAAAATATATTGAGGCGAAAAATATGGAGGCGATTAGGAAGGCATAGATAACATGTCTTGCTGATCTTCCATAGTCGGAGTGTAACCAGAATGTTCTCACCAGAAAGCTTTTAAGGTGTCCTTGATCTCTATACCAATCTATCCAATTGTGTCGGCGATTGCAGTATTGTAGTGATTGTTTAAGGCCACACGAAAATGTCGAGTTTTCGAAAGTGCTAGATCTGAAATCAGTGTTTTTAGATATGTTAAATAAATCGAAGTAAGTGGCGTTGTTAAATTTCGCTCTGTTGAACGATGCTCCGCACATGTTTCGTCGTTGCTCTTTTTTTAAAAAAGGGTTGCGTCCGCCTCCCATGAATTTTGCACTCTCCACATTTGCCATCGTAAATAATGCTTCATAAAAGTCGCATTCATAAAATTCAGTGTTTCTTAAGTTTGCTTGATGTAAGTTTGCCCGAGAAAAGTTTACAAGTACAAATGTTGCGCTTGTGAAATTTGTTTTTATGCAGGTGCTTTCTGAAAATAAACAGTTTGAAATTTTAGCATTTCGAAAATTTACTTTTGAAAGGTGTACCTTTGAGAAGTCGATTGTATCAATTTTTGAGTTTTCTAAGTTTGCGGCGTAAAGATCTGCGCCTTTGCCTTTTTTGTTTGTGAGTAAAATGGATGTTAACGTGAGCCCGCTTAAGTCAGCTCCACGAAGCTTTATAACGTCATCACTAATAGATACGAAGTCGTTCCACTCGCTAAAGTCTTCTTTTTGTGCACATCTAAGCAATAGTTCGTAATGAGATTTGTTAGGGGTTTCTTCGGTTTCATCTGTCATGTTGTCTTCCATGTTTTTGCTTTTTTGGGTGTGCGGTTATAGATTTTGAATATTGTTTTCGATTTTCGTGGCGTACGCCCAAATGAAAGCGGCGGGAACCGTCCAGAAAAAAATTATCATAAATAAGTTGGTTATGGAGGTTGTTGCTGGGAGTTCTGGGGAGCATGCAAGTATGTATAAAGGGACTGCGAGTAGCATTTGAAATATAACAATTAGAAAAGAATTGCCGTGTTCTCTCATGTGTCTGTAGGATTCGATGTATTCGGCGTGTTTGGGCTCTTTTCTCTTGTCTATGATTGCTGTGTAAAATGTTATTGCTATGCTCCAGCTGCCACTTATAATTCTTGTAACGATTTGCAGTTGAAGTAATACAAGTATTAGGTACGCGGTTAGTGCTCCGGTTTCTGCATTGCTTATTCTATTGGTTGAGGAAAGAAAAGCGGGGATACCTATTGATATTGTGAGTAACGATAGGGTGCGTATTGATGCTCCCTTATAAGGTGTGGGATTCACAGCGCTTTTAAATATTAAGGCTCGACCCGCATGCATTACTAGAATTGGCGCGCTTGCAATGTAGCAATATGTCAGGCCATATATCGCGAGCAGTGTGAGGTGAGCTACTCCGAAGTCTTTAGCCTCTGTGGGCATGAATAGAAGTTTTTTTAAGTTGCTGTTTTGTGAAAATAAAAAATATACGATCATTGCACCAATTACAGTTCCTTGTGCATATCTTATTCCGTAAAATTCCCACCAGTTTTTTTCAGAACTATTGCTCATTTTAATATCCGTTTTTCGGCTGACTAATGATCGCTGGAAAAAGTGAAAAAGTGACAGATTTATTTGTGTGGTGTTTTATAGGTCTGTCACCTTTAAGTTTCGTACTTTAATTACCATGTAAGGCTTTTGTTCTTGGCTTCAAAATTTTTCTTATACATCATCCATATAGTGCTGTAATTACACATGTCAATTTTCTCGCAGTAGTCATGAATCACTGCGTTCATTATTTTTCGATCTGTGGCTTTAGTCGCTTCTTTAAAGGAGTCAAGATTCTTCTTTTCCATCATGCGAAGAGTGCTTTCCTGACACATGTCGATTTTTTCGCAGTAATCCTTCCTCACCGTTGCGGTGATGGAATCAATGACCTGTTGTTTCTGTGCTTCTGAACCGTCGAAATCCATCGGATTGAGAATTGTCGCGGCGGTGCAAGAAAATGAGCTGAAGAGTGTGAGAATGAAGAGCAGTTTTTTCATGGAGATATCCTTCCCTAGTCTACTGTTGCCGTGATTGTCGGTGATCAGGATCGAAGATCCTCAGTACACCGATCAATTGCTGGATGTCAGAGTGCCACTAAGTTTTTGTCAGTGGAAGACGCTGAGACCAAAGTCGATAGCCGGCGGAGGCTCAGCCGACTTTGCGACTGAGTTTTTACTCCGACCCATCCAAGGGACTAAAAAACCGCGGTATCGCGGTTTTTTATGGTTTCAAAGGGGGGCAGAGCGCTTGGGTCAGGATTCAATTGCTCGTTGCCCAATTACCCGAAATACATCCCTAACGTCCTGCACCAGGATCCTCGCGATCGTGGTGATGGTGCTGATGTCGTGTTCGGAATGGTCGGGGAGGCTGGTGCACGCCATGAGATCTAGATACTTGAGGACTGCCTCAAGGCGTTCGGATGCGCAGGCATGTAGGTCACTTAAGGGGGCTTCGGCATTAATCAGCAGGACAGGGTGATCCGAAGCCGGATAGGACATGTCAGCGCAGTAGTAGAGCGGTTTTTTGTTCGCCATGGTGCTAATCCTTTAATGAGAAGAATTGCCACCGTTCTGCTGCGAAACAAAATGGGTGGCAGCTATGCGCGGGTTCGCAGACCGGAGGATTAACACCAAGACCCGGCAGACCCGAAGGTCTCCCACGCACAACCGCCATAAAATTTGCGCAGCCGAGAGTCGGCCGTGCTAGGCGGAACAGGGTGTCAATCTTAAGGGCTGCGAAACCCTATCGCCAAATTCGTTCAGCGACAGACCCACTCTAGGCACCGATTCCCACCGTCGCAATTAGCCTGTAGGACGTGAAATCACCATGTCTGGCCAGAGAGTTCGCTCGCGTTCGGCGGCGCAATCGGCGTAAATCAAGGGCTGCGGAGCAACAGGGAAAAACGACTTGCCAGATTTCGGCCCGCTTCACAGCCCCGCAAGAACAAGCTCCCTCACCACGCAGGGTAATTTCCTACGCCGTTTTCAGATCAAAAAAATCATCACACATTCCAGCCCCGGAACTTTCCTCAAAACCGATGTCAATTTGATGGCGTGTCGCGACGCTCATTCAACGGCTCAAGCAGTGCCAGGCTGGTTCCTGGTCAACCATGGAAGTGTGTGATGAGACTATTACTCGCAATATTGTTGATGTTCAGCGGCTACAGCTTTGCCAGTTGCGGCAACATTGATGACCACGATCAGCGTGCCTATTGCAATGCGAGGGAGAGCGGCAGCAGTTGCGGCAACATCGACAATCACGATTTGCGGGCGGCGTGTAACGCGGAGATGGGCGGCAGTTCCTGCGGCAACATTGACGACCATGACCAGCGTGCCTACTGCAATGCCAAACAGAGCGGCAGCAGTTGCGGCAACATCGATGATCATGACCTGCGTGCGCGGTGCAACGCGGAGCAGGGTGGCAGTTCCTGCGGCAACATCGATGACCACGACCAGCGTGCTTACTGCAATGCCACCACGGGCGGCAGTAGTTGCGGGAATATCGATAACCATGACTTGCGTACGCGGTGTGAAGCCATGAAGCGCTGAGTTGATGGCGTGTCGCGAGGCTCATTCAATTCGGATTAAACAGCGCCAGTCTGCTTACTGGTAAGCCAAGGAAGCGTGTCATGAAGAAAATACTTGCGATGCTGTTGATGTTTGCCTTCGCCGGCCATGCTTTTGCTGGCTGCACCGGCATCAACGATCAGGATCAGCGCAGATATTGCGAAGCCAAGACTGGCAGCGGCAATTGCAGCGGGATCGGCAATCAGGATTTGCGCAGGATGTGCGAGGCAGAAACTGGCCATGGCAATTGCAGCGGCATCAACGATCAGGATCAGCGCAGATATTGCGAAGCCAAGTCCGGCAGTGGTAATTGCAGCGGGATTGGCAGTCAGGATCTTCGAAGAATGTGTGAAGCAGAGACAGGAAGCGGCAATTGCAGTGGTATCGGTAATCAGGACCAGCGCCGGTTCTGTGAAGCCAAGACCGGAAACGGCAATTGCAGCGGCATTGGTGATCAAGACCTGCGCCGTCAGTGTGAAGCCATGAAACGTTGATCGATCGGCTTACCCCAAACGTAAAAAGGGACGCCCAACGGTGTCCCTTTTTTGTGGCCGACTGAAACGGATTTCCCGGACTACCCAGTCAAACCTTTAACTTGTCACAACCCGGCTCATCACCAAAGGTTCCCCCCATCGGCACCACGTCGTAGACTGCGAAACAAGTTGTAACGCCTCTCCCACGGACGGAACCGCGCATGATTCACATCGGCAGCCGCAACAACGCCCCCACGCCGCAGCACAAAACCCAGGACATCTACATCTTCAGCATCGACCTGTCCCGCCCGGCGACGCCGTTCTGTTTCGAGCAATCGATTGGCGGCGGGCATGTTGAGCAGGGCGGTGCGCGGTGGTTGGCGCTGGATGAGCTGGATGGCTGGCCCGGTGAATGGCGTGAGCATTCGAAGAAGGCCGGTTGTGGCTGGGTGGCCGAATTGATGGACGCGCATTCGGGGGAGAGTCAGGCTGAACTGGTCTCGCTGATCCTCCAGCGCTATGCCGAGCCGGCGCAGCCCACCGGGCGTTTGCAGGCGATCGGGCGCTGGTTCAAGCGCCACTTCTATATTGGCGGCCGGTACGGCGTCTGACCCGAGGAAACCCCCATGACTCAGACACTGGAACGCGCCATCGCGATTGCCGCCACAGCCCACGCGGGGCAGGTGGACAAGGGCGGCGCGCCGTACATTTTGCATCCGCTGAAAGTCATGTTGCGCATGAACAGCCTGGAAGAGCGCATCGTTGCGGTGCTGCACGATGTGGTCGAGGACTGCGGCATCAGCCTGGAGGATTTGCGCAAGGAAGGTTTCAGCGAAGCCGTTTTGTCGGCCATCGAATCGGTGACCAAAGTGCCCGGCGAATCCTACGAGGACTTCGTCGAGCGCGCGGCGCAGAACCCGATCGGGCGGGTAGTGAAACTGGCGGATCTGGAAGAGAACAGCGACCTGTCGCGGATTGCCTCGCCGAGTTGGGAGGATCTGGAGCGGATCGAAAAATATCGGCGGGCGATTGGACGGTTGCGCGCCTGACTTAACTGAAAAGCATCTTGAATAGCCAGGAAGGCGACCATGAAATCCATTCTGTGTTTGTTGATTGCTGCCGGCTTCGGCGCGCTGTTGCAGTTCGAAGGCGTGCCTCACGGTTTGTTGTTGGGCTCGATCCTTGTCACCGCGCTTGTAGTCACCAGATTCGGCATCGTGCCGGCAACGCCTTATGGCCTGGGCTACATTCAGGTCACGCTGGGCATCGCCACCGGGCTGATGTTCGAAGCGTGGGACAGCGCGACCGTCTCGACGATGTTGCCGAGCCTCGGCGTGTTGTTGCTGTGCCTGGCAGTGCAAGTGGCGCTGGCCGCTTGGTGGCTGTCGCGCGGGGCTGGGTGGAATCGCACGGATGCCTTGTTGGCCGTGTATCCGGGTGCGCTGGCGGCGGTGTTCGATTTGCTGGAATCGCATCAGGCGTCGAGCAAGGTGATCATCGTGCACTTGATGCGGCTGCTGCTGATCACGGTGCTGGTGAGTTTGCTGATTCCCGGAACGGCACCGGTTGCCGTGGTCGAGGTCGATCCGCTGTCGACGGGCATGGCGTTGACCGTGCTGGCAGTGATCGGTTTAAGCGTGGTGGTCGGGCGTTTGCTGCTGGCCGTTGGCGTGCCGGCGCCGTTCATGCTGACAGCAATCATCATCACCGCCGTGTTCGTGAAATCAGGATGGCTGCAGGGCTTTCAAATGCCTGATTGGAGTCTGAATCTGGCTGCGCTGATTCTGGGTGTGCGGATCGGCTCCCGATTCCAGGGCTTGGGCCTCGCGGAACTGGGACGTCATGGTCGCACGGCATTGGTGTCGGTGGGTTTGATGATTCTGGTCGCGGCGGTTTTTGCATTGGCGGCGGCACGGTTGCTGGGCAGCGATGCGTTGTCGCTGTGGCTGGCCTACATGCCGGGGGCAATCGAAACCATCGCGATTGTGGCGTTCGCGGGCGGGCTGAATGTGGTGTTTATCCTGACTCACCATCTGGCGCGGATGGTGGTGCTGCATTTTGCGCCTGCGTTGCTAGTGCAGTTGCGGAGAGTTAAGGAGATAGTCTAGTTGGATTTTATTATCGTTGAATGCCTCTTTTACTTATGTTTGATTTTGTTGTAATTGGCTTTGGTATATTCCACTAATCTTGCGTAGGAGTTATTTAGTGCCGTATATATTTACATTGCATCGTGAAAGTCTGAAGCGTAAATATTCTATCTATGTAGTAGTGGCGGCGGGGGCGGAGGATATACAGTTGTACGTCGGGAAGGTTGGGGATAATAGGGAGGGCTGTAATCCCTTGATATCGCGATGTGGTAATCACTTTTCATATAATAAAATTCACAGCCAGATTCGTAATAAAATCACTGATCATGAAGATCGTGACTACACCTATGTGTTTGAACATATTGATGACTATCCTGAGGATAAAAAATGGAGGCGTGGGTGCATCGACAAAGTTAATGAGCTGGAACGATGGTTGAATAAAGAGGTGCAGTTGTTGATTGTCGGTATGGAAAGGGTGAAGTTAGTCAATCCTTTTGATGGAAAGTATTTGTCATCTAATGAGCGCAGCAAACGTCAAGCAATGCGAACGGAAGGGCTTGTCGCAATTATGGGTTCCATGGTTTCTGCAGTTTCGTCTGAAATAGTTAAGGCTCAACTGCTGTTGAAAGCAGAAAGTTAAATGCATTTTTCTTAATGGGTTGTTGCTAAATGGCAAAGAGTTTTGCGTACACGTCGCAATGGGGCGGGCACTCTGACAAAGTGACGGCGAAGCAAATAGAAAGTTGTCGCAGAGATGAGTTTAATGGGCAGCCAACGGGGCAAAGTTTTTATAGTACTCATAAGCCTGGTAGTCGAAAGGCGGTAAAGCATGTGATGAAAGGGGGCACAAGTTTTTTTGCGTACATAAATAGTAGCGGTGGCGGAGGAGGTGAAGGTGGTGAGTCTCTAAATCATCAGTTGTTCAAGGAAGCGTTGCTGACGATCGAAACTACCAGGCTAAGTCTGATTTTCAATGCGGGAACCAGAGCTCAACGGCAAGAAAATATTGTTGTTAAAATCATTCAGGCGGAATCAGAAAAAAGAGTGATCATTCCCCCGCAGGGTCATAGATCCGTTGATGTGTATCTAAAATTTGAAACGGATAGCCATATTGGGCGTAAGTGGGAGGGTGAACTTTATCTGGAAATACACAGTACTCATGCTGTAGATGCGGAGAAACAGACTGAGCTCAGGGCCCTTTCAGTGCCAGTAGTGGAGGTTGATATTCCAGATGTGTTTATTTATAAGTTTTCTGATGAGAATACAACTGATGAGCGCGAGGCTGCACATAAAGTTTTTGTTAGGAATGTTCTTGAAGGGGTGAATGGTTTTCTGAAGTGTGTGGTTTTAAGTAATCCTAGTTCTAAGGCTTATTTGGAGGAGCAGGTTGTTCTTCAGCAGCGGAGCCTGAGTGAACTGCGAAAGCGAAATGAAGAGTCGGAAGGGCTTCGCGCAGATCTTTCGAAGAGATTGGATGCAGTTGGCGATGCATTCAAGTCATCTGAAGCCAATGGCGTAAACTTGAAATTTCAGTTGAGTGCACTCGGTAATGCTCACGAAACGGCCTCGCGGCAACTAGTGATAGTTAGGAATTCTCTTGTTGAGGCAGAGGTTGCTAATCTGAAACTCAAAAGTGACATCGAGAATCTTTCAGATGCATTGGAAAAAAAGGACGGCGAACATAGAAAAATTCTGGAAGCCCTCACCAGGCTGAAGGCAGCTTACGGTGCTCTTAACACAGATAAACAGAAATATGTCATTCGTAGTCGGCGATTAGGGGTGGCTTTGGCGTCCCTGTTCATTGCTGGTGGCGGAGCTGTCTGGCTGGTCTCGTCGAGTGTAAAAATGTCTTCAGTGTTTAAACCACTTCATGCGATTTTGACCTGGTTCTGATTTCTTGAATTTTGGACGCGGAAGCTTGAAAAAGATACGCGAACTACACTGGTGGGCAGCCCCGTCTGTTGTGGTAAAGGCCCTGTGGGAGGTCATCATGAACCGTTTACCAATATTTAGCCTTTTCATCTTCGCAACACTTGCGACTACTCAAGCCTCAGCCGAATCCGTCGTCCCGCTCAAGGGCCAGACTTCCCAGCAAACCCAGATCGACATCAACGATTGCCATTCCATCGCGTCCACCTCAACCACGTCGACACCCCAGGCCGGTGGTCGGCTGAAGGGCGCTGCCGCGGGTGCGGCGGCCGGCGCTACTGCCGCTGAAGTGCGCGGGCGTCAGCACGACGAGTTCTATGAAGCCGTGGACGATGACCGCAAGCAGGATTACCGCCAGAACCGAGCCAAAGAGACGGCTGCCGCCGGTGCGGTAGTCGGCGGTGCGCGGCAGCGGCAGGATCGACGCGAGCAGCGGCGGACCGATGCTTCAGCCAGTTCAAGCGCCTACACCGGTTGCCTGCAAGGGCGGGGTTATCAGGTCACGCCCTGACGGTTTTCCCGGTGCGCGACGAGCAGGTGCATCATTACGCCGCTGTAGAGCGTCACCAGAATGAACAAGCCCATGCGCACCGCGAAGGCGGTGTAGACGTCCTTGCCCGCCGCGCTGTCCTCAACAGACTGGCCGAGCAGGATGATCATGGTGATCAGCGTATTGAGCCAGAACCCTGGCGCGAGCTGCGTCGGGTGCAGTCGATAGAGTTTGCGCGCCACCAACAGCCCGAACAGCAGCATCCACAGAAAGAACATCCACAGGTGCACGAACAGGCTCAACGCACACCAGAACAACACCGCCAGCAGCCCGCCCAATAAGGTCGAGCCGAGCAATTCGCGCCCGGCGTGGTGGGTGCGGGTGGTGGTGCTTTGCTGGCCAAGGCTGACGGCTTTGAGAATGATCGGCAGGTAGCTCGCCGGGTCGATTAGCACCAGCAAGAAGGTCGGCAGCACGATCAGCGTTGCGCGCATCGCTACGCGGGGCACGTCTTCGGCGGGCAGGGCGGGAGCGGGTGGTGGCGCGGGGCTGTTGGCCGGTTCCGGGAACAGGACGTGGCTCAGGCCGACGATGACGACGGCCAGCAACAGGCCTTTGACCAGCGCGCCGATCACCGCCATCGCCAGTTCGAATGAGGCAAAACCGGCGGCGGAGATCATGGTCATGCCGATCACCAGAAACGTCATGATCAGCACATTGCCGCCACGCAAGCCGTAGGTGAACACCAGAAACAGCCCGACACCAATCAGCAGCACGCCGCACACTGGGTAATAACGCAGCAACGGCACCAGCAACAGCCCGAGGCTGGTGGTGAATGCGGCGACCAACGTCAGCACCAGCGCCATTTTCACCGGCAACGGTCGGGGCATGCTGGCCAGCAGCAACACCGCGAGCACCGGCGACAGAAACGACAACGGCAAGGCGAGACCGTAACTGGCGGCGGTGCACAACGCCGTGCCGCAGGCCAGGCGCAAGGCACGTTGCGCCGGGACGCTGCGTTCAATAGGCATACGACAGCCAGCTCATCAGCCAGACAAACACCCGGCCCAACGGATTGAGCAGATTGCCCTCGCTGGGAAACGCCATGACTTCCGCCTGCCCGCCAGCGCGAATCGAACGACTCTCGAACAGGCGCTTTTTCGCCTCCTCGCTGAACTCGATGATCACCGGAAAACGCTGGGCCGGACGCAGCCAGTCGCGGCTGTTCTGGATCGTCGGCAGGGTGCCGGGCGGCGGCGTCTGGCCGATGCTGACCCCGTAACCGACGCTGCGCACCCGGCCGTCGAGCACTTCGCCGGGCAGGGCGTCGAGGATGATCGACACCGGCGTGCCGGGCTTGATCCGGCCGAGGTTGTTTTCGGTGAGATCGGCGCTGACCCACACGTCCTGGATCGTGATCAGCGTCATCACCGGGCTGCCGGCAGCGGCGAACTGGCCGACGTCGGTGCGCAAGTCGGTGATCAGGCCCGCCGAACGCGCACCAATGCGGGTGTTGGCCAGATCCAGTTCGGCCTTGGCCAGCGTGGCGGCGGCGCTGAGCAGTTTGGCGTTGGTGTCGGTGTTGCCGCCTTCCTGCTCCTGCGCGCGCAGCACTTCGGCCCGGGCGGCGGCGACCTGACTGACAGCGGCCTCGTGATTGGCCCGGGACACTTCCAGCAGCCGAACCGAAACCGTGCCCGGATCTTCTTTGTACAAGCCTTCCAGCCGTCGATTGTCCTGGCGCGTTTTGAGTTCATTGGCTTGCGCGGCCCGCAACGACGCCTGTGCCGAAGCGATGCCCGCGGTGCTGGCGCCGACCGTGCGCCGGGTGTTTTCCAGATCGGCGCGGGCCCGGTCGACAGCAATTTGCAGCGGCTGTGGATCGAGCTCGAAAAGGATGTCGCCGGCCTGCACGTCCTGATTGTTGCGCACGTTGACCTTGATCACCCGGCCCGCGACTTCCGCTGCCACCGGGATCACGAATGCGCCGACCCGCGCCTGTTGGGTGTAGGGCGTAAAACGGTCGGCCAGCAGATACCAGACCAGGCTCAGCACAATCACCAGCAGCACCCAGCGGATGCCTTTTTTCGCCGGATCCGGCGGCGCTTCATCACTCATGGCGGTCTACCTGCGAGGGAATCGGATAGGTCGGTTGCGGCGGCGGGGCGCTCAGCAGATCGCCCCAGTCGGTGCGTTGTTGCATCTGCTGGCGGGTTGCTGAATCAATCTGCGGCCCGGCGCTTTGCCAGCCACCGCCAACGGCGCGGTACAGGGCGATCAGATTGCTCACGGCGTTGCTGCGGCTGACCAGATAGTTGTCCTGCAGCTCCAGCAATGCGCGCTGGGCGTCGAGCACCCGCTGAAAGTCCGAATAGCCTTCGCGATATTGAGTGTTGGCCAGCACCAGCGAACGCCGCGCCGCGCCTTCGGCCTCGCCGAGAATACGCTCGCGTTCCAGCGCCTTGGTCAGGCCGCTGGCGGCGTCGTCGGCTTCGCGGGCAGCCTGGCGGACCTTGTCGCGATAGGCCTCGATCAGTTGCTGCAAGCGCGCATCCTGCACGCGGATGTTGTTGTGGATGCGGCCGTAGTCGAACAGGTTCCAGCGCAGGCTCGGGCCGCCGATCAGGTCGAGGCTGCGCGGGGTGGCGCCGAGGGTGTCGCTGGACCAGACGATGCTGCCGAGCAGGGTCAGCGAGGGATACAGATCGGTTTCAGCCACGCCGACCAGCGCCGATTGCGCAGCAACGTTCAGCTCCGCCGCGCGCACATCGGGACGGCGCAACAGCAGGTTGGCCGGGACATCCTGCAACACGGCGCGATCCACCAGCGGAATCAGCCCCGGTTGTTCGGCCAGGAACGCCGGGCCACCGGGCGGCTGGCCGACCAGCACCGCCAGCGCATTGCGGGTGCGCAGCAACTGGTCTTCGAACGCCGGAATGCTGCTCAGGGTGCCGAGGTATTGGGTTCTGGCCTGTTGCAGGTCGAGTTCGGCGGTCTGGCCGCTGCGAAAGAGTTTTTCGGTGATCTCGAAGTTGCGCTTTTGTTGGGCGGCATTTTCCCGGGCGACCCGCAGCCGGGCTTCGGTGGTGCGCAGGGCAAAGTAGGTGTCGGCCACTTGAGCGCGTAATAGAACGAGGGCGTCTTCGTAGTTGGCCTGGGCGGCGAAGTAGCTGGCGTCGGCGGATTCGATGGCGCGGCTGAAGCGACCCCAGAAATCCAGTTCCCAGCCGACATCGAATGCGGCGCTGTGCTGCCAGAAGTGCAAGTCCTGCGGGTTGTTGCCGCCGGACTGACGGCGGTCGATGTACAGGCTGTCGGCGCTGGCCTGTTGCAGTTGCGGGTAGCGACCGCTGTCGGCGATGCCCAGTTGCGCACGGGCTTCGAGCACCCGCAGGCCGGCGATTTTCAGGCTGCTGTTGCGGGCTTCGGCGTCGCTGATCAAGCGGTCGAGGATCGGATCGGCAAACACCTGCCACCACTGGCGCAGATCCGGTACCGTGCCGCGTTCGCTGGCCTGTTCCAACGCCGGACTTTGCCACTGCTTGCTCCAGGCCTCGGCCGGCGGCTGGAAATCCGGGCCCAGCCGCAGGCAGCCGCCAAGGCTCAGCGCACCGAGCAGCAGCAGGTGGCCGGGACGGATCAGCAGGGCTGGCGTTGCAGGCATACCGGGAGGCCCCAGCGGGAAATGTCACTGGAGCATAGACCGCAGATTGCGGGTTGTTCGAAGCAATCAGCTGCTACGCTTTTTCAGGCGAACGCCACCGAACCCCGCCCCGGATAAAAAGGTAGGAAGCCATGGACACTGCTCAAGAACCGCTTGCCCCCACCAGCAGCGCCAGCTGGCGTTTCAAGGTCGGCGTGGCAATCATCTGCCTGATGCTCGGTTCGTGGCTGATGGTGCCGATTGCCGCCGCCCTCGACGTGCCGGGCTCGAAAGTCGCGGCGCTGACCGGGGTGCTGTTCATCAGTAATAAAGTGCTGTTGCTGCTGGTGATCGCGGTGATGGGCAAGGCCGGGTTCGCCGAACTCAAGCGCACGATCGGCCACTATATTTCCGGCGTGATTCCGACCCCGGTGGCCGAAGTCAGCCCGCTGCGCCACAAGATCGGCGTGGTGATGTTCTGCCTGCCGCTGCTGTCGTCATTCCTGGAGCCGTATTTCGATAACTTCTTTCCGGGCGTGCGGCCCAATCTCTGGCAGTTGCAGGCGCTCGGCGACTTGATGTTCATCGGCAGCTTCTTCGTGCTGGGCGGCAACTTCTGGGACAAGGTGCATGCGTTGTTCGTGCGCAAGGCGCGGGTGGTGGAATGATCGCCAAGTGAGCCTTGATTTTGATCAGGCGTGCACGAGCGCGATGGCAAACGATACGACGACCATGCAGGCGAAAGCGAAATTGAGGTTCATGGGGTGTTCATCCTGGTCCTTTTGAAAGTGGGGCCATTCTGCCGGGGGCGGGTCAAAAGAAAAAATTCGGCTTCGTGATTCCAATGATCGAAGCCATTGATACCGGCGTTGTGTTTGCCGGTTTGCTTGGCTAAGCTCGCGCAAACCTGCAATTAAAGGCACAAACAGGCAAAACCATGCACGATCATTCCGCTTCCGAGCTTCCGTCCCTGCGTCGGCAGAAAATCCTTCTGATCCTCGAACGTGACGGCAAGGTCATGGCGTCCGAGTTGAGCCAGCATTTTGCGGTGTCCGAAGACACCATCCGCCGCGATCTCGCCGAGCTGGACAACGCCGGACTGGTGCAGCGAGTGCACGGCGGCGCGCTGCCGAGGCCCAAGGACACCGGCAAGGATTACTTCACCCGGCTGGATGAGATCGACGAGGTGAAGATTCGTCTGGCGCAGTTGGCGGCGCAGCAGGTGCGCAACGGGCAGACGGTGATGTTCGATTCCGGTTCCACCTCGTTGCAGGTGGCGCGCTCGTTGCCCAGGGACATCAGCCTCACGGCGGTCACGGCCTCACCGATGACGGCGATCGCGTTGTCCGAATACCCGGGCATCAAGGTGATTCTGGCAGGCGGGCAGTTGAATCCGAAAACCCTGTCTGCTGGCGGTCACGAGGCGTTGCGTCTGCTGTCGGGGATCAAGGCGGATCTGGCGATCACCGGGGTCTGCGCGATTCATCCGGAGGTGGGCATCACCTCGCTGCATTTCGATGAAGTGCCGGTCAAGCAGGCGCTGCTCGACTGTGCGGCGCGGGTGATTGCCGTGACCACGGCGGACAAGCTCGGTGCGGTGGAGCCGTTTGTGGTGGCGCCGTGCGAGCGCTTGCACACGCTGATCACCGAGCGGCATGTGGCGTCGGGGAATATTGAGGACTACCGGCGGTTGGGGATTGAGGTGGAGCAGTTGCCTGACTGAGGTTTTGCGGCAAAAAAGGCCCCATCACTGGCGATGGGGCCTGTTCGATCAGCGCAGTTTTTCCAGCATCTGGTAGTACCACATGCCCGCCGCCAACATCGGATTCCCCAGCAGATCGCCCATCGGCACGCGAATGTGCGAGCACGCGGCAAACGTGTCGAACTGCTGCATCTGCCCGGTGATCGCCCGGCTCATGATCTCGCCCATGATGTGGGTCGTGGCGATGCCGTGGCCGGAGTAACCCTGGCAATACCAGACGTTGTCCGAAAGCTTGCCCAGTTGCGGGATGCGGTTGATGACGATGCCCATCGCGCAGCTCCACTGGTAATCGATCTTCACCCCTTTGAGCGCCGGGAAAGTCTGTTCGATGCACGGCCGCAGTTCGCCGGCGATGTCTCGTGAGTCCTTGCCGCTGTAGTTGGCGCCGCCGCCGAACAGCAGGCGCCCGTCGGCGGTGAGGCGGTAGTAGTCGAGCACGAAGCGGCAGTCGTAAACGGCGAGGTCTTCAGGGTTGATCTGTTTTGCCAGATCGCCCAGCGGTTCGGTGGTGACAATGCCGCCCATGGCCGGGAAAATCTTGCCCTTGAGCTGGCCCGGTTCGAGTTTGTGGTAAACGTCGCCGGCCAGCAGCACCTGATTGGCGTCGACCCGGCCGTGGGCGGTGCGCACGCCAGGGCTGTCGCCGTGAATGATCTCCAGCACTTCGCTGTTTTCGAAGATCAGCGCGCCGAGGCTTTGCGCCGCTCGCGCCTCGCCGATGCACAGGTTGAGCGGGTGCAGGTGCATGTTGCGGGCGTTCTTGATGGCGCCGTGGTAGAGATCGCTTTGCAGCAGATCGCGCACCTGGCTGCGGTCGAGCAGGCTGACTTCATCACCCATGCCTCGGCGCACGGCTTCGTCGTAGTCGCTGCGCAAACCGGCCATGTGGCTCGGCTTGTAGGCGGCGTGCAAGTGGCCGTGCTTGAGGTCGCAATCGATCGTGTATTTCTCGACCCGTTGCTTGATGATTTCGTGGCCGCGCCAGCGCAGGTGCCAGATGAAATCATCGACCTCATCGCCCAATGTATTGCGCATCTGTTTGCGCATCGCGCCGTCGCCGGACAGGCTGCCTGTGACCTGCCCGCCATTGCGCCCGGTGGCGCCCCAGCCGATCTTGTGGCTTTCGACGATGGCGACTTTCAGGCCTTTTTCGGCCAGTTCGACGGCGGTGGCAACGCCGGTGAAACCGCCGCCGATGATCACCACATCGACCTTGTGCCGGCCTTGCAGGGTCGGGTAGTCGGTGTCGCGGTTGAGGGTCGCGGTGTAGTAGGAGTTGCTGCGTTCAGTCATGTCGGTATCCAAGGCAAAAAGAGGAAAAAAGGATCAGGCTTCGGTCAGATACCAGCGCCAGTCCTGCTCGCCCACTTCGGCCATGAACTGCCGGTATTCCGCACGTTTAACTGCCAGATACACCCCGAGAAATTCCTGCCCCAGCGCATCCCGCGCCCACGCCGAATTCTCCAGCGCCGTAAGCGAGGTCAGCCAGTCGGTCGGCAGCAATTCTTTCGCCTGCGCGTAACCGTTGCCTTCCACCGGTTCACCCGGATCGATGTCTTCTTTTATCCCGCGATGAATGCCCGCCAGGATCGCTGCCGCTGCCAGATAGGGGTTGGCATCGGCGCCGCAGATGCGGTGTTCGATGTGCCGGGTGTTGGCCGGGCCGCCCGGCACGCGCAGGCTGACGGTGCGGTTGTCGACGCCCCAGGTCGGTGCCAGCGGTGCGTAGCTGTTGGCCTGGAAACGGCGGTAGGAGTTGGCGTTCGGGCAGAACAGCAGCAGCGAATCGAGCAAGGAGGCGAGCATCCCGCCAATCGCCGTGCGCAACAGCGGCGTGCCGGCCGGGTCTTCGGAGGCAAACAGATTGCGCCCCTCGGCATCGGCAAGGCTGACGTGCATGTGCATGCCGGTACCCGCCAGATGATCGAACGGCTTGGCCATGAACGTCGCCTGCATCCCGTGCTTGTGCGCCACGGCTTTGACCAGCCGTTTGTAGCGCACGGCCTGGTCCATCGCCTCCAGCGCATCGCCGTGTTCGAGGGTGATTTCCACCTGGCCCGGCGCGTATTCCGAGATAGCCGTGCGCGCCGGAATGCCGTGCAGTTTGCAGGCGCTGTAGAGGTCGGCAAGGAACGGTTCGATCTGCTCCAGCTCACGCAAACCGTAGACCTGCGTGTGTCGCGGTCGCCCACCGTCGGCATCCAGCGCCGGTTGCGGACGACCGTTGTGATCGCGTTTGGCGTCGAGCAGATAGAACTCCAGCTCGCAGGCCATGACCGGGTGGTAACCCTCGGCTTTCAAGCGGTCGATGACCTTGATCAACAGGTGGCGCGGGTCGGCGATACTCGCCGGCATGCCTTGTTCCGGGTGCATGCTGACCTGCACCGCAGCGGTCGGAATCTGCCGCCACGGCAGGCGCACCAGACTGCCTTCCAATGGGTAGGCGCGGCAGTCGATGTCGCCGACGTCCCAGACCAGACCGGAGTTTTCTACGTCCTCGCCATGCACCGTCAGGCCGAGGATGGTGCTTGGCAGCGGGCGGCCGCTTTCGTACACGGCGAGCAGTTCTTCGCGGTGCAACAGCTTGCCGCGCGGCACGCCGTTGGCGTCGAGGATGAACAGCTCGATCATGTCGATGTCGGGGTTCTGCTCGAGAAAATGACGGGCGTCTTCAATGGCTGCGAATTTCATAATCAATCACTCACGATGGCGCCGCACAGGCGCGCAGATTCGGGCCGGACGCAGCTCGGCAAAAGGCGCGGGCGTCCTGGCAGGGATATCGAAAAAAGAGGGGGAGCTGTCGCGATTTTTACCGGCGCGATCAGACGGGCAGGCAGATATCCGGCGGGCGTGCGGAGTGACGCAGCTTGGAACGGCTCAGGGCCATGGGGAGATTGACGATGCGATTCATGCGCGGCCCCTGTGAAGAAGGGCGCGCAGTGCAGAGACGTTCAACGATTCTGATTGTTGGAGTGACGTGCTCATGACGCGTGTTTCCGTTGGCGGAAAACGTCGGCGGCGGGAGCGTCCCGCCATGCCGGTGTGGCTGGATAGTAAGGGGGAATCCCCGGATAAGTAAACGCCTGTTTCCGCAGGCGTTGGCGTGCACCCCGGTTCAGCGCAGCAGGTAAAACCCCAGCCCGACGAGGGCGCAAACGATCAACACCTCGATCACGCCGCGCTTGAAAAAGAACAGGGCGAGGGCGGCCATGAGGGCCAGCACGATCGAGAACACATCGGGCTGACCGGTAAAACCGGCGGGCCAGAACACGTGGTAAGCAAAGAAACACGCCAGATTGAGGATCACCCCGACCACCGCCGCCGTGATCGCGGTCAGCGGCGCGGTGAACTTCAATTCGTTGTGGGTCGACTCCACCAATGGCCCGCCGGCGAGGATGAACAGGAACGAAGGCAGGAAGGTGAACCAGGTCACCAGCGTCGCGGCCAGCGCGCCGGCGGCGAACGCGTGTTCCGGACCGAACGTCGGTTGCACGTAAGCGCCGACGAACCCGACAAACGCCACGACCATGATCAGCGGCCCCGGCGTGGTTTCGCCCAGGGCCAGGCCGTCGATCATCTGCGTCGGCGTCAGCCAGCCGTAATGCCCGACCGCGCCCTGATACACGTAGGGCAGCACGGCGTAAGCGCCGCCGAAGGTGAGCAACGCCGCTTTGGTGAAGAACCAGCCCATCTGCGTGAGGGTGCCGTCCCAGCCGAACAACGCGGTCAGCAACGCCATCGGCAGGCACCACAGCAGCGCACCGATCAGCGCCAGACGCAGCAGCCTGGGCAGGTTGAACCGCGCATGTTCGGGTGGCGGTGTGTCGTCATCGATCAGCGCCGGGCCGAAGGATTTTTCGCCGCCGCGATGGCCGCCGTTGCTGAACCGCTGCGGCGCCCAGCGTCCGCCGAAATAACCGATCAATGCCGCGCCGAGCACGATCAGCGGGAACGGCAGGTTGAAGGCAAAAATCGCCACGAACGCCGCTCCGGCGATCGCCCAGAGCCAGCTGTTCTTCAAGGCTCGGGAGCCGATGCGATGGGCCGCGTGCAACACAATCGCGGTCACCGCCGGTTTGATTCCGTAAAACACCCCGGCCACCGCCGGTACGTCGCCGAACGCGATGTACACCCACGACAAGGCGATCAGGATCAGCAACGATGGCATCACAAACAACGCCCCGGCCAGCACGCCGCCACGGGTGCGATGCAGCAGCCAGCCGATGTAAGTCGCCAGTTGCTGCGCCTCGGGGCCTGGCAGCAACATGCAGTAGTTGAGCGCATGCAGGAAACGTCGCTCCGAGATCCAGCGCCGGCGCTCCACCAGTTCCTGATGCATGATCGCGATCTGCCCGGCGGGGCCGCCGAAGCCGATGCAGCCGAGTTTGAGCCAGAACGGCCAGGCCTGGCGCAGGGTGATGGGTTGAGGACGGGGCAAGTCTTTTGGCGTTTGGCTCAAGTGTGGCTCCCGAGTTGAGTTGTGGTGGAGCGGCTATCTAATCAGGCTTTTGTTAAGGAGTGGTATCGAGATTGCAGCCCTCACCCCAGCCCTCTCACGGAGGGAGAGGGGGCCGACCGAAGTGTCTTGCGTCAAACATCGACCTGAAAGTCCGAGTCGATTATGGATTCGAAACTGCTTGCATTCGAATTCAACGCTATACGTTCAGGTCGGCGTATTTCTGAAATATCCCCCAATCGCTCCCCTCTCCCTCTGGGAGAGGGCTAGGGTGAGGGCTTTCGGTCTTCAGGCATGCGCCAGACTCCAGCGAAACGCCGCATTTTGATCACTCTCCCGCGCCTCGACCCAATGCGAACCCTCCGGCGTGGTCTCACGCTTCCAGAACGGCGCACGGGTCTTCAGCACATCCATGATGAACGCACAGGCCTCGAACGCCGCATGCCGATGCTTGCTGCTGACGCCAACGAACACGATCGGTTCGGTCACCGACAACGCACCGACCCGATGCACAATCTCCACCGCCAATAGCGGCCACCGCTCGCGGGCCTGTTCGGCGATCTGCTCCAAGGCCTTTTCGGTCATGCCCGGATAGTGCTCCAGAAACAGCTCGGTCACCGGCTGCCCGACGTTCAGATCCCGCACATAACCAATGAAATTCACCACCGCGCCCACCCGTGGATTGCGCGCATGCAGGTCGGCAATCAACTGACCGGCATCGAAGCCTTTACGCTGGACTCGAACACCCATGCCTCAACCCCCCGTAACTGGCGGGAAAAACGCAATCTCGTCGAAATCCTCGATCGTCTGATCCGGCTGACACAGCTCCTGATTCACCGCGCACATCAGGTTGCCGGCGCCGAGCACTTCACGCCAGACATCGCCACGCTGCATCAGCATCTGTCGTACATCCTCGACACAAGCGAGGGTGTCGCTGGCCGGAATCTTTTCACCGCCCAGATTGAGCCGGTCACGGTAGCTGGCGAAGTAGTTGATCAGAATCATTGCGGGTTCTCCCATTGAAAGTGGCCGGAGCGGCCGCCCTGTTTGCTCAGCAGGCGGATGTCGCCGATGACCATCGCCCGGTCCACCGCCTTGCACATGTCGTAGATCGTCAGTGCGGCGACGCTGGCGGCGGTCAGGGCCTCGAGTTCGACGCCGGTCTGGCCGGTGAGGCGGCAGGTGCTGGTGATCTGTACGCGGTCCGGTTCGCAGGCTTTGAGCTCGACGTGGATCGAGCTGAGCAGCAGCGCATGACACAGTGGAATCAACTCATGAGTGCGCTTGGCCGCCTGAATCCCGGCGATCCGCGCCACGGCGAACACATCGCCCTTGGGGTGGCCGTTGGACTGGATCATTTGCAGGGTTTCCGGACGCATCTGCACCCAGGCTTGCGCGGTGGCTTCGCGGCGGGTGGCGGCTTTGTCGCTGACGTCGACCATGTTGGCGCGACCCTGATCGTCGAGGTGGGTGAGGGTGTTGCTCATGCGGTGGGCTCCTGGATCGGGCTGTAGATTCGCGGGGCGTTGCGGTGCGGGACGTGGATCAGGTTCAAGCGGTGCTTGAGCGCCCAGCGCACGGTCAGCGCGGTGGGGGCAGACAGGCTGACGAGGGTGCCGAGGCGGGCGCGCACGGCTTTGTGAATCAGTTCGAGGCTGCAACGGCTGGTGACCACGACGAAGCCCTGACGCGCATCGAGACCTTCGAATTGCAGGGCGCCGATCAGCTTGTCGAGGGCGTTGTGGCGGCCGATGTCTTCGCGGCACAGCAACGCTTGGCCGTCGGCGTCGAAGTACAACGCCGCGTGCAGGGCGCCGCTGCTGCGGGCCAGTTGCTGGGCCTGTTCGATGCGTTGGCGGATCCCCTCGAAATGTGCGGAAGGTGGCAAGGGTGTCGGGGTCAGGATCTCCAGTTGCGGCAGCGCCTGCTCAAGGGCTTCCACGCCGCAGAGGCCGCAACCGCTGGTGCCTGCCATCTGCCGCCGGTGATCCTTCAGGGCCCAGAACGCGCGGCTGGAAATCTGCACGTCGGCCTGGCAGGCCTGGTCGAAATGGGTCAGGCGAATGTCGTGGATATCGTCGAGGCGGTCGACGATGGCGTTGCTCAGGCTGAACCCGCGAATGAAGTCCTCGATGTTGCCTGGAGAGACCATCATCACCGCCTGATTCAGGCCGTTGTAGCTGATGGCCAGGGCGATTTCCGCCGCCAGCGCCGCGTGGGACACCGGCGCGTCGTCGAGGTATTCGCGATAAGCCACTGACGCCGGTTGTGGCGCGGGGGCGTTGGCGTCGCCCGGTTCGATGAGTTGTTCAACTTGGCACAGCATCTTGAAAGTCCCACGAAGCGCTGAAGTGGGTTCAGGCTACGGGGCAGGGAAAAGTGCGTCCAATCGCTTGTTCCGATGCAGTGATTGGATTGGTCGATGACCGCAGGCGCACCTGAAGTCGTTGCACCGAAGTGCAATGGGGAGGGTTAAACGGCAGGCGCCTCGATCCCGAACATCTTGCGCGCCTCGGCAAAACACTTCTCGGCAATCGCCGAGCGCGGTTCGGTCTTGCGCATCACCAGCCCCAGCGGCGCGAGCACGCTGGCATCCGGCAGGTTAATGAAAGCCAGATGTTCGATCGGCTCTTCCAGCCCGCTGTCCAGCGGCATGATCGAGCAGCAGAAGCCCTGGTGAATCGCCTGCAGCAGTTGATAGGTCGAGTCGCTTTCCAGGATCGGCTGCGGATTCAACCCGCGACTGCGGAAACTCAGGTCGATGGATTTGCGGTAGTGCATGCCGGTAGTGATCATCCCCAGCGGCAGTTCGGCGGCGTCTTCCCAGCTCATTTCCGGGCCTTCGAAATGGAAGTGGCGGGTGTCGTAGAGCAGGCCGACGCGGGTTTCGCCGATCTCGAAGAACTCGAAATAGTTCGGGTTGACGTGGTCCAGATAACACACGCCCAGATCCAGCTGATTGTTGCCCAGGCCTTCGATGATCTCGTCCGAACTCAGCGACGACAGGCTGTACTTCAGCTCCGGATAAGTCCCGGACAAACCCTGAATGTAATTCACCGGATTGAAGTTGCTCAGCGGCACCAGCCCCAGGCGCAGGCTACCCACCAGTTGCCCCCGGCAGGCCGCCGCTTCGGCAAACAGCCCGTCGTGAGCGGCCAGCAACGTGCGGGCCCAGGCGAGGACGCGCTCGCCGGCCTGGGTGAAACCTTCGAAGCGCTGGCCGCGATTGACCAGCACCAGATCCAGCTCGTCTTCCAGATTGCGCAGGCGCATCGACAGGGTCGGCTGGGTGATGTGGCAGCGCGCGGCGGCCTGGCCGAAGTGGCGGGTTTCGTCCAGCGCGATCAGGAACTTGAGTTGTTTGATGTCCACGACGGCACCTGCTCGATAAGGAACTTTGATTGAGTATTGACGCAGATGCGTACAGCGCACGGAAAGCGCAGGGAACGACGATCCCATTGATGGTTTTTTTCGTCCAATCGGCAGTGTCTAAGAGCCTATCGAGGATTTCGATGACGCCCGGTTTCATTGGGCCGGACAGTGGTCGAGGGGCTGAAAAAAATCACCGATAGAGCAGGTCGATAGTGTGGTTGGCCAGAGTGATTAGACAGCTCTCACAAGCGGCACTTAGGCTCGTCACCCACTGAATTGACGACGGCCGGAGAGTGCCATGAGTGTGAAATCGGATGCCTTGTTCGTTCCCCTGAATATTGCCGTGCTGACGGTCAGCGATACCCGCGATTACGCCAGCGACACCTCCGGCCAGTTGCTGGTCAGCCGCCTGCTGGAGGCCGGCCACACCCTGAGCGAACGCAACCTGCTCAAGGACGACCTGTACAAGATCCGCGCCCAGGTCGCGCAGTGGATCGCCGACGACGGCATTCAAGTGGTGCTGATCACCGGTGGCACCGGTTTCACCGGTCGCGACAGCACTCCGGAAGCCGTGGCTTGCCTGCTGGACAAGCAGATCGACGGCTTTGGCGAGCTGTTCCGCGCCATCTCGATTCTCGACATCGGCACCTCGACCGTACAAAGCCGCGCGCTGGCCGGCCTGTCCAACGGCACGCTGGTGTGCTGCCTGCCGGGTTCCACCGGCGCTTGCCGCACCGCGTGGGAAGGCATCCTCGCCGAACAACTGGATAACCGTCACCGCCCGTGCAACTTCGTTCCGCACCTCAAACCGGTGCAAGCCTGCGGGCCGCGCGGATGAGCAAGCCCGGGTTGATGCCGGTCGAGGACGCCCTCGACCAACTGCTGGCCATGGCCAATGAACAACGTCTGCCGGACAGTGAATCGGTGCCGCTCAATGAGGCTCGCGGGCGCGTGCTGGCCAGCGATCTGGTCGCCACCCTCGACCTGCCGCCGTGGCCGAACAGCGCCATGGACGGTTATGCCTTGAACCTTGCCGACCTGCATCGCCAGCCGTTGAGCGTGTCACAGCGGGTCTACGCCGGGATGGCGCCGGACGCCTTGCTGTCCGGCACCTGCGCACGGATTTTCACCGGTGCGCCGTTGCCCATGGGCGCCAATTGCGTGGAGATGCAGGAAAACGTCGAAGTGCTGGAGGACGGTCGCGTACATTTCCTGCAACCGCTGAAGGTCGGCCAGAACATCCGTCCCCAGGGCCAGGAGAACCGCGTCGGCGACACCTTGCTGCGCGCCGGCAAACGCCTCGGCCCGTTCGAGCTGGCCGTCGCCGCAGGGCAGGGCATGACCCATTTGCCGGTGGTGCGTCGTCCGCGCGTGGCGTTGCTGTCGACCGGTGATGAGCTGGTGGAGCCGGGTCAGCCGCTGCGTCCTGGCAGCATCTACAACAGCAACCGCACCTTGCTCGACCACTGGTTGCGGGAACTGGGTTGCGAAGTGATCGACGCCGGGATTCTGCCTGATCGCCCGGCGCAGACCCGACTCAAGCTTGAGCAGTTGCAAGTGGCGGCCGATCTGATTCTGACCACCGGCGGCGTGTCTGCCGGTGACGCCGATTTTCTCGGCCAGGTGCTGCGCGACAATGGCAAACCGCTGCTGTGGAAACTCGCGATCAAACCCGGTAAACCGCTGACGGTCGGCCATTTCGGCACGGTGCCGGTGATCGGCCTGCCGGGCAATCCGACCTCGGCGCTGGTGACCTTCGGCCTGCTGGCGCGCCCGTACCTGCTGCGCATTCAAGGCGTGGAAGAGGTGATGCCGCTGAGCTTCACGGTCAACGCCGGCTTCGATTGGCCGAAACCCGGCAGCCGTCGCGAATACCTGCGCGTGCGTCTGGAGGGCGGTCAGGCGGCGCTGTATCCGAACCAGAGTTCCGGGGTGCTGCTCGGCGCGACCTGGGCTGACGGGCTGGTGGAAATTCCCGAGAACAGCACCTTGCGGGTCGGTGATCCGCTGCGCTTCATCCCGTTCAGCGAGCTGTTCTGAGCGCGATCAAAAGCTGTAGACCACTTGCCCGGCCAACGAGGTCTGCAACCGGCGCTCGACAATCGGGCTGTCGGCCGCTTCGTGGCTCAGGTACTGCACCGCCAGAACGGTCGACACGCTCCATTGCTCATCCAGCGGCAACGACCAGGTCAGATCCGCACCGCGACTGACCAGGCCACCTCGGGCGTTGTAGGCCCGGAACTGGCTGCGCGAGGCCTGGGTGTCGCTGACGCCGTACCAGGTGCGCATGTAGTTGCTGTCGCCGAACTGGCTGTTGAGGCCGCCGGTAACCTTGCCGTAACGGCCTTCGTAGAACGGCGCGCTGATGCTCAGCTTGAGGCGGTTCCACGACGAGCCGGTGTCGTGGTCATCGTCGTCCTTTTCCAGCGCATGCTCGAAACTCGCGCCGAGAATGATCGGGCCCATGTGATAGGTCCCGTCGAGCCCGATCACCGGGCGCAACTTGATCGAACCCATGCCGTTGAGCTCGTCCGAGCCTTTGAATCCGGTCTTGCGATCCTTGCGCACGTCGCTGGCGCCGACGTAGACGCTGAGGCCGAAATCCTCTTCGTCGAAGCCCCAGCCGAGGCCTCGGCTGCTGTCGAGAAACACACCATAAGGGCTGACGATTTCGACCCCCACCAACGGCGCCACCACCCGTTCATCACTGCCGCTGTAACGCGGCGCACTGGCCGCCCCGGCACGCAGGGTGGCGTGCCAGTCTTCGGCACGCAACGAATCGCCCGGCAGCAGCAGGCAGAGGGAAGTCAGGGACAGCGAAAGTGTGCGTAACGAAACCGGCATGGGGCACCCGAGGGAAGATTGGATGCGCCCATGCTAGTGAGGGGGCGGCCGGCAATCTTTGGCAGCTTTGTCGGGAAACTATCAAAGACTGTGAAGGCGGTTATCGGCTCAGTCCCAGCCGTTCGTGCCACTGGGCGATGGACTCTTCGGGATAGACCTCGAATTGTTGATCCTTCTTGCTCGCCTGCACTTCGACCCACGGTGCCTTCGAACCGAGCATCAGGTGGGTATGTTCCGGCGGCACCGGCAACGGCGTGTCGATGGCCGAGGCGAACGGGTGGATCAGCTCCGGCCATTCCGGGCTGAACAGCCACAGTCCGCTGCCGCACAACGAGCAGAAGTGCCGTTCGGCGCTGCTGCGGTGGGCGCGGGCATCGCCTTCGTCTTTCATTTTCGCGTGGTAGATCGTGATGTGTTTGCGTCCGCGCACCGTGAGGCTGGCCGCGTCGCCGCCGAGATTGATCGCATAGCCGCCACCGCCCTGGGTCTTGCGGCAGATCGAGCAGTAGCAGCGCTGATAAGGGTAGGGGTGGGCGCTGTCGAGGGTGAATGAAACCGCGCCGCAGTGGCAGGAGCCTTCGAGTTGCATGAGTGGCCTCCGGTTGGGCTGAAGTCGTTCGATTCAGCCTAGACGAGAAGATCCCGGGCGCCCGGAGCGTCAGTTGTATCTTTACCCCGCGCCGGTCTGGTGCTGGAAACTCGGCGCAAGGGCAGGCGTGGTGATGGATCACACAATCAGGGCGCAGAAACATCTGCAGAACGGCCGCAGACGCTGTTGGCCGGAGCGCGCCGGGAATCAATTTGAAGCGGTTTGTGCGTGGGTGGGCGTGGTCGGAGTCTGGTAGCCTTTTTTCGCCATGTAGATGAACCGGCAATGACGCCGAACACCGGCCGGCTTCAGATTCACAGGATTTGATCCGGCCATTTATCAAGGAAGTTGGATATGCCAGTCAAACCGCCAACCAAGGGTGCAGGCCCGGTTGATGTCCATTTTAAACCGCCCGCTGATGGCGCGGTGTCGGGGCCGACGATTCGCCCCGGTGGCCACTTCACGCAGCCAGATCCACCCGCTTTTTCCGGAGGCTCAAGGGCCCCGCATGACCGCACTGGAGAGGTCGTCAGTCCTCCGGCTTCGATCACTGTTCACGAGGCGCAGCCGACGATTGAAATACCCGCCTCCGGGCAACAGTCGTTGGAGGCCTACCACGTCCCGGGGGCAGGCCGGCTGACGGAGATCGATGCCGATGGCTTCAGGACGTTCAAAGGGCGCCAGTTCGCCGAATTGCCCGATCAGGCCATCGTCCAGGTCAGTGCCGATCCGCAGACGGGGTTGTACCGTGCCAGGCTGGCCAGCGAACTCAATCCTTCCGGCCCGGTTCTGGAGCGCGATAGCGATGGCAGGCGCTGGCACCCGCTTCAAGAGTTTGACACTGACCGTTTTCGCACCCCGGACCCGCGCAGTGAAGTCGACTCGCCCCTCGAGACAATGCCTCACCCGGAAGGTGACGAAGGGCGCAGTCGTCAGGACGCTTCTGACGACGAGTTCGAGCTGGCTTCCGAATCAATGCAGATCAAGCCTTACACCGAACAGGAACTGGCGGCCATGCGTCACGAGGTGCGCTATTCGTTCCGGGCCAATCGTCTGGCTTCGTACGACCGCACCAACAACGGCAAATACCCGTTGCGCGATCCGCAGGGCAGGCCGGTACGGATTCGCAAACTGGAAACGCTGGTGACCTTGCGCACGGGGGAGCGATATCGTTCGGAGCTGATCAAGCCTTACATCAAGTTCGAAGGCTATGAAGACGTTGCCAGGCTCTATGAAGAGAAACTCGAGCTGCGTACTTTCACCAGTGCCGACGTGAAAGTACCCGGCGAGAAAGCGCTGATCGGCCAGCTTATGGTGGTCGCGAACAAGCGAATCACCAGAGGCGAGGCGCTGGGCCTTTACGGCGGAACGATCAGCCGGGCAGGGCTGCTGCGGCCAGAGGAGCAGACGTACACCATGCTCGCGGGCACTTATTTGCATTACGGACCGGGAAGGTTCATCGAAGAGCCCCTGGTGGTCATCGGTGACAATATTGTTTCGCGGATCAACACGAACTTCGAATATGACGCCGCCGACAAGCCAGTCAGGCAAGCGGCGGGGGGCTATAACGTGAACATAATCGGGTTCAAGGTTGAAGCAGACCTGCAGATCGGCACCCGGTTCGAACGTCGGCGTTATATCCTGAGTGCGCTGTTCGCCGCGGACGATATTCCGGCGGGGACCGAGTTGCGCTGCAAGTACAATTATTCGGAACAGGACATGAAGCTGCTGTTTCCATGAGAAAACGGCGTGCGGCCGACTCCCTGGGGAGGAGCGAGATGAACGGCTCCTCACCTCGGCCTGTCGAAACATCCGACTGAACAGGGTAATGGGGCAAGGTCAGAGCGCCTTAGGCACACGCCACAGGTACCACGCCGCCACCGTGCGAAACGGACTCCACGCCAATCCGATGTCAATCATCTGCTTGCGCGTCGGCTGCACCTCCAGCCCCTTCAACCGCCGATAGCCCTCGCGTACGCCAAAGTCATCCGCCGGCAGAATATCCGGCCGCTCCAGGCTGTAGATCAGCAACATCTCTACAGTCCAGCGGCCAACCCCGCGCAGGCTGACCAGACGCTCGATCAGCGCTTCGTCCTCCATCACCAGCGCGCTCGAGTAATCCGGCACCACACCGTCCAGGGTCGCCTGGGCAATCCCCTGAATCGTCGCAATCTTGCCCGCCGAAAACCCGCAACCGCGCAATTGATCGAAGTCCGTCGCCAGAATCTGCTCGGGACGCGGAAACGTCTGCCCGGGAAACAACCCCACCAACCGCCCGACAATCGCATCGCCCGCCTTGGCGTGCAGTTGCTGATAGGCAATCGCCCGCACCAGCGACTCATACGGATCGCGCGTCGGATGCGGCTGATGTAGACAAGGGCCTATGGCAGCAATGTGGCGCTGCCAGTCGGCGTCGAGGCTGGCCAGAAACACGCTGGCCGGTTGGTAGGGATCGGGCATGAGTTACTTCAGCAAACCGTTGACTTCGCCATAGGTGAAGGCCTTGAGGTCATGGGTGTCGAGCTTGCCGCTGGCGAGAAAGCTTTTCACCAGCGAACCCATGGCGCCGTACATGAACTCGGCGATCCCGGAGCCTGCGCTCAAGCGGCGCACGCCGAGGGCTATCAGTTCTTCGGGAGAGGGCAGGCAAGCGAAGCCCAGAACGTTGACCGGTAAAGTTGTGCCCTTGCAGATTGCTTCGATTTCGTAGGCAGACGTCACCCCGGCAGCGAACAACCCATCGGCCCCGGCTGCCTGATAAAGCGCGGCGCGGTGCAGGGTTTCGGCGACGCGATCCTCGGCAGGCACCAGGCTTTTCAGATAAACGTCGGTGCGGGCATTGATAAACAGCTTCACATTGCGCTTGTCGGCCACTTGTCGCGCGACTTCGATCTTGCGCGCCAGCAGTTCCGGCGTGCCGCTGCCGTCTTCGATATTGATCCCGACCGCACCCGCAGCGATCACGGCATCGATCACTTCAGCGACCCGGCCGAGGTCATCGGAATAACCGGCCTCGATGTCCACGCTCAACGGCACCTCGATGACTCGCGCAATCGACTCCACGCTGCTGATCAAACGCTCGAGCGGCAGAGTGTTGCCGTCCGGGTAACCGTGGGCCCAGGCGACCGCGGCGCTGCTGGTGGCGACCGCTTTGCCACCCAGTTGCTCGACCAGTCGCGCGCCGGTGGCGTCGGCGACGTTGGTCAGGATCAGCAGGCCATCGTGGTGCAACTGGTGAAACTGAGTGTCGAGCGCGTTCATCGAGATCCCTTCTTGTCGGTTGTTCAGAAAGCCAGTGGTTGCGTCAGCTGCACGGCGGCGTTTTCCAGCCGGAGCAAAAACGCCTTGCGCGGTTGCCCACCACCATAGCCGGTCAACGAGCCGTCCGCACCGATCACCCGATGGCATGGCACCACGATCGACAGCCGATTCTGCCCGTTGGCCAGCCCCACAGCGCGACTGGCGCCGGGTTTGCCCAGCCGCGCTGCGATGGTGCCGTACGTGCTGGTGTGGCCGTAGGGGATTTGCCGCAGTTCGCTCCAGACCTGCCGGGCAAACTCGCTGCCGGGCAGGTGCAGCGGCACGCCGAATTCGCTCAGCTTGCCGGCGAAGTACAGCGCCAGCTCGTTTTCGAGCTGCTGCAAATGCGCGTTGTGCCCCGGTGCGACCACGTAGCCGTAGCGGTTCTGCAGTTCTTCGACTTCCCGGGTCAGCGCCGGGCGGTCGAGAAACTCCAGCAGCACCAGTCCACGGCGTTCGGCCATGGCGATCATCGGCCCCAGCGGCGTGGTCAGGCGAGTGAACAGCAGCGGCTCGCTGGCTGCCGCGCGTCCCGGCGTGATGTGGAACGATTTCTGAAACGCATCGCGAAAACCGCTGAGGGATTCATAGCCGGAATCGAACGCGGCGTGGTCGATGGACGTGCCTTGCTTGATCCCGCCCAACGCCATGCCGAGCCGGCGGGTGCGCAGCCACGCGTGGAAGGTCATGCCGAAATGCTGCTTGAACCAGCGCCGCAGCTTCAGCGGCTCGATGCCCTCGGCGAGCAATTGCGCATCGCTCCAGCGCAGCTCCGGATCGGCGTCGACCGCTTTTAGCAGCCGCTGCACCCAGTCCGGGGCGATGGCCGCAGCGTCTAGCGGTTTACAACGCAGACAAGCGCGGTAACCGGCGGACAGGCACTCGTCAGCGTGGGCGAAGAACTCGACATTTTCCGGTTTCGGCTTGCGCGCCGTGCAGGTAGGGCGGCAAAAGATCCCGGTGGTTTTCACGGCCGTGAAGAACACGCCTTCATAGGCAGTGTCGCTTGCGAGCATGGCGCGAACCATTTCGGCGTGAGGGGGCAGGGCAGCGGTCTGTATGTTCATGGGCCGAGGATAAAACCAGTTATTCGACGGCTCCACCGAAAAATCGACAGTGAATTTTTGGTGCGCTTCACTAAACGGACCCATTCAAGCTGTCGGTACCACGATGTTCTCGCTAAGGCAGATTACATGACCGTTTGTCGGTTTTCGACCGACACCTGTTATTTCTGACAGTAGACGTGATGATTGATTATGCGTTTACTTGCTGTGCCTCAGATTCTTATTGTTTGAGGGCTGTGAGATGCGTTTCTTTGTAACTGTTCGACGAAGCGTTTGCGGAGCATGAATCCTGTGTAAATGATTGAGGCCAATATAGAGGATTATAAAAATGTCCAATGAAGAAGCACTGCCAGCTATGAAGTTCCTTAATGTTTTTGGTGAGATTAAAAGGAGCAGTTTGATCGAGGGGAAATTATTTATTCTAATTAGAATGCCGAAGCCGGAGAGCGACGGTACCTGTACCGTATGGCTGGAAGCTGATGAAAAAACCGTAAAAACGATTGATTTTCCGGCCGGCTCCGAGAATTTCGTAATTACTCACTTATCTGAGGACGACTTAGTGAAGCTAGGTAATGGTAAGTATTATTTTGATTATGGTAAAGCGCCTACGCCTGGTCATCCGGTATTCATACCTTCCGATAAAGTGCAAGTGACGATCAATTTGTAAAAAAAAGGATCCTGGATTTGGCTCGGTTTGAGACTTGATAAGAAGATGAGTATGTTCTGATAACAATGGTTATTTGGATGTGCTTGGTAAGTTGAGCCATTTTTATTTGGGTTTTTCTGCAAGAAATTGAAGTCCGATGCCAGTATTGGCATCGGATTATTTTATGTGTCTCGCTCGGCATTGAAACTAACCTACCTCATCGCCTTCACCCCCCGGCGCTATTGATGGGCTGAATTCTTTGTTCGATCTTGCGCCCGCGGTTTGATCAGTTCGGCAAGCAGCGACGAACAGTTTCAGGTCAGATCCAGATTCGCGATCGAAGGGTTATGTGTCCACAAGCCGAGGATAAAACCAGTTATTCGATGGCTCCACCGAAAAATCGACAGTGAATTTTCGGGCCGCTGCACTACAGTGATCGGGTCGCTACAACTCGGGAAATGAAGGTATGCCACCGTTCACGATTCAACACATCGATCACATCGTGCTGCGCGTCGCCGATCTGCAACGCAGCATTGATTTCTACGACCGGGTTTTCGGCGCCGAAGTGGTCAAGCGCAATGAAAAGTTCGGTCTGGTGCACCTGCGCGCCGGCACGTCGATGATCGATCTGGTCGACCTCGACGGCGAAATCGGTCGCAAGGGCGGCGCCGCTGCCGGCAGCGAACGGCGCAATGTCGATCACTTCTGCCTGCGCATCGAGCCGTTCGATGAAGCGGCGCTGGTCAGTCATTTGCAAGCCTGCGGCCTGACCGTCGAAAAAGCCGCCACCCGTTTTGGCGCCGAGGGCTACGGCCTGTCGCTGTACTGCTTCGACCCGGACGGCAACCAGGTCGAACTCAAGGGCCCTTCCGAAGCTTAGGCGCGCTTGGCCATTAACAATACCGAAGCTGCCGCCGACAGCAGCCCGGCGCAGCAACGGTTGAAGATCCGTTTGCCGCGCGGCTCGGCGAACCAGCGGCGCATGTGCAGGCCCATGTAGGCGTAAGCGCTGATGGCGATCCATTCCAGCAGCAGGAACAGCACGCCCAGCAGCATGAACTGCGGGGTGATGGCGCGGGTCGGGTCAACGAATTGCGGCAGGAATGCGGTAAAGATCAGGATTGCCTTGGGATTGCCTGCCGCCACCAGAAACTCCTGACGCGCCAGGGCCAGAAGCCCGTTCGCCGGCGCAGTAACCGCGTCTTCGGCGGCAGGATTGGCCCGCCACAGCTGCCACGCCAGATACAACAGATACCCCGCGCCAATAATCTTGATCCCATAGAACAACAGTTCAGACGTTTGCAGCACCACCGCCAGCCCCGCCGCCGCGAGGGCGATCATCCCGGCGAACGCCAGCAGCCGACCGACCCCGGCCACGCAGGCGCGGCGATAGCCGTAGCGGGTGGCGTTGCTGACCGACAGCAGGTTGTTCGGCCCCGGCGCCATGTTCAAGGCAAAGCAGGCGGGCAGGAACAGGGAGAGGGTGGCAAGATCCATGGTGCGGGCTCCGGTGGCGGGAGCGCTATTTCTATCATGCAGGCGTGTGGGCCTGAACCGTACAGTCAGGTAGCAAAGTCGCGGTACAGCGATGGACGGGCGCGAATCCGTTCGAACTTTCTGCTGCCCCGTCAACTCTGAAACCATCAAAGGGTGATGAATCCGACAGAAAAAAATCATCTGGCGGGTCAGAAAGGCCAATTGCCGTGTAAGCTTTCGCGCCATGCTTCTCCATTCCCCCATGGCCCCAGGCGGCCCATTGTACGAGCGACTACATGCAAGCAAAGGCCCGCGAGGTTCATGTACCACCGGTGTTGCAAGATCTGCGCGCCGGCACGGCCGAACTGCACATTGCTCTGGAAAAACGCCTTCCTTTCTTCTCCGACACCCTTGATCTCCACGCTTTCGAGCGACTGATGCGCGCCTATTACGGCTTCTATCAGCCACTGGAAAGCGCATTGCAGGACAGCGGCGAGATCCCCGCCGATTTCGATCTGGTTTCGCGGCTCAAGACCCCGACTCTGCAACGCGATCTGCAGGCGCTGGGCGCAAGCGGCGGAGAGTTTTCGCTCTGCCGCCAGTTGCCCGCCATCGACTCCGCCGCCGCCTGCCTTGGCGTGCTGTACGTGCTGGAAGGCGCCACCCTCGGCGGACAGATCCTGCGCCGGGAAATCGCCACGCGGTTGAGCCTGGGCGCGGACAACGGCGCAGCGTTTCTGGACATCTACGGCGCTGCCACCGGCCGGCGCTGGCGCGATTTCATCGAATACCTGGGCAGTCGCCCGATGGACGCCGACGAGCGTGAAGCCGTCGTGGTGGCCGCCCACACTACATTCAGCTGTTTCGAGCAGTGGCTCGAAAGCCAGGAGGTTCTGGTATGAACCCGCAAGACAAAGAAGCCTTTGAAGAGTTGCTGGCCAACTGCGCCGACGAGCCGATCCGCTTTCCCGGCGCTATCCAGCCGCACGGTTTGCTGCTGACCCTGAGCGAGCCGGACCTTTCGATCATCCAGATCAGCGCCAACGTCGAAACCTTGCTCGCGCGCCCGGCGCAAGAGCTGATCGGCCAGCCCCTGCAAAGCCTGATCGGCGATGCCCACGCTGCGCAGGTTCGCCAGGCCTTGCAACAACCGACCCTGTCCGACGCGCCGCCGCTGCACTTTCGCCTCAACGGCACCGCGTTCGAAGGCTTGCTGCACCGGCATCAGGATGTGCTGATTCTGGAGCTGGAAATCCACGTCGAAAACTTCCAGCCACGCAACGTCGCCGGCACCGAGACCCATCTGGGGCGGATGCTCGCGCGCCTGCAAAAGGCCCAGAGCCTGCAGGCGCTGTACGACATCAGCGTCAAGGAAATCCAGGCCATGACCGGTTACGACCGGGTATTGATCTACCGTTTTGAGGAAGAGGGCCACGGCCAAGTCATTGCCGAAGCGTCCGACCCCTCGATGGAAGTGTTCAACGGTCTGTTTTTCCCGGCCTCCGACATCCCCGAGCAGGCCCGCGAGCTGTACCGCACCAACTGGCTGCGGATCATCCCGAATGCCGACTACCAACCGGTGCCGCTGGTGCCCAAGTTGCGCCCGGACACCCAGACTCCGCTGGACCTGAGCTTCGCGACGCTGCGCAGCGTGTCGCCGATCCACTGCCAGTACATGAAGAACATGGGCGTGCTGTCCTCGATGAGCATTTCCCTGCTCAAGGGCGACAAGCTCTGGGGCCTGATCAGTTGCGGCAATCGCCAGCCGCTGCATGTACCGCATGAATTGCGCACCGCGTGCCAGACCATCGGCCAGGTGCTGTCGTTGCAGATCAGCGCGATGGAAGCACTGGAAGTCAGCCGTCAACGGGAAGAAAAAGTCGAAGCGTTGGCGCTGCTCAATCAAGCAATGATCGATTCGCCACAGAACGTATTCGATGGTTTGGCCAACCAGCCACAAGTCCTGATGGCGCTGGCCAATGCCGGCGGCATCGCGATCATCGAAGACAAGCAATTGCACCGTTACGGCAACTGCCCGGAGCCGGAAGAGATCCGTGCCCTGCACAAATGGTTGCAGGAGCGTGGCGAGCCGGTGTTTGCCAGTCACCACCTGGCCAGCGTCTATCCGCCGGCCGCGCACTATCAGCAAGTTGCCAGCGGCGTGCTCGCCATGAGCCTGCCCAAACCGGTGGACAACGGCGTGCTGTGGTTCCGCCCCGAAGTCAAAGAGAACATCAACTGGAGCGGCGACCCGCGCAAGCCGCTGGATTTGGAAAACTCCGACGCCGGCCTGCGCCTGCGGCCGCGTACTTCGTTCGAAATCTGGAAGGTCGAGATGGCCGGGATTTCCACCAAGTGGAGTCACGGCGATCTGTTCGCCGCCAACGACTTGCGTCGCTCGGCGCTGGAAAATGATCTGGCCCGTCAGGTGCGCCGGGAGCAGGAGGCGGTGCGTGCCCGCGATGAATTGGTTGCTGTGGTTTCACACGATCTGCGCAACCCGATGACCGTGATCTCGATGCTGTGCGGCATGATGCAGAAGGCTTTCAGCTCCGACGGGCCGCACACTTCGCGGCGCATCTCGACTGCGATCGACACCATGCAACAAGCCGCCGGGCGCATGAACACGCTGCTGGAAGACTTGCTCGATACCTCGAAAATCGACGCCGGCCGCTACACCATCGCGCCGCAGAAACTCGATGTCGCGCAGATGTTCGAAGAGGCGCAATCGCTGCTCGCGCCGCTGGCGCTGGACAAGGACATCAGCATCTCGTTCGAGGCCGATCCCGACCTGAGCATCCATGCCGACCCCGAGCGACTGTTTCAGGTGCTGTCGAATCTGGTCGGCAACGCGATCAAATTCACTCCGCGCCTGGGCACGGTCGACGTGTATGCCAAATCGGTCGGTGACGACATCGTCTTCACGGTCCGCGACAGCGGCGAAGGCATTCCCAAGGATCACCTGCCGCACGTATTCGACCGTTACTGGACGGTGAAGGAAGGCAATCCGACCGGCACCGGGCTGGGCCTGTATATCACGCAAGGCATCGTCGAGGCCCATGGCGGGCAGATCGTTGCCGAGAGCGAGCCGGGGCAGGGCAGTGAGTTCCGTTTCACCGTGCCGCGTCTGGACTGAAACGCGGATCAGCGCTCGGGTGGCTGCAACATGGCCACCCATTCTGCGGCGAATCGATGGCAATCGCCTGGCCAGCGCGCTGTCAGCAGTTGGCCGTCGCGCACCACAAATCCTGATTGCAGTTTCTGCGCACAATCGCGCTTGGCGATCAGCGGCCCGCGTTGGAAGTCGGCTTTGCTGGCCAGCGCGGTCTTCACTTCCGCTTCGACGGTCTGCTTGTAGGTGCGGTAGTAGCGCCCCAGCCACGCAGCTGTCATCAGCCACGCCGGCAACTCCATGGTTGCCGCGAGCAACGCCGTCACCTTGCGCCCGAACAACACCGAACGCCCGGTGTCGGGGTCGAGCGTCCTCGCCAGCAACAGCACACCATGACACACCGCCGCCACGGGTTTTTCGGCCTTGAAAAATTGCAGGGCGATCTGCTGGGCCTGCGTCGATTCCAACAGCGTGCGCATCCCTTTGGCGTGGCCGCCGGGAATCAGCAGGCCCTCAAATTGGCTCGTATCGACATCGGCATACGCCAGCGGCTGCCTGAACGCTTCGGACTCGATCATCTGCGTGTAACTGTCCAGATCGGCCTTGCGCGTCATCAGCATCGGGCTCAACAGGCCGAAGCCGATATTCACCAACCGTGGATCGGCGTGGGCAGGCAAGCCTTGCGGCGTGGCAAAACGTACTTCGATGCCCGCATTGCGCATCGCCTGCCACGGCACGCTGCTTTCGGTCGGGTCGTAATCGGCAGAGGGCAACAGAATCAGAATCATCGAGGGGCAGACTTCCTGGTCAAAAGTGATCGCATAGCCAGAGCGTAGTGGGTCTGCGCGCGCGGGGGTAATTTCCTTCAATACCGCCTGCTGTGCGTCGGCTACCGTGAGCGCCTTGTTCCTCGATTTGAAGCAGGTGTGCGATGAGTCTGATTGTATCGATGGCGGCGTTTGCCCTGGCCGCGTCCATTACCCCCGGGCCGGTGAATATCGTGGCGTTGAGTTCGGGGGCGCAGTTCGGCTTTCGCGCGAGCCAGCGGCATGTGGCCGGGGCGACGCTGGGGTTTGTGTTGTTGCTGGTGTTGATGGGGCTGGGGCTGCACGAAGTACTGAAACTGTGGCCGTCGCTGACCCGCGTGGTGCAACTGGCCGGGGTGGCGTTTTTGCTGTTCATGGCCTGGAAGCTGGCAATGGATGACGGGAAGTTGAATGCGGGAGAAGCGGGAAGGGCACCTTCGATGCTCTACGGCGCGGTGATGCAGTGGCTCAACCCCAAGGCCTGGCTGGCCTGTGTGGCGGGGATGGGCGCGTTTGTCGCTGACGGCGAAGCGCGGCTGGTGTGGCAGTTTGCGGCGGTGTATCTGGTGATCTGTTATCTGTCGGTCGGGTGCTGGGCGTATGCCGGGACGTTTTTGCGTGGCTATCTCGGCAACCCGGCAGGGATGCGTTTGTTCAACCGGGTGATGGCATCGCTGCTGGCGGTGAGTGCGATTTACCTGCTGGCGCCTCAAGCCCCGTGGGAATCACTCCCACGGGTATTTGCAGGTTGAATCAGTTCAGTCCGCTCAGGGCGTCTTCAGCCGCTTTACCTAAAGGATGAAAGCGATTTTTGCGCAGCTCCGCAATCGCATACACCGCTCGCGCCGTGCGCCCGTTGCCATCGACAAAGCTGTGATAACCGAGCATCGCTCCCAGCATCTGCCTGGAAAAATGTTCACCCGCAGGATCCAGAGCCTTGGCGTGTTGTTCCAGCAACGCTGCGCCTGAAACATTGGAAGGATAGCGTGCCTCCCCCGTTGGACTGCGCAAGCCGCCGGCATCCTTGGGAGCAATGCGTTTGTGCAGCTCGGCGTATACCGCCGGATCGTTCAGTGGCTTGTTGTTACGGCTGAATTCGAGCAGAAGGTCCTTCACACGATCGACGTCGTTACGAGAACTGGATGCGTGAACAATCCAGGCCGCGGCGCGATCTGTGTTATCGGTCAGTCCAGCGGGATTGAACTTCATTTCATCCAGTAGGCTGTCGAATGGCGCCTTGCCCAAATCCGTGGTCAGCAGTGTGCGCTGGTGGTTGTGCATGAACTGCAGGTTTTTGTATTCAATGGTCAACGTCGTTTCGAACAACTCGGGCAGTGTATTGTGATTGCTGAACTGGTGGAGATTAGCCAGCGTATATTTTTTCGCCTGTTGCCTGATCAGACTTTCGACCACTTGTGGATCCAGCACTTTCTTCAACGACTGGGCCGCGTCGGACTGGCGCGCAATGTCGCCCAATGTCTTTTCCAACAGGTGCGCGAGCTCCGACTCGGGAATCTTGCTCAATCGTTTTGCGTCGTTTGCATGCAGTTTCTGCAGAACCTGATGCGCATCCTCTATGAGATCATTTTTGAACAGTGCTCGAGCGTGAGCGACGGTATCCAGCGACGTTCGAAGTTGGGTAGCCGAGCCGGTGTGCTCAATGGCTTTGATCAGGTCGTAGCTGTTGGCACCGGTCAGAAACCTGAGTTGCTGCTTGGCTTGATGTGCCAGTGAGAGCGTATGGCCGCTCAGTTTCGTCAGCCCTCGTCCGATCAGTTTGCCACCCGCCTTGAGCAGTTGCGGCAAACCCGATAACGGATTGAACAGGCTGAGGGCCGTCTTTGCCAGAACCCGCGAAGCGGACAGCAGTTTGCCGGCGATGGCCGCAGCTTTGCTGGCGGCGGCAGCGATGGCGACGGGCGCGGCAAAAATGGTCATCGCCAGTACGGCAGCGTCGACAATACAGTCGAAAATGGCACCGCCGTGTTTCTTCGGATCCCCTGAAGTCAGTCCTTCCACGCAGCCTTTGAAGGGAATGATCAGGTTGAGAATAATGTTGAAGATAGCGTCGGTTTTTTCGATCGCCTTTTCTCGTGCGGTTTGCTGCAGGCCCAACTGGTGAATCTCTTTTTCGGTGATGTACGGATTTTGCCTGGCGACCAGCCTGCCCAGTGTTTCCATGCGTGAGGATCGATAAAAGGGTATTTGATTATCCCGGTCGCTGTGGTCGGCAGGTGCTTCAAGTACGCCGATCCTGCGGACGTGGACTCTGGACAGGACACCCGTTTTGGGTGGCACGTTTTGCAAGTAGGCCTGAAGGTCGACGGGGATCAATTCAAATTTTTTCTTGTCTGCGAAGCGAGTGTCGAGCGGGTAGCCGTTTCCGGTTATCAGCGGCTTGAAGAACGCTTCAAGATTTGGGTTGTACCGGCATTCCATCCTGAGTGGAAACAGTTCAAAGCACTTGACGGCATAACCGTGCTTTACACAAAGAATGACGCCGTAGCGCCCGGTTTCACCCGGGACGTAAGTCGCCGGACTGAAACCATAACGCCCGGTAACTCTCGCCGGTTTGTAGTTCATATTCTGAACGCAATAGATCCCGATCGCACCGTATTGGAGGGACGCTGTATCTTCCGGGAGTACCTGAGAAATGGCGATCTGGATATTGCGCGCCAGCCCCTCGAGTACAGACTCGAAATGACTGTTGGTCGCCGACTCGTAAAGCTCGGTAACGGGATAGAGATAGGGCAGGTTCGGGAAGGATTTGTAGATACTGGTGCCTTTGATGCGATCCCAGTCTTGAGTGTGAAGTTCGTCGCCCATGTAAAGGTCCAGCACTGACACTTTACGACCGGCGCCACCACCACTGCCGCGATGTTTGACCAGCAGTTCATCGGGGTCGCAATGGCGCTCCTGCGATTTCAGCTCTTGCAACGCAAGTTGTCTTCGGTCGGGCAATGGTGTGGAAAAACATTCAGCGGCTTTCAGCGTCATGTCGATGTACTGATCGTATTCGCGCATCGCGCGTTCGATTTCTTTTGCGCTGAGATCGCCTTGCGCATCTCGCGTGATGACACCGTTCATCCAGGCCCAGGTCACCACCGGGTCCACCGAGCCCTCAGCTTGTAACGCAGCCAGAGGCGCGAGTGATTTCGTCGATTGGCTGAATCCCATCAAATGTTGATAAGTCATTTTGCGGCTGGCACCGGGTGCCAGTGCTTCTACCAGATGCACCGCCTGAGTAGCGATTACCCAGGCTGGTGTTCCCATTCGCAGGCTGGACGGCCAGTCTGCAAAAAGGTACTCCGGCGCCATGCCTGCCAGAATCATCTGTGCCACCAACGGAGCGAATGGGGGAGCGACGTGCAAATGCTTGATCAGATGCGCTTCCAGTTCCGTTCGAACCTGGCTCGGATGCTGTTTGAAGTAGCGTCTGGCGTATAGATCGAAACCGGCGAAGTGGGTATTGGCAATATCGAGCGCCGGGTCGAGATCAAGCAATATCGCGGCAACCGCCAGTTGCTCTGCGAGTTCAGTCGATTGTTGAGTGGCAGCTGCTTCATTAAGCCAGCCCAGTCGGGACAGATAATCTTGCCCGTGCCGGGACGCTGTACTTTCGAGCAATTGTTGAAGGCGGTAGTCCATGCTGGTTGTAGCGCCGTCACTTGGTCCGCTCTCAATCAGCACGCTTCTGCCGAGGACATTGACGATGGCTTCAGAATACATAGTGAAACTTTGTTTCAGATCAAGAATGATTGCCCGGTTGTTTCCTTCAAGCTTGAATGGCGACGTATCTGGCGCGTCCAGCAGTTGCCAATAGTTTCCATACTTCGGGGGCTCGGGCAATGTCGAGAAGTTCAACAGGTCCAGCAGGTCACGGGTCTCTTGTTCGTTTGTCGGTACTTGCAATCCGTTGAATCGCAGCCACTGGCCGACACTGATTTCGTCTCCTGACACGATCCATCCGCCGCTGGATGCGGCGATCCTGGCCAACAATCGCAGATCGTCTTCCAAGTCCGCCCGACCTGTGACATCCACGGTGATATCCCTGAGAGAAACAAACGGGGTAGCAGGCCGACCGTTGCTGGAAACCAGATTTCGATGACTGAAGTAGAGCCGGCCTCGCTCATCCAGCAGAAAAATCGCGTTGTCCGGAATCTGGTGGCGAGCGCGGACAAAGTGAAAATCGTCGTGGCGAAGAAGTATGGAAAGCGAAACTTTACTGCTGCGGTGAATCTGGTCAAATGTGCTGTCCTCCACGCACGGAACCAGAATTTCATCCCATTTCCAGCCAAGGCGTTCATTGGCGTATTTATCGTCGATAAAGTTTGTAATGGTCTGGCTTACTGTCTTCTTTTGAAGTGTGTTGTTGGAGTTGTAAACATAGTTGTCCATTGGCTTCATGACTCGGAATCCATTCTCTGGTAGCGAAATAAATGAGATGTGTGGTGGTTGTTTATTGACTGTCGTTTTTGTGCGGTAGACAGGTTTTTAGAGTAAGGCGCCAAGGCGAAAATTGGCGTGGATTAATGTTCGAAGTGTTTCTTTGTCGTGGCGGGAATGAGAGGGGGGATTATTTTTAAAGGCCTGAAGCTTTGTTGGCGATAAATATGTATATCTTTCCGGGTATGTAGACTTATCAAAGTGACCGAGGCGCCTCTGTAACCTGATCGTTCCCACGCTCTGGGTGGGAATGCCTCAAGGGACGCTCCGCGTTCCAGCTCTGGAAGGGACGCGGAGCGTCCCGGGCTGCATTCCCACGCAGAGCGTGGGAACGATCCAAAACATTTCAGTGCGACGGGATTGAGCGTGTGGAGCTATCCCCGATACTGCCCCGGCGTAGCCGCCAGATGCTGCTTGAACGCCCGCTGAAAATGCGCCTGATCAGCAAACCCCGCCTCCAGCGCCACATCCGCAATCAACTGCCCGCGCCGCAAGCGCTCGCGGGCGAACTGGATGCGCTGGTTGACCAAAAACGCATGGGGCGTCATGCCGTAATGCTGTTTGAAGGCGCGGATCAGGTAGGACGGTGACAGCTCGGCAGCGGCGCAGATGTCGTCGAGGCTGAGCAGGTCGGTGCAGTGTTGGCGGATGAAGTCGGCGGCGCGTTCGAGTTTGCAGTTCGGTTCGCGCAACGGTTGCTCGATGGGATTCAAACGTAGTTGCAGGTCGCTGAAAAACTCCACGGCTGCGCTCTGCTTGCACAGCACGTCTTGCTGATCGTCGACCAACACGCCGTACAACCCATTCAAGTCGCGAAACAGGCGGGCGTCATTCAAATGGGTATCGGTAAACCGCCGAAACTCAAGCTCCGCACTGAACCCCAGTTGATGCTGCAGATCCGTCAGCCACGGCGTTTCCACATACAGCATCAAATACGACCACGGTTGGTCATCGATCGGGTTGCACGCGTGCACGTCCCCCGGATTCATCAGCACCACGGTGCCGGCCGCCACTTCGAACGAGGATTGCTCATGCACATAGGTGCTGCGTCCGGCGGTGATCGCGCCGATGGAAAAGTGCGCGTGGGAATGACGGGAATAGCAGACCTCGCGGCCATCGGCGATGGCCCGCGCTTCAATGAAGGGCAGGGCGTCGTCGCGCCAGAAGCGAGGGGCTTGTTCGGGGTTCTTGGCGGCAGCGTGTTTCATCGTTGTGATTCTCGGCAGTCGGGCCTGAGTTTAGCGAGCGCTGACTGCCGTTGGCCAGTCATCGTTATTACACGAACTCCAGCTTATCGATTAACACACTATCACCGGTGACTTCGATCTGAACCCTCGTGAATGAAGGCTGGATGGTATGTCCGAATGCTTTCTCGCCAGCACCATGCGCAGGTTCAATGAACTCGTCAATCTTCGAACCATCCTGCGCAAAAAAGCGCACAGTCAGTCCTTTATCTGCGTTTGCAAACCAAAAGCTGAAGCTGTTTTGGGCCGGGTTGAGGTCGATCTCCACGGTGCCTGGACGAATGACCAGGACTTGCCCATTAACGTGGGTACCGCTTGATCCCTGAATGGACATCGGTGCTGTAGATCCTGGCAAAAGGTGAAAAGGTACCCCGTAGCTGGTGAATGTCTGCCCGGGAGCATAAGTTTTTGATGCCTGATCTTCGAAATCCACTGTGTTCATGGCGGCATACCTTCAAATGGAGGAATGGCCATGGTCAAGCACCGTCAGATCAAAAACACCTGTCATATCTGACAGGTTACGTGGATTCCCGATGAGCGGTTGGCTGCGTTCAGCGGCTTAGCTCTGGCCGGCGAAGGCTCGTTCCAGTTCGGCGATGTCGAGTTTTTTCATCCCGAACATGGCCTGCATTGCCCGTTGGACTTTGGTCTGGTCGGGGTCGGTCATCATGTGCATGAACGCCACCGGCACGATCTGCCACGACACGCCGAACCGGTCCTTGAGCCAGCCGCATTGCTGCGCTTGCACCGGCCCGCCGGCGCTGAGGTTGCCCCAGAAATGGTCGACTTCCTCCTGGTTCTGGCAATTGACCTGAAACGAAATCGCCTCGTTGAACGTGAACACCGGGCCGCCGTTGAGTCCGGTGAAGGTCTGGCCGTCGAGTTCGAAACTGACGGTCATCACCGAGCCTTCCGGGCGGCCGTGGAATTCCTGGCCGACCTTGCTGTAGTGGGTGAGGGCGGTGATTTTCGAATGATCGAAGATCGAGCAGTAAAACTTCGCCGCCGTTTCCGCCTGATCGTCGAACCACAGGCACGGCGTCAGCTTTTGAAAGCGTTGCATGGCAGTCATCCTCGGCAGGTTGGACACGCTGGATTAATAGCGTAGTCAGTCTGTGGTCGGCTGGCAGCGCAACGGGCCGAATGGTCGGTTGCTGCGAATCAAGCCGAGGCTGCAGGGTTTACCCGCGACGCTCGGCAATCATCAGCAACGACTGCGGCACCGGGCTTTGCGGATGCTGCGGCTCGCGCAGGCCGGTCAACTGCAGGCCGGCCATGTCCAGCGCATTGAGCCAGCTGGACAAGGTGCGGAAATACCACGGCATCGGCTGCCAATCGCCCTGGAGTCCGTCGAAGGTTTCTTCCCGCCAGCCGTCCTGATAATCACCGGCAGCCACCGACCACGGATGTAGCGTCTGGATCACCAACGCACCGCCCGGCACGAGCAGTGCATGCATCGCCGCGAGCAGCGGAATGATGTCCTGATGCAGCAGGGAAAAATTGGCGCAGATCAGGTCGTAATCGCGGCCAATGTCGACCTTCGCCTCAACCAAATCTTCGTAGCTGGCGACCTGCGCGGGCGATGATCCTGCCTCGCGCGCGGCCTCGATCAGCGTCGGATCACCGTCCACGCCTAACGCGTCGACCCCGCGCTCGGCCAGCGCCCGCAACAGCCAGCCCTCACCGCATCCCAGATCGAGAACCCGTTCGGGCTGGCGCCCCATCACCGCCAGCAGCATGGCCTGATCGGTCACCTGCCGGCGACTCTCGATGGCGCCGCTGCGCACGGCTTCGGTCCAGGCCCGGGCGTTGTGGTGCCAGCTCTGGAGCAGGGTGGATTCAGGCGAGGACATGACGGACTCCGGGATCGCGGGATGCAGGCAAGGATAGGTCAGGTGTAGTCGGCCAGCTGAATCCGGTTACGACCGCCGCGCTTGGATTCGTAGAGCGCGCTGTCGCCCTGTTCGATCAACGCCGCGAGGCTGGCCGGCGGCTGATCGAACACCTTGGCGCCGATGCTCAGGGTGACGGCCTGCGGGGTGGTGTAGGTCTGGGAAGTCATCTGCTGAAACTGCTCACGCAGCGCACAGCCCAGATCCATGATCTGTGCGTGGGACGCATCACCCAGCAGCATCACGAATTCGTCACCGCCCAGCCTTGCTGCCAGCGCGCCTTTGGGCAGCACCGCGCGGATCATTTCGCTGAGGGCGATAAGCAACCGGTCGCCGGCGGTGTGGCCGTACAGGTCGTTGATCAGTTTGAAATTGTCGATGTCGATCAGCAGCAGCGCGCCGGGGCGGGCGCTGGAGACTTCGTCGAGCAGACGCGGCGCGCGGACTTCCAGGGCGCGGCGGTTGTACAGCGCGGTCAGCGGGTCCCGGGCGGCCAGTTCGGCAATCTGCTTTTCCCGCCGGTAGCGCTCGGTGCCGGTCATCGACAGCGCGATCAGCATGATCGCCATCGCGCCTTCGACCAGGGAAATCTGAATGATCTCGCCGCGCAGCGACGCCAGATCGATCAGCGTGCCGGGAATCACCGCGATGATCGCCTTGGTGAAATAGAACGCGCCGTGGATCAGCAACACATAACGCAACTGCACCGCGCCTACGCTCAATGATTTGCCGTGCGGGCGCAGCAACAGGCTGGCTCGCAGCATCAATGCGGCCACCAGCAGCGAGTTGGCCATCAACATGATCTTCGACCACGACGGATCTTCCGGTAACAGCAGCAACGCCAGCCAGAGCAGGAACATCAAGTACCAGGCCCGCGACAACCGCTGCTGGGTAAACCGCGCGACCCCCAGCAGAAACAGCCAGTGCGCGACCACCAGCAAACCGTTGGCGAACCAGATGCCGATCAGCGGATAACCGTTGGCGCGCAACAGGGCCAGGCTCGAGCCGACGGTGATGGTGGCGAAACCGGCGCTCCAGAACAGCAGGGAAGATTCGCGGATACTGCGCCATTCGACCGCCAGATACAGGGCGGCCGCCGCGGCCAGGGCGGTGGAAATGGTGAGCATCGTGAGAGGATCGAGCGCCATGAAAGGACAGGTCTGCCTGGATAGTGTTAATGGGCCACGATTGTAAGCGTTCCCCCAATGGGCTGCTATTTTCACTCACCGGATATTCCATTTTCAGGCGGAGGTGTCCCATGGACCGATTGACCGGCGGTTGTCTGTGCGGCGAGGTGCGGATCGAGGCGTCGGGGCGACCCTACAGGGTTGGCGTTTGCCATTGTCTTGACTGCCGCAAACACCAGGGCGCGCTGTTTGCCGCGTCGGCGATCTTTCCCGAGGATGCTGTGACGATCAGCGGTGAAACCCGTGACTATGCGGGGCGGCATTTCTGTCCGCGCTGTGGCTCGTCGGTGTTCGGCCGCAGCGGCGATGAAGTCGAGGTCAATCTCGGCGCGCTGGATGCACCGGATCAATTCCAGCCCACGTACGAGCTGTGGACGGTGCGTCGCGAGTCGTGGCTACCGGCCTTTCCATTGGCCAGACACTACGTGCGCGATCGTGAGAGAACGGGGCGAACCGAAGAATAGCCGGGGTCAGGCAGGGCGCCTGACCCCGGCGGGTATGATCAGCCGCGAATGAACGCCAGCAGATCCGCGTTGATCGTCGCAGCCTCGGTGGTCGGCATCCCGTGGGGGAAGCCCGGATAGATCTTCAGCGTGCTGTTTTTCAGCAGTTTCGCCGACAGCACGCCGGCGTTCTCATAGGGCACGATCTGGTCGTCGTCGCCGTGCATCACCAGCACCGGAATCGAGATGCTTTTGAGGTCAGCGGTGAAGTCGGTCTGGGAAAAGGCAACGATGCCGTCGTAGTGAGCTTTGGCGCTGCCGATCATGCCTTGGCGCCACCAGTTCGCAATGATCCCTTCCGATGGCTTGGCGCCGGGGCGGTTGTAGCCGTAGAACGGCCCACTGGGCACGTCGCGATAGAACTGCGCACGATTGGCTGCCAGTTGCGCCTGAAGATCGTCGAACACCGACTTGGGCAAACCACCGGGGCTGCTGTCGGTTTTCACCATCAGCGGTGGCACGGCGCTGATGATCGCGGCTTTCGATACCCGATCCTCGCCATGCCGGGCGATGTAGTGAATCACTTCGCCGCCACCGGTGGAGTGGCCCACATGCACGGCTTTCTGCGTCCCCAGATGATTGACTACCGCCGCCACATCGTCGGCGTAGTGATCCATGTCGTGACCGTCCCAGACCTGGCTGGAACGCCCGTGACCCCGTCGATCATGGGCCACGACCCGGAACCCCTGCGCCAGGAAGAACAGCATCTGCGCATCCCAGTCGTCCGCACTCAGCGGCCAGCCGTGGTGGAAGTGAATGACCGGGGCGTCCTTGGGCCCCCAGTCCTTGTAGAAGATTTCGACGCCGTCTTTCGTTGTGACAAATCCCATGTTCGCGACTCCTGGAAAGTGTGAAAGGGCAGTTCTTGCGGTGACAAGCGGTATCAACTGTAGGAGCAAAAACGACACCCTGATCGATGATTTTCCGAACGGTGCCGGATGACCGGTGGTCGCGGCGGCTGGTCGTCGGGTCAAAATGCGCTTAGCTGAAAGGGATAAGCCGAGGCGCGCACCGCCAACGATGGCCGGAGCAGCGCCCTTCAGAACACCGTGAGTCTGAGGAAGTCCCCGATGCTGACCTTGAACATCAATGGCAAGGATCAGGAGCTCGATGTCCCCGCGGACATGCCGTTGCTCTGGGTCCTGCGCGATGTCGCGCACCTGACCGGTACCAAATTCGGCTGCGGCATGGCCCAGTGCGGTGCCTGCACCGTGCACGTCGATGGCGCACCGCTGCGCTCCTGCATCACCCCGGCCACGGCCGTCGCCCATGGCCAGAAAATCCTCACCATCGAAGGCCTGTCCAGCGACGGTTCGCACCCGGTGCAGCAGGCCTGGGCCGAACTGGACGTGGTGCAATGCGGCTACTGCCAGTCCGGGCAGATCATGTCCGCCGCCGCGTTGCTGGCGAAAATCCCCAAACCCACCGACAGCGATATCGATCAGGCGCTCTCCGGCAACATCTGCCGCTGCGGCACGTACCCAAGAATCCGCGCGGCGGTCAAACGTGCCGCCGACATCGGCTGAGCGAGGGGAGGTGAGTGATGAACAGTCCTGTATCCCGTCGCGGATTTCTCAAGGGCAGCGCCGTGCTTGGCGGTGGTCTGGTGGTGGCGTTCGTGGTGCCTGGCGGCAACCGGTTCGCCATGGCGGCCGAGAACGAAGGCAAGGTCTTTGCGCCGAACGCGTTCCTGCGCATCGCGGCAGATAACAGCGTCACTGTGCTGCTCGGCCATTCGGAAATGGGCCAGGGCATCTGGACCGGCCTGACCATGTTGATCGCCGAAGAGCTGGACGCCGACTGGTCGAAGATCCGCGTCGAGCATTCCCCGGCTTCGGCTGCCGATTACGGCATGCCTGCGTTTGGCGGGATGCAGATTACCGGCGGCTCCACTTCAACCTGGATGGAGTTCGACCGCTACCGGCTCGCCGGCGCCACCGCGCGGCAGATGCTGATCGAAGCGGCGGCCAAGCGTTTCAATGTGGCACCGTCGACGATTCGCACCGAATCCGGCGTGGTGATTGCCGGCGACAACCGCGCCACCTACGGCGAACTGGCGGACGCCGCCGGGCAACTGCCGGTGCCGGATCCGAAGTCGATCACCTTCAAGGAAGCCAAGGACTGGAAAGTCATCGGCAAACCCACCAAACGCCTCGACACCCCGGAAAAAATCACCGGTCGCGCCAAATTCGGCATGGACGTGCAGTTCGACGGATTGATGACCGCGATGGTGGCGCGCGCGCCGGCGTTCGGCGCCACGGTGAAATCCTTTGAGGGCGCAGAAGCCCTGGCGATTCCCGGCGTGCACAAAGTGGTGCAAGTGCCGACCGGTGTGGCGGTGGTCGCCGAGCATTACTGGGCGGCGAAGCTCGGTCGCGATGCGTTGAAGGTCGATTGGGACCTGGGGCCGAACGCTGATCTGAGCAGTGAAAAGTTGTTGGCGAGTTTCCGCAAACTGGCGGCTACACCGGGCACCTCGGCGGCGCAGGCCGGCGATGCCAAGGGCAATTTCGGCAAGGCAGCGAAGAAAATCGATGTCGAATACAGCGTGCCGTACCTGGCCCACGCGCCGATGGAGCCGCTGAACTGCACGGTGAAGATCAGCGCCGACAAGTGCGAGATCTGGACCGGCACCCAGTTCCAGACGCTGGATCAGATGGTTGCCGGCAAGATCACCGGGCTCAAGCCGGAGCAGGTGGAGATTCACACCGAATTTCTCGGTGGCGGTTTTGGTCGCCGAGCCAACCCGACCTCGGATTTTGTCGCCGAAGCGGTGCAAGTGGCCAAGGCTGCCGCGATGCCGGTGAAAACCGTGTGGTCGCGTGAAGACGATATTCGCGGTGGTTACTACCGCTCGATGTTTCTGCATCAGGCGAAGATCGGCCTCGGCGCCGACGGCCTGCCGCTGGCCTGGCAGCACGTGCTGGTTGGGCAGTCGATCATGGCCGGCACCATGCTCGAGAAAACCATGGTCAAGAACGGCGTCGACCAGACCTCGGTCGAGGGCGTTTCCGACAGCCCGTACATCAAGGGCCTGGCCCATCATCAGGTTGATCTGCACTCGCCGACCACCGGGATCAACGTGCTCTGGCTGCGTTCGGTGGGCCATAGCCATACCGCGTTTGTCATGGAATCGCTGATCGATGAAATGGCCACGGCGGCGGGCAAGGATCCGGTGGAGTACCGACGAACGCTGCTCAAGGATCATGCCCGGCATCTCGGCGTGCTGAACCTGGCGGTGGAGAAGGCCAACTGGAAAGCGCCGCTGCCGGACGGCCATGCGCTGGGCGTGGCGGTGCATGAGTCGTTCGGCAGTTATGTGGCGCAAGTGGCCGAGGTGTCCCAGGACAATCTGGCGATCCGCGTACACCGGGTGGTCTGTGCGGTGGACTGCGGAATTGCGGTCAACCCGCAGAGCATCGCGGCGCAGATGGAGTCGTGCATCACCTTCGGCCTGGGCATGGCGCTGCACAGCAAACTGACCCTCAAGGACGGCCATGTCGTGCAGTCCAACTATCACGACTATCAGGTGTTGCGGCTCAATGAAATGCCGCTGGTCGAGGTACACATCGTGCCGAGCAGCGAGAAACCCGGCGGCATCGGCGAGGCCGGTGTGCCGCCCACGGCGCCGGCGGTGGCCAACGCAGTGTTCGCCCTGACCGGGCAGCGCCTGCGGGAACTGCCACTGCAAATGTCGGGGGTGTGAGATGAAACGACATCTGTTGTTGGGCACGGTGATTCTGCTTGGGCTGGGCGGTTACGCGTCGGATCTGTTTGCCGACGATCAGGAAGCCTTGAAAGCTTTCGGCACGGTGCAGAAAGTCTTCCAGAGCCCGCGCTGCCAGAATTGTCACATTCCCGGCGATTCGCCGTTGCAGTTCGACGCCGGCATCCCCCACGCGATGAACGTGGTGCGCGGCATGGACGGCAAAGGCGCAGCCGGTTTGCCCTGTGCCACTTGCCACGCCGAAAGCAATCCGCCGGCCAGTTACGGCCCCCATGCGCCACCGGGCGCGCCGCACTGGAGCCTGCCGCCGGCCGCCCACAAAATGGCCTGGATCGGTCTGCCGCCGGATCGTTTGTGCGCAATGATCAAGGACCGCGCCAGCAACGGCGACCGGGACTTCGCCGCGCTGATCAAACACGTCAGCGAGGACAAACTGGTGCTCTGGGGCTGGAATCCCGGCGCAGGGCGCGCGCCGGTGCCGGTGCCGCACGATATCTTCGTGACCCAGTTCAAACTCTGGGCCGATGCGGGCGGACCATGTCCGGTGACCGGCGGATGAGAAGTTGAGTCATTGCTGATTCGGGCTACGCTCAACTGCATCGACGACAAAGGAGTGTGTGATGCTGGTACCCGGCAAACCCGCCAATGAAGCTGTCCGAGTTCAAGTGCTGCATGATTTGAAATTGCTCGATTCCGCACCGGAAGAGCGCTTCGACCGGCTGACGCGACTGGCCAAGCGGCTGTTCAACGTGCCGATCGCGCTGGTCACGCTGGTGGATAAGGAGCGGCAATGGTTCAAGTCCTGCGTGGGTCTGGACACGACCGAAACGCCACGCTCTATTTCATTCTGTGGCCATGCGATTCTCAGGGACGAGCTCATGCTAGTACCTGACGCCCGAGAGGACGAGCGTTTCCACGACAACCCTTTGGTTACCGGGGAGCCGAACATCCGGTTCTACGCCGGTTATCCGCTGACCGTACCCAGCGGCAACAAGATGGGCACCTTGTGCCTGATCGACACCAAACCCCGCGATCTCGACGAAGAGGAGCGCGCCCTGCTGCGCGATCTGGCGGGCATGGCCGAGCAGGAACTGATGGCCGTGCAGATGGCGAGCATGGACGAGCTGACGCTGCTGTCCAACCGTCGCGGCTTCAAGATGCTCGCCCAGCACGCGCTGGACGCCTGCGCGCGGCTGGAAAGACCGGCGACGCTGCTGTTTTTCGACCTCAATGATTTCAAGCAGATCAACGACCTTTATGGGCACGCCGAGGGCGACAGCGCGCTCAAGACTTTCGCCGATGTGCTGCGCATCGCGTTTCGCGAGAGCGATGTGGTGGGACGGCTAGGCGGTGATGAGTTCGTGGCGTTGCTGACCGGCTCGAGCCATGTCGAAACCACGGCGATCATGGCGCGACTCAAGGAAATCCTCGAAGAACGCAATGCCACGTTGCACCGCGGCTACGCGATTCGCTTCAGCGTCGGCCAGATCGAATACAACCCGCAGCGCCATGACACCGTGGATAAGCTGTTGGCGGACGCGGATGAGGCGATGTATGCGCACAAGCAGGCTTTGAAGCGTTGTTAGTGCTGGCGTCATCGCAAGCAGGCTCGCTCCCACAGCAGGCTTATTTCAAGTTGTATGCGCGGCTTCCTGCGAGGCGTTCTCCGGCGCCAGGTGAATCACCAATTGATGAGCAAAGAAATTGAAGTCGGCAGGTGTTTGAAAATTGTCTGCACGCAGAAGACTGGCGCCTCAATAGTCGGATGGCCGGTGGATTGCATTGCTATTCAACGAAAGTCAACTGGCATATTTGACAGTGGTTTTTGGCAAGGATCAAAGCTAAGGTCGGTATGGTCAAATTGAACATTCCGCGTTGTAGGGAGAGCGCTCTCGCTATATCTCAGGCAGGAATATAGCCGCTGAGGGAGTTGCCATGAATGTGCCCATCAATTCACAGCAGACATCTGGAGAGTTAGACGTACTTTTTGCCAATCAGGGAAAAATAGAGGCAGGTGAGGGGGCATGTTTCAGTGTCGCAAACATAGGCACAGACAAGCTGCTTTATGTAATCAGTGCCGACAATAATTCAGTGCGGATAAACCAAGCCAGGGCTGACGGTTCCGACGACCCTGTGTTCACCTCTTTCGACTGGTCATTCCTTGAAACTGGAAATTGTGCGGCGTCCAGCATTCTGATTCAACCCGACGGCAAGTTCCTGGTCGTAGGTGAAGTCGGCCCAAGTTTTGGCAGGTTGGCAGCGATTTCACGATTCAATTCTTCAGGAAGCTCGGATCTGGTTTTCGGAACAAAGAACTTTCCTTTGCCTGTTGATCCTCTTCCTCCAGGTCATAGCGTTGTCACTGATATTGCAGAGGGATGCATTCTTGCCGACGGGGTAGTCTTGCTGGTGCAAAGTTTCACTGAGGCTGATTCGGCTGGCGGAACTGTTGATCGAGTGGGGGTTGTCCGCTGTTATGACACGGGTGGTAATCCTGATTTGAGCTTTGGCGTTGCCGGCAAACTTGAGGTGAGATTCAAAGGCGAGTACTCACAAGTCGAAGGCATCGCCGCGTTGCCGGATGGAGGATTTGTTCTGTTGGGATCAATCAAACGTATATCTGACAACCAAATTCATTCCAGGGCTGTCCTGGCCAGCTATAACCGGGATGGAACACCGAAAACAACCTTCGCTGACAAGGGGGTCTGGGAATACGACCAAGAAAGTCAGTTCGGCAGGCTGGCGGTGAGCGGCAATAAAATTGTCATGAGTACTATGGTTGGTATCGCCAATGGTGAAAAACGCCTCGCGATCCTGCGATTCGAGCGTAACGGCGTGCTTGATCCGACCTTCAACAATGGTGCGCCTCGTTTGGTGGATCTGGACCCGAGATACATTGTCATTGGAGGTGTTGTTGTGCAGGCGGATGAAAAGATTGTTGTAACGGGACATTCAGGTGCTCGTGGCTCACAGATGTACTGTTTGCGACTTCTTGAAAATGGGCAGCCCGATACCGGGTTCGGTAACGGTGGCATTGCTCAGCGGCTCGAGGGGCGTATGCGCGACTGCGTTATTCAAAACAATACCAGCCGAATCATTATTGCCACCGATGAACACTCATCGGATGGCACACCGGAAGCAAAAGTGTTTGGTGTTTTAGGTTGATTGTTTCGTGTTCCAAGGCCTGCTCGACCAGAGAGGGGTCAAGCAACGAGTCCAATCCCTAGAGGGAATCGGGAGTCGAGACGAAGTTGTGGGTCAGCTCCAATGCCCGAGCCAAACGCATAAAAAAATCCGATGCCTATTCAGGCATCGGATTTTGATTTCTTGCGGCCAAGGGTCAAGCAACGAGGCTTAACTGATTGGCATTCGCCAGAGCAGGCGGTTTTTATCGCCTAGCCGAAGATCACTCTTCAATGTTGCCCATGGCGGTGGTGTTGAAGCCGCCGTCCACGTACATGATTTCACCGCTGATGCCCGACGCCAGGTCGGAGCACAGGAAGGCGCCGGCGTTGCCGACTTCTTCGATGGTGACGTTGCGGCGCAGCGGGGTTTGCGCTTCGTTGGCGGCCAGCATCTTGCGGAAGTTCTTGATGCCGGAAGCGGCCAGGGTGCGGATCGGGCCGGCCGATACGCAGTTGACGCGGGTGCCGTCCGGGCCCAGGGAGCCGGCCAGGTAACGCACGCCGGCTTCCAGCGAAGCCTTGGCCATGCCCATCACGTTGTAGTTCGGCATGGTGCGCTCGGCGCCCAGGTAGGACAGGGTCAGCAGGCTGCCGTTGCGGCCTTTCATCATTTCGCGACCGGCTTTGGCCAGGGCCACGAAGCTGTAGGCGCTGATGTCGTGAGCGATGCGGAAGCCTTCACGGGTGGTGGCTTCGGTGAAGTCGCCGTCCAGTTGGTCGCCCGGGGCGAAGCCGACGGAGTGCACGATGCAGTCCAGGCCGTCCCACTTTTTGCTCAGTTCTTCGAAGACCTTGGCGATTTCTTCATCGCTGGCCACGTCGCACGGGAAGCACAGCTCAGGGCTCGAACCCCAGCCCTGTGCGAACTCTTCTACGCGACCTTTCAGTTTGTCGTTCTGATAAGTGAAGGCAAGCTCAGCGCCCTCGCGATGCATGGCGGCAGCGATGCCGGATGCGATGGACAGCTTGCTGGCGACACCGACGATCAGTACGCGCTTACCGGCGAGAAAACCCATGTGTTGCTCCTCTTTCAGGTTATTGCGCAGTAGCTGGTGCCAGGAAAGCGGCCTCCAGCAACTGCTGTGTATACGGATGTTGGGGGGCGGCAAAGATACTTTGCGCGTCTCCCTGTTCGACCACTTGGCCATGCTTGACCACCATCAGCTGGTGGCTCAGCGCTTTGACGACAGCCAGGTCATGGCTGATGAACAAATACGTCAGGTTGTACTTGGCTTGCAGTGAACGCAACAGCTCCACCACTTGCCGCTGCACCGTCCGGTCGAGGGCCGAGGTCGGCTCGTCCAGCAGGATCAGCGCCGGTTTGAGCACCAGGGCCCGGGCTATGGCAATCCGCTGCCGCTGCCCACCGGAAAATTCGTGGGGGTAGCGGTGCCGGGTTTCCGGATCCAGACCTACCTCCTTCAATGCCGCAATAATCGCCGCTTCCTGCTCGGCGGCGGTGCCCATCTTGTGGATCCGCAGGCCTTCGCCAACGATGTCATTCACGCACATCCGCGGGCTCAGGCTGCCGAACGGGTCCTGAAACACCACCTGCATCTCCCGGCGTAGCGGCCGGACCTCGCTCTGCGTCAGGCAGTCTAGCTGCTTGCCCTCAAAACGGATCCCGCCTTGGCTGCCGATCAATCGCAGGATCGCCAGACCCAGGGTGGATTTACCGGAACCGCTTTCCCCCACGATCCCCAGGGTCTGACCCTGGGGCAGGCTGAAATTGATGCCGTCCACTGCCTTGACGTGATCCACCGTGCGCTTGAGCAGGCCTTTCTTGATCGGGAACCAGACTTTCAGATCCTCGACCTCAAGCAGCGGCGCCCCGATTTTATTGCTCGCCGGGCCTCCGCTGGGCTCCGCGCCAAGCAGTTCCCGAGTGTACGGATGCTGCGGCGAACGGAACAGCTCTTCGCACGATGCCTGTTCGACGATGCAACCGCGCTGCATGACACATACACGATGCGCAATTCTTCGCACGAGGTTCAAATCGTGACTGATCAGTAACAGCGCCATGCCCAATCGAGCCTGCAATTCCTTGAGCAGGTCGAGGATTTTCAGCTGAACGGTCACGTCCAGCGCAGTGGTCGGTTCGTCGGCAATCAGCAGTTCCGGCTCGTTGGCCAAGGCCATGGCGATCATCACCCGCTGACGCTGGCCGCCAGACAATTCGTGGGGCAGGGCCTTGAGGCGCTTGTGCGGCTCGGGGATGCCGACCATCTCCAGCAACTCCAGCGTACGCTTGGTCGCGACCTTGCCGGTCAGGCCCTTGTGGATGCCCAGCACCTCGTTGATCTGCTTCTCGATCGAGTGCAGCGGGTTGAGCGAGGTCATCGGCTCCTGAAAAATCATCGCGATCCGGTTGCCACGGATATGACGAATGGTCTTTTCACTCAGCTCCAGCAGGTTCTGCCCGGAATAATTGATGCTGCCGGCCGGATGCCGCGCCAGCGGGTAGGGCAGCAGGCGCAGGATCGAATGCGCCGTCACCGACTTGCCCGAGCCTGACTCGCCCACCAGCGCCAGGGTTTCGCCGCGCTTGATGTCGAAACTCACGCCTTCGACCACCCGTTGCACGCGATCACCGATGCCGAATTCGACGGCCAGGTCGCGGATTTCGATCAGATTGTCCTGATTCATGTCACTTCCTCGGGTCGAAGGCATCGCGAGCGGACTCGCCGATGAACACCAGCAAACTCAACATCAGCGCCAGCACCGCAAACGCGCTCATGCCCAGCCACGGCGCCTGCAGGTTGGATTTGCCCTGGGCCACCAGTTCACCCAGCGACGGGCTGCCGGCCGGCAAGCCGAAACCGAGGAAGTCCAGGGCGGTGAGGGTGCCGATGGCGCCGGTCAGGATGAAGGGCATGAAGGTCATGGTCGAAACCATCGCGTTAGGCAGGATGTGGCGGAACATGATCGCGCCGTTCTGCATGCCCAGCGCCCGGGCCGCACGCACGTATTCGAGGTTGCGCCCGCGCAGGAACTCGGCACGCACCACGTCCACCAGGCTCATCCACGAGAACAACAGCATGATGCCCAGCAGCCACCAGAAGTTCGGCTGGACGAAACTGGCGAGGATGATCAGCAGGTACAGCACCGGCAACCCCGACCAGATCTCCAGAAAGCGCTGGCCGGCCAGATCGACCCAGCCGCCATAGAAACCCTGCAAGGCGCCGGCGATCACGCCGATGATCGAGCTGAGCACGGTCAGGGTCAGGGCGAACAGCACCGAGACCCGGAAACCGTAGATCACTCGCGCCAGCACATCGCGGCCCTGATCGTCGGTGCCCAGCAGGTTGTCCGCCGACGGCGGCGCGGGGGCCGGGACTTTCAGGTCGTAGTTGATGCTCTGGTAGCTGAACGGAATCGGCGCCCACAGCACCCACGCGTCCTTGGCCTTGAGCAGTTCGCGGATGTACGGGCTCTTGTAGTTGGCTTCCAGCGGGAATTCGCCGCCGAAGGTGGTTTCCGGGTAGCGCTTGATCGCCGGGAAATACCAGTTGTTGTCGTAATGCACCACCAGCGGCTTGTCGTTGGCGATCAGCTCGGCACCGAGGCTCAGGCCGAACAGGATCAGGAACAGCCACAGCGACCACCAGCCACGCTTGTTGGCCTTGAACAGTTCGAAGCGCCGGCGGTTGAGAGGGGACAGGTTCATCTCAATGCTCCCGGCTGGCAAAGTCGATACGCGGATCGACCAGGGTGTAGGTGAGGTCGCCGATCAGTTTCACCACCAGCCCCAGCAGGGTGAAGATGAACAGGGTGCCGAAAACCACCGGGTAGTCGCGGTTGATCGCCGCTTCAAAGCTCATCAGGCCGAGGCCGTCGAGGGAGAAGATCACTTCCACCAGCAGGGAACCTGTGAAGAAGATGCCGATGAACGCCGAGGGGAAACCGGCGATCACCAGCAACATCGCATTGCGGAACACATGGCCATAGAGCACGCGGTGGCGCGTCAGGCCCTTGGCCTTGGCGGTGACCACGTACTGCTTGTTGATCTCGTCGAGGAAGCTGTTTTTGGTCAGCAGGGTCATGGTCGCGAAGTTGCCGATCACCAGCGCCGTCACGGGCAGCGCCAGGTGCCAGAAGTAATCGAGGATCTTGCCGCCCAGGCTCAGCTCGTCGAAGTTGTTCGAGGTCAGTCCGCGTAAAGGAAACCAGTCCAGATAACTGCCGCCGGCAAACACCACGATCAGCAAAATCGCAAACAGGAACGCCGGAATCGCATAGCCGACGATGATCGCCGAACTGGTCCAGACGTCGAAATGGCTGCCGTGCCGCGTGGCCTTGGCAATCCCCAGCGGGATCGACACCAGGTACATGATCAGCGTGCTCCACAGCCCGAGGGAGATCGACACCGGCATCTTTTCCTTGATCAGGTCGATGACCTTGGCGTCGCGGAAGAAGCTGTCGCCGAAATCCAGCCGGGCGTAGTTCTTGACCATGATCCACAGACGTTCCGGGGCCGATTTGTCGAACCCGTACATCTTCTCGATTTCCTTGATCAGCGCCGGGTCCAGGCCCTGCGCACCACGATAGGAGGAGCCGGCCACCGACACTTCGGCACCGCCGCCGGCGATGCGGCTGGTGGCGCCTTCGAAACCTTCGAGCTTGGCGATCATCTGCTCCACCGGCCCGCCGGGCGCGGCCTGGATGATCACGAAGTTGATCAGCAGAATGCCGAACAGGGTCGGGATGATCAGCAGCAGTCGCCGAAAAATGTACGCCAGCATCTGATTACTCCGTGCCCACAGGGTCGGCTTGCAGTTGGGTTTCGACTTCTACCGCAGGTTTCGCATCGGGTTTGATCCACCAGGTGTTAATGCCGATGTCGTACTTGGGGGAGACTTTCGGGTGGCCGATGTGGTTCCAGTACGCCACGCGCCAGGTCTTGATGTGCCAGTTGGGGATCACGTAGTAACCCCATTGCAGCACACGGTCCAGAGCGCGGGCGTGGGCCACCAGGCTTTTGCGCGAGTCGGCGTTGATCAGGTTTTCCACCAGATGGTCGACCACGGGGTCCTTGAGGCCCATTGAATTGCGGCTGCTGGACTTATCGGCGGCGGCGCTCATCCAGAACTCACGCTGTTCGTTACCCGGCGAGTTGGACTGCGGGAAGCTGCCGACGATCATGTCGAAATCCCGCGAACGCACGCGATTGACGTATTGCGAGACGTCGACGCGGCGGATCACCAGATCGATGCCCAGATCGCTGAGGTTGCGCTTGAACGGCAACAACACGCGCTCGAATTCGGTTTGCGCCAGCAGGAATTCGATGGCTACCGGTTTGCCAGTGGCGTCGACCATTTTGTCGTCGACGATTTTCCAGCCGGCCTCTTGCAGCAGTTGATACGCCTCGCGCTGTTGCGTGCGGATCATGCCGCTGGCGTCGGTTTTCGGATTCTCGAAGGCTTCGCTGAACACCTGCGCCGGCAGCTTGCTGCGGAACGGGTCGAGGATTGCCACCTGTTCTGCATCCGGCAGGCCGGTGGCGGCCATTTCCGAGTTTTCAAAATAACTGCGGGTGCGCGCATAAGCGCCGTTGAACAGTTGCTTGTTGGTCCATTCGAAGTCGAACAGCAGGCCGAGGGCCTGGCGTACCCGCACGTCCTGAAATACCGGACGGCGCAGATTGAAGACGAAGCCCTGCATGCCGGTCGGGTTGCTGTTGGCAATCTGTTCCTTGATCAGCCGCCCTTCGGTCACTGCCGGCACGTTGTAGGCATTGGCCCAGTTTTTCGCGGCCATTTCCAGCCAATAGTCGAATTGCCCGGCCTTCAACGCTTCCAGCGCGACGGTATTGTCGCGGTAATAGTCGGTGGTCATCACATCGAAGTTGTAGAAACCGCGATTGACCGGCAGGTCCTTGCCCCAGTAGTCCTTTACCCGCTCGTAACGCACCGAACGCCCGGCCTTCACTTCGGTGACCTTGTACGGGCCGCTGCCCAACGGGATTTCCAGGTTGCCCTTGTTGAAATCACGCTCGGCCCACCAATGTTTCGGCAGCACCGGCAACTGGCCGAGGATCAGCGGCAGTTCGCGGTTGTTGGTGTGCTTGAACTTGAACAGCACCTTGAGCGGATCTTCGGCGATTACCTCCTCAACGTCGGCGTAGTAACCGCGATACATCGGCGCGCCTTCCTTGGTCAGGGTCTGGAAGCTGAACACCACGTCGTCGGCGCGTACCGGGTGGCCGTCGTGAAACTTCGCTTCGGGACGCAGGTAGAAGCGCACCCAGCTGTTGTCCGGGGCTTTTTCGATCTTGCTGGCGATCAGGCCGTATTCGGTGAACGGCTCGTCGAGGCCCTGTTTGGCCAGGGTGTCGTAGATCAGGCCGATATCGTCCGCCGGCACGCCTTTGCTGATGAACGGGTTGAGGCTGTCGAAACCGCCGAAGCCGGCCTGGCGGAAGATCCCGCCCTTGGGTGCGTCGGGGTTCACGTAATCGAAGTGTTTGAAGTCGGCGGGGTATTTCGGCGGCTCGTTGTACAGGGTCACGGCGTGTTGCGGGGCGGCACAAGCCAGCCCGGCGAACAGCAGACCGCTGGCCTGCACAAGCAGGGCGCGGATAGGCTTCATCGATCTTTCTCCGAAGATTTCAGCCACCACGCGCTCAGGCCCAGGGTGTAGGGCGGCGTAGTGACGAAGGCGAACCGGTTGCGGTACGCCAGACGGTGATAATTGAGGTACCAGTTGGGAATGCTGTAGTGCTGCCAGAGCAGCACGCGGTCCAGCGCCTTGCCGGCGGCGACCTGTTCATCGCGGGTTTGCGCGGCGAGCAAGTGTTCAAGCAGATGATCGACCACCGGATTGGCGATGCCCGCGTAATTCTTGCTGCCCTTGACGTTTACCTGGCTGGAGTGGAAGTACTGCCATTGTTCCAGGCCCGGGCTTAAGGTCTGGCCCAGCGTCATCGAGATCATGTCGAAATCAAATTGATCGAGGCGCTGTTTGTACTGCGCGCGATCGACGGTGCGCAGGCGCGCCTCGATGCCGATACTGTTGAGGTTCTCGATGTACGGCTGATAGAGACGCTCCAGGCTGGGATTGACCAGCATTAGCTCGAAGCGCAGCGGCTGGCCGGCGGCGTTCTGCAGGCGCTGGCCGTTGAGCTTCCAGCCGGCCTCGGCCAGCAACGCCAGGGCTTTACGCATGGTTTCCCGGGGGATGCCGCGCCCGTCGGTCTGCGGCAGCGTGAACGGTTCGGTGAACAGGCGCGCCGGCAGTTGATCCTTGTACGGTTTGAGCATCAGCCATTCATGGCCGACCGGCAGGCCGACGGCGCTGAACTCGCTGTTGGGGTAGTAGCTGGTGGTGCGCTTGTAGGCGTCGCTGAACAGCGCGCGGTTGGTCCATTCGAAATCGAACATCAGGCCGAGAGCTTCGCGGGTCTTGACGTCAGCGAAGGTCGCGCGCCGGGTGTTCATGAACAGACCCTGGCTCTGGGTCGGGATCTGGTGCGGGATCTGCGCCTTGATCACGTCGCCACGGCGCACGGCCGGGAAGTTGTAGCCATTGGCCCAGTTCTTCGCCTGATGTTCGATATAGATGTCGAACTCGCCGGCCTTGAACGCTTCGAAGGCCACATCGCTGTCGCGGTAGAACTCGACTTCCATGCGATCGAAGTTGTATTTGCCGCGATTGACTGGCAGGTCCTTGCCCCAGTAGTCCTTGACTCGCTCGAATATCAACTGCCGCCCCGGCGTGACCGAGGTGATGCGGTAAGGTCCGCTGCCCAGTGGGGGCTCGAAGGTGGTGGCCTTGAAGTCGCGGCCCTTCCAGTAATGCTGGGGCAGCACCGGCAATTCACCGAGGCGCAGGATCAGCAACGGATTACCGCTGCGCTTGAGCACAAACCGGATGCGCTGCGGGTTGAGGATGTCGACGCGCAGCACTTCCTGAAGGGCGGTGCGGTACAGCGGGTGACCTTCCTTGAGCAGCAAACGGTAGGAGAACGCCACGTCGTAAGCGGTGATCGGCGTGCCGTCGTGGAAGCGCGCTTGCGGGCGCAGGTTGAACACCACCCAGCTGCGATCTTCGCTGTACTCCACCGACTGGGCGATCAAACCGTAACTGGAGGCCGGTTCGTCACCGGACGGCGCGTATTGCCCGGTGCCGACCATCAGCGGCTCGTTCAGCTCGTTGATGCCGTATTGCAGGAAATTCGCCGTGGTGACCGGGCTGGTGCCCTTGAAGGTGTAGGGGTTGAGCGTATCGAAGGTGCCAAACGCCATCACCCGCAACGTACCGCCCTTGGGCGCTTGCGGGTTGACCCAGTCGAAGTGGGTAAATCTGGCCGGGTACTTGAGCGTGCCGAACTGCGCATAACCGTGGCTTTCGGTGATCGTCGCGCTGACGGGGGAGCTCAAGGCCAGGCTGATCAGGAGCAGGAGGAGGGGACGCTTCAAGTCAGATCCGATCCAGGCGGCTTGGGCTTTGTGGGCCGTACAGTAACAGCTTGTATGGACAGGAAAAAGACAGGGGCTTAATGCGCGGTTAATTGTGGGAGCTGTCTGCGTCGATCTACGGAAATATCAAAAAATGACAGGCGAAAAAAAGCCCCTGAAATTCAGGGGCTCTTGGTCAGTGCGGCTGGTAGACCGTGAGCATCTGCCCAGGTTTGAGCGCCTTGCCGGCGCCCGGATTCCAGCGCTTGAGATGTTGCATCTCGACGTTGAAACGCTTGGCGACCACGTACAGTGTGTCGCCGCGTTTAACCTTGTACTGGGTCTGTTTACCGTCGTCCTTTTCTCTGGTCTTGCTGCTGGTCTTGCTGTTGGCTGCGATGACGGTGTTGATGCGCCCGCCACTGCTGCGCGCCGGTGTGCGCTTGCTGGTGTCCTGCATGACCAGGGTCTGGCCGACCTTGAGGTTCTTGCCGGTGAGCTTGTTCCAGCGTTGCAGGTCCTTGACCTCGACCTTGTTGGCCTTGGCGATGGAACCGAGGTTGTCGCCACGCTTGACCCGATAAGCGCGCTTGGCCTGTGCGATCTCGCTCGGATCGGCGCCTTCGAACACCGGTTTCAGCGAACGCGGGCTGATCAGTTCGTCAGGGCGCATGGTCTGCAGGCTGGCGGTCAGCAGCTGCGCCTTCGAGGTCGGCACCAGCAGGTGCTGCGGGCCGTCGATGGTGGTGCGCTGCTTGAAGGCGGGGTTGAGCTGGAACAGCTCGTCTTCGTCGATGTTGGCCACCGCCGCGACCTTGGACAGGTCCATGCGCTGGTTGATTTCGACAACCTGGAAATACGGTTCGTTGGCGATCGGGTTGAGGTTCACGCCATAGGCTTCAGGCGTCAGGACCACTTGCGAGAGCGCCAGCAGTTTCGGCACGTAGGCTTGGGTTTCCGCTGGCAGCGGCAGGTTCCAGTAGTCGGTCGGCAGGCCGAGCTTTTCGTTGCGCTCGATGGCGCGGCTGACCGTGCCTTCGCCGGCGTTGTACGCGGCCAGTGCCAGCAACCAGTCACCGTTGAACATGTCGTGCAGGCGGGTCAGGTAGTCCATCGCTGCCGTGGTCGAGGCAGTAATGTCGCGACGGCCATCGTAGAAACGGGTCTGACGCAGGTTGAAATAGCGCCCGGTGGACGGGATGAACTGCCAGAGGCCCACCGCGTCGGCCCGGGAATAGGCCATCGGGTTGTAGGCGCTTTCGATGACCGGCAGCAGCGCCAGTTCCAGCGGCATGTTGCGTTCTTCGAGGCGCTCGACGATGTAATGAATGTAGAGGCTGCCGCGTTCGCCGGCGTTCTCGAGGAAGGAAGGGTTACTGGCGAACCACAGGCGCTGTTGCTCGATGCGCGGGTTCACGCCCAGACCTTCCTGCAGCTGGAAACCCCCGCGCATGCGCTCCCAGATGTCCTGAGGCACCTGCGGGCTGGGCTTTTCCGACAACCAGATGGGCTTCTGCTTGGCTCGCGCAGCAATGTTCGGCGTATGTGTCGCTTCAGTCTGCGGAGCATGGCTGGAACAGCCCGCCAGTGTGGCGGACACAGCCACCGCGATGGCTTGCGCCAGGCGGGTCAATGCATCTGAATTGACGGACTTACGTATGGATGACGACATTGGCTGGAAGTAAGTTCCGGGCAAAAATGTCGGGCGATTCTAGAAAGCGCACCCCCTGCGGTCAACCATTCAGAATTTTTGGACCAGGCGGCGAGCCACTCAGAACGTATCTTTCCATGCCCGCAGAGCCGCAAAAACCTCACTCGGCGCCCGGTTTTGAGGGCCGTTCCGTTCGTCCACTTTTTGTGTAACCAATATTTCACCGGTGCGCAAAAACGGGTTTGTGAGCTTTTCCAGCGCAAGGGTCGAGGGCAGCGTCATCACGCCATTCGCACGTTGCTGGCTGACTTTTTCCAGACGGGCGGCGATGTCCCGGTTGCCCGGCTCCACGGCGGCGGCGAATTTCAGGTTGCTCAGGGTGTATTCGTGGGTGCAGTAGACCAGCGTGTCTTCCGGCAGGGCCGCCAGACGGCTTAACGACTGGTGCATCTGTTGCGGCGTGCCTTCGAACAAACGGCCGCAGCCGGCAGCGAACAGGGTATCGCCACAGAACAGCAGGCCATGATGGTAGTAGGCGATGTGTCCCAGGGTGTGGCCGGGAACGGCATGGACGTCGAAGTCCCAGCCGAGCACGCGCACCGTGTCGTTGTCCTTGAGGGCCACGTCGCGCCCCGGAATGCTTTCGCTGGCCGGTCCGTAGACCGTGGCCCCGGTGGCCTTTTTCAGCGTCTCGACGCCGCCGACATGGTCGTGGTGATGGTGAGTGATGAGGATGTCGCCGAGCACCCAGCCCGGATGCGCGTCGAGCCACGCCTGCACGGGGGCGGCATCCCCCGGATCGACCACTGCGCAACGCTGGGTGGCATGATCCTGTAACAACCAGATGTAGTTGTCGGTGAAGGCGGGCAGGGCACTGATCTGTATCATCGTCGAATTCGCCAAGCGGGTAACATTGGCGCATCTTAGAGGTTCCTGGCGTGTTGGAGAATGCAATGATCGATAAAGCGTTCGCTCAGGCCGATCCTGACTGGCTCGCGCTGATCGGTGCAGCCCGTGAATGGCTGTCCGGCCCCCTCGGGCAATTTCTGCTGGACGAAGAACGGCGCATGCTCGAAGACGAGCTGGGCCGGTTCTTCGGCGGCTATCTGGTGCATTACGGCCCGTCCGCCGAAACGCCGCCGTCGGCGCCGCAGGTGCAGCGCAACGTGCGGCTGGGCGCGCCCTTGCCGGGCGTGGAAATCGTCTGCGAAGAACAGGCCTGGCCGTTGAGCGAGCACGCCGCCGATGTGGTGGTGTTGCAGCACGGCCTGGATTTCTGTCTGTCGCCCCACGGTCTTCTGCGAGAAGCGGCCAGCAGCGTGCGCCCCGGCGGGCATCTGCTGATTGTCGGCATCAACCCCTGGAGCACCTGGGGGCTGCGCCACGTGTTCGCCCATGACGCCTTGCATCAGGCGCGCTGTATCTCGCCGTCGCGGGTGGCGGACTGGCTCAACCTGCTGGGCTTCGCGCTGGAGAAACGCCGCTTCGGGTGCTATCGTCCGCCGCTCGCGTCACCCAAGTGGCAGGCCCGTCTGGCCGGCTGGGAACGCAAGGCCGGCGATTGGCAACTGTCGGGCGGCGGCTTCTATTTGCTGGTCGCGCGCAAGATCGTGGTCGGCCTGCGTCCGGTGCGTCAGGAACGCCGCGAGCCGATGGGCAAGCTGATTCCGCTGCCGATGGCCAAGGTCAACCGCCGACGCATCGAACCGTAAACCTTCTTTTATTTATGGCCGGGTATATCCCGGCCTTGGCCATCGTCGATCCGTGATCGGCGAGGCCACGCATTTTTTCTGGATAGACTGGCATGAGCGAAAGCGTCGATAGCGTAGAACTGTTCACTGACGGCGCCTGTAAAGGCAACCCCGGCCCCGGCGGCTGGGGCGCCTTGCTGGTGTGCAAGGGTGTTGAAAAGGAACTGTGGGGCGGCGAAGCCAACACCACCAACAACCGCATGGAGCTGCTCGGCGCGATTCGCGGCCTGGAAGCCCTCAAGCGTCCGTGCGAAGTGCTGCTGGTCACCGACTCGCAATACGTGATGAAAGGCATCAACGAGTGGATGGCCAACTGGAAGAAACGCGGCTGGAAAACCGCCGCCAAGGAGCCAGTCAAAAACGCTGACCTGTGGAAGGAGCTCGACGAGCAGGTCAATCGCCACAAGGTCACCTGGAAATGGGTCCGCGGCCACATCGGCCACCACGGCAACGAACGGGCTGACCAGTTGGCCAACCGTGGGGTGGATGAGGTTCGCGGTTACAAGCAGGATTGATCAAAGCATCAAAATGGCCTTGGCCAGTTGCAGGTCGGTATAGGGCTGACCTGGCAGCAGGCTGCGAATTCGCGTCAGTGCTGCTTCCATCTGTGCGCCGCGAATGTCCCCGTCGCTGGCAACGAACGCCGCCGCGTCATCCTTGGCCGCCAACACGATCTTGTCGTCCTTGAACGAACCGCTGGTGCCTTTGCTGGCGCTGAGCGTAAGGCTCATGGTGATGTCGGTGCTGATGACGAAACTGGTGGCGTGCGCTTCGGCCGCCAGCAGGCAGCCGCCGAGCATTAAAACGTATGCAGTCTTCATGACGCTCTCAAATCCGCAGGAAACAAGGCGCGCACGCTAACAAGGCGGTTTGCCGCCGACTTTATGAACATTGCTAATGATTGTTAAAAACTGCATGAGCGCCGATCACCTGACGGCGCGCGACGCGTACCGCGAGCGTGTTAACATCGCCGCTTTTGCACGATTGACCCCGTTGAGAGCTGAACACTGATGGCCACCAGATCCGTTGTACTCGATACCGAAACCACCGGCATGCCAGTGACCGACGGCCACCGGATTATCGAAATCGGTTGTGTTGAGCTGATCGGTCGACGCCTGACGGGCCGGCACTTTCACGTTTATCTGCAACCGGATCGCGAGAGTGATGAAGGCGCGATCGCCGTTCACGGCATCACCAACGAATTCCTGGTCGGCAAGCCGCGCTTCGCGGAAGTGGCCGACGAATTTTTCGAGTTCATCAACGGCGCGCAGCTGATCATCCATAACGCGGCGTTCGACGTTGGCTTCATCAACAATGAATTCGCCCTGATGGGCCAGCAGGATCGCGCGGACATCACGCAGCACTGCACGATCCTCGACACCCTGATGATGGCCCGGGAACGTCACCCGGGTCAGCGCAACAGCCTCGATGCCTTGTGCAAACGCTACGGCGTCGACAACTCCGGCCGTGAGCTGCACGGCGCATTGCTCGACTCGGAGATTCTCGCCGACGTCTACCTGACCATGACCGGTGGCCAGACCAGCCTGTCGCTGGCCGGCAACGCCTCCGACGGCAATGGCACGGGCGAGGGCGCGGACAACTCGGCCACCGAAATCCGCCGTCTGCCGGCAGATCGCAAACCGGGGCGGATCATTCGCGCTACCGAAGCCGAACTGGCCGAACACCAGGTGCGCCTGGAAATCATCGCCAAGTCGGCCGGTGCCCCGGCGTTGTGGACTCAGCTGCTGGAAGCCGAAGCTCAGGCGTAAGACAAAAAGGATCGCCCGAACACCCAGGCCGTGTTCAGGCGATCCTTTGTTTTTGGCAGTACTGACAACTGGCCACCCTCGCCACATCCGCTCCGACCCTCTACCCTGAGGACATTGGCAGATCACTCTCCGCCGCCTCAGGACACTGAGCCTCATGTACAAAGATTTGAAGTTCCCGGTGTTGATCGTCCACCGCGACATCAAGGCCGACACGGTTGCCGGTGAACGCATTCGCGGCATCGCCCGAGAGCTGGAGCTGGAAGGTTTCAGTATCGTTTCGGCCACGGACTACACCGAGGGCCGGCTGGTGGCGTCGACCCACCATGGTCTGGCGTGCATGCTGATCGCCGCCGAAGACGCCAGCACCAACTCCCACTTGTTGCAGAACATGGCCGAACTGATCGGTCTGGCCCGGGTGCGGGCGCCGGATCTGCCGATTTTTGCCCTCGGCGAGCAAGTCACCCTGGAAAACGCCCCGGCCGATGCCATGGCCGAGCTCAATCAGTTGCGCGGCATTCTCTACCTGTTCGAAGACACGGTGCCGTTTCTCGCCCGGCAAGTGGCGCGGGCGGCACGCAAGTACCTGGACGGCCTGTTGCCGCCATTCTTCAAGGCGCTGGTGCAGCACACCGCCGATTCCAATTATTCCTGGCACACCCCAGGCCATGGCGGCGGGGTGGCTTATCACAAGAGTCCGGTGGGGCAGGCGTTTCACCAGTTCTTCGGGGAAAACACCCTGCGTTCGGATTTGTCGGTGTCGGTGCCGGAGCTGGGTTCCTTGCTCGACCACACCGGGCCATTGGCCGAGGCGGAAGCACGCGCCGCGCGCAATTTCGGCGCCGATCACACCTTTTTCGTGATCAATGGCACCTCGACCGCCAACAAGATCGTCTGGCACTCGATGGTCGGGCGCGATGATCTGGTGCTGGTGGATCGCAACTGCCACAAGTCGGTGTTGCACGCGATCATCATGACCGGCGCGATTCCACTGTACCTGTGCCCGGAACGCAATGAGCTGGGGATCATCGGGCCGATTCCGCTCAGTGAATTCAGCCGCGAATCGATCCAGGCCAAGATCGATGCCAGCCCGTTGACCAAGGGCCGCGAGCCGAAAGTCAAACTGGCGGTGATCACCAACTCCACCTACGACGGCCTCTGCTACAACGCCGAGCTGATCAAGCAGAGTCTGGGCAATAGCGTCGAAGTCCTGCATTTCGACGAGGCCTGGTACGCCTACGCCGCGTTTCACGAGTTTTTCGCCGGCCGTTACGGCATGGCTACCTCGCGCAGCGAGGACAGTCCGCTGGTGTTCACCACCCATTCCACCCACAAACTGCTGGCGGCGTTCAGCCAGGCCTCGATGATTCATGTGCAGGACGGCGGGGCGCGGCAGCTGGATCGGGACCGGTTCAACGAAGCGTTCATGATGCACATCTCGACGTCGCCGCAGTACAGCATCATCGCCTCGCTGGACGTGGCGTCGGCGATGATGGAAGGACCGGCCGGACGCTCGCTGCTACAGGAAACCTTCGACGAAGCCCTGAGTTTTCGCCGGGCGCTGGCCAATTTGCGCCAGCACATTGCCGCCGACGACTGGTGGTTTTCGATCTGGCAGCCGCCGGGTGTCGAAGGCATCGACCGGGTGCAGACCGAGGACTGGCTGCTGAAGCCTGATGCGGACTGGCATGGTTTCGGCGAGGTCAGCGACGATTATGTGCTGCTCGATCCGATCAAAGTGACTTTGGTGATGCCGGGCCTGACTGCTGGCGGCGCTTTGAGCGACAAGGGCATCCCGGCGGCAGTGGTCAGTCGCTTCCTCTGGGAGCGCGGACTGGTGGTGGAGAAAACCGGCCTGTATTCATTCCTGGTGCTGTTCTCCATGGGCATCACCAAGGGCAAGTGGAGCACGCTGCTGACCGAACTGCTGGAGTTCAAGCGCAGTTACGACGCCAACGTCAGCCTCGACATCTGCCTGAAGTGTGTGGCCCAGGAAGATCCTGTGCGCTATCGCGGCATGGGCCTGCGCGATCTGTGCGATCAACTCCACGCCTGCTATCGCAGTAACGCCACCGCCAAACACCTCAAGCGCATGTACACGGTGCTGCCGGACATCGCCATGAAACCGGCCCATGCTTACGATCAACTGGTGCGCGGCGAGGTCGAGGCGGTGCCGATCGATGAGCTGGAAGGCCGGGTGGCAGCGGTGATGCTGGTGCCATACCCGCCGGGCATTCCGCTGATCATGCCAGGCGAACGCTTTACCGAATCCACGCGCTCAATCATCGAATACCTCAGGTTTGCCCGCACGTTCGACGCAACGTTTCCGGGGTTCGTGGTCGATGTGCACGGTCTGCAACACGAAGATGAGGGCAATGGACGGCAATACACCGTCGATTGCGTCAAGGAATGAGGGCTTTTCCGAGTATGCAACCGGTCATGAATCCGAAATACCCAGGGTTGTCGGTGCGAGTCGCCGACGACGGTTTTGCCGCTTACATCTGGGGCAGCGATTTCAGCTTCGAGGTGGCTGCCTACGGCGCGGCCGAAATCGGCAAACCCGTGGCGCAATGGGCCGTGACGCCCATCGTGCCGTATCGCAAGTGCTATGGCATCGATCCGGAGGAATTCAGCAGTTTTCGCGATGCTGCCGACAGCGCGATTTTCATGGCGTACCTTGAGGATGAGCCGGTCGGGCACTTGGTGATCAGCACCAACTGGAACGGCTTTGCCCATATCGATGAACTGGCGGTGCACGCCCCGGCGCGGCGCCATGGGGTGGCCAAGGCCTTGCTCGACGTGGCGCAGTTCTGGAGTCGCAAGAAAAAGCTGCCGGGGATCATGCTGGAAACCCAGAACAACAACCTCGGCGCCTGCCGTCTGTATGAGCGCTGCGGGTATGTGATCGGCGGCATCGACCACTTGCGTTATCGCGGCATCGATCCGAACACCGCCGAAGTGGCGCTGTTCTGGTATCGTTTGTTCGATAACCCGCTGGAGCATCCGATCAGTTCGCCAGCATCGCCTCGGCTTGTTCCGTGACGATCCCGAGCAGCGTCTGAATCGCCGCTGACGGCGTGGCGTGTTTGAAGGTCAGGGCATAGAGGCTGATCGGCACCGCCGGCGACAACGGGCAGACGTCGAGACCGCCCGCCCGCGCACCAAGGGCGGTGAAGGGGTCGACGATCGCCAGGCCTTCGCCGGCCTCGACCATGCTGCGCATCATCTGGTGGGTCTGCACCCGGGTCTGGATGGTCGGCGCCGGGCGCAGGGCCTGGAGTTTGTTTTCCAGGGCCGGGCTCAGCGGGTCCTGACCTTCGAGGCCGACCATCGCCTGACCGGCCAGATCCTGCAGGGAAACGTATTTCTGCTTCGGTTGCAGCCAGCCGTGGGGCGCAAGCAATTGCAACTTGCCCTGGGCCAGCGGCTGGCAATGGATATCGGGGTGCTGTGGATCGTGCAGGCTCAGGCCCAGATCGCTGTCGCGCAGCAGCAGATGTCGGACGATGTCGCGGGTCGGTTCGCTGAGCAGGGTGCAGGGCAAGTCGGGCAGACGCCGGCGCAGGGCAGCGAGACTTTGCGGCAGCAGTTGCTGGGCCAGCGGCGGGGTGCCGATGATCCGCAAGGGTGGGGCGAGGTATTGTTTGAGGCTGCTGGCCAGCCGTTGCACCGGCTCCAGTGCTTCATAGATGTGGCCAATCTCGACTTGCAGCGCCCGGGCCTCCGGGGTTGGCTGAAGTCGTCCGCGTACGCTGGCGAACAGCATGAACCCGAGCTGACTCTCGGCTTCTCGCAAACGCTCCTCGACCTCGGGCGCCGGTAGTTGCAGCCATTCGGCGGCGGTGCCCACGTGACCGGTCTGCAAAAGCGCCTGAATCACTTCGATATGACGTAAACGCATGCGTGAAGTCCATGTCCGGCCGTTGGGGTCAGTGGCTGAATCCTACCCCAACTCGGCGCGGATGACTTCTGCTCATAACGATCGGTTATGAAGCGACCGATGGCTCGGGTTCGCGGATCAGGGTGATGCCCGACTGAACCAGCAGGAACTCGTTGTCGTCGATCTTGTTGACGCGGTCGCCAATCGCCAGCTTGTAGGTGGTAACGGGCTCCGTGCCGGTGAAACCGTCTGCCGACGGGTTGGATTCCTGGAACTCATGCACGGAATAAACGCGGCCTTCCGCATCTCTTGCATGGAACTGACCGACGAGTACTGCTGCCATCTGCTTAGAACCTCTGGAGATAAAACGCTTGATTTGCGGCTTGGTAGACCGTCATCGAGCTTGGTAAGTTTTCCTACAGGAAAAAAATATTCCAGACGCAGGAAATAACCTTCGGCGTCTGGTGGAATCGTCACCGGATCATCTATAACTAGTGGCTCCTCCCACGGACAGTCGAGAGTCTTCCAATGAGCAATGTCTATAACGTCGCAGTAGTGGTCGGCAGCCTGCGCAAGGCGTCCATCAACCGCAAGGTCGCCCTGGCGCTGGCGGAACTGGCACCGGCCAATCTCAAGCTGAACATTGTCGAAATTGGCGATCTGCCACTTTACAACGAAGACATCGACGGCGATTCACCGCCGGCAGCCTACAGCACTTTCCGGCAAAAAGTGGGTTCATCCGACGCTCTGCTGTTTGTCACCCCGGAGTACAACCGCTCGGTGCCGGCGCCTTTGAAGAACGCGATCGACGTCGGTTCGCGGCCGTATGGCAAGAGTGTCTGGAGCGGCAAACCGGGAGCGGTGATCAGCGTTTCGCCGGGTGCCATCGGTGGTTTCGGAGCCAACCAGCATCTGCGTCAGTCTTTTGTTTTCCTCAACGTGCCTTGCATGCAGCAGCCGGAAGCCTATCTGGGCGGCGCGGGCACGGCGTTCGACGAGGCGGGCAAACTGAACGAGTCGGTGAAGCCGTTCCTGCAAAGTTTCATCAATGCGTTTGGCGAGTGGGTGGCGCAGCACAAGAAGTGATTCGCTGAATTTTCTGACAAGATATCGACCCTGTGGGAGCGAGCCTGCTCGCGATCTCGGTGTATCAGCTGGCACATCAGTTGAATGACACACCGCCATCGCGAGCAGGCTCGCTCCCACAGGTTTTGTGGTGTGGCTCAATTTTTCCCTTTTATTGAAGGCTGTCGCGAATGCTCGCTGCTTCACTGATTTTCCTGCTGACCATTACCCTGGTGATCTGGCAACCCAAAGGCCTCGGGGTCGGCTGGAGTGCAACGTTCGGCGCCATCGTTGCGCTGATTTTCGGCGTGGTGCATCTGAGCGACATCCCGCTGGTGTGGCAGATCATCTGGAACGCCACTGGCACGTTCGTAGCGCTGATCATCATCAGCCTGTTGCTCGACGAGGCGGGGTTCTTCGCCTGGGCGGCGTTGCACGTAGCGCGGTGGGGACGGGGCAGCGGGCGCAAGCTGTTTGCCTTCATGGTGCTGCTGGGTGCGCTGGTCTCGGCGCTGTTCGCCAATGACGGTGCCGCGCTGATCCTCACACCCATCGTGATTTCCATGCTGCTGGCCCTGCGTTTTTCTCCGGCGGCGACCCTGGCGTTCGTCATGGGCGCGGGCTTCATTGCCGACACCGCGAGCCTGCCGCTGGTGGTGTCGAACCTGGTGAATATCGTCTCGGCCGATTTCTTTCACATCGGATTCAACCGTTATGCGGCGGTGATGGTGCCGGTCAACTTTGTCAGCGTCGCGGCCACGCTGGGCATGTTGCTCTGGTTCTTCCGCCGCGACATTCCCAAGGCCTACGACCCGGAACAGCTTGAACACCCGGAAACCGCCATCCACGACAAAGCCACGTTCTACGCCGGTTGGGCGGTGCTGGTGATTCTGCTGATCGGCTGTTTCGCGCTGGAGCCGCTGGGCATTCCGATCAGCGCGATCTCGGCGGTGTGCGCGGCGCTGTTGCTGGCGATTGCCGCGCGCGGGCACAAGATCTCCACGCGCAAGGTGATGAAAGAGGCGCCGTGGCAGATCGTGATTTTCTCGCTGGGCATGTATTTGGTGGTCTACGGACTGCGCAATGCCGGGCTCACCGACTATCTGGCCGGGTGGCTCGATGTGTTCGGCGATTACGGTGTATGGGGCGCGGCGATGGGCACCGGGGTGCTGACGGCGTTGTTGTCGTCGATCATGAACAACCTGCCGACGGTGCTGGTCGGTCTGCTGTCGATCGATGCCAGCCAGGCCAGCGGTGTGGTGAAGGAGGCGATGATCTACGCCAACGTGATCGGCAGCGACCTGGGACCGAAAATCACCCCGATCGGCAGTCTGGCGACCTTGCTCTGGCTGCATGTGCTGGAGCGCAAGAACATCAAGATCGGCTGGGGGTATTACTTCAAGGTCGGGATCGTGCTGACGGTGCCGGTGTTGCTGGTAACGCTGGCCGCACTGGCTGTGCGGTTGTCGGTTTAACTCTGGCCCGGCACATTCGGCCACAGATCCGACACCAGAAACAGCCGCTCGGCTTCTTCCCACTCGCCCCGGGCATTTTCGGTCAGGCGCACCATCAGTTGCGCCGGGGCCAGCGGTTCGAGCTCATCGAGCCAGGCCTGCAAATGCCCGTTGCTCCAGGTCTGCTCCGCCGGGTAGTGCGCCGGCGCCAGCCAGGCGTGGCGGGGCAGGGGTTGCCAGCGTCCGGCCGGGCGCTGAGCGACAAACGCCGGCCAGTCTTTCTGATGCAGCCAGCTGCCGCGCAAATGCTGCGGGTGGGCGCCGCTGGGCGGCACGGACTGACCGGGCCACGGATACAGCAAGTATCCGCCCAGCCACAGTTGCGCACTGAACGACCCGACATCCAGCGCCTCCAGCACTTCGCGGCTTTCCGGGCGCGCGGAGATCGGCAGCTGATGTTCGCTCAAATGCGCCAGTTTGCGATCCAGTCGATCATGACAACCCGGCCCCAGCCATGACGCCGGATCATGCCCGTCGCCGTTCTGCGGGCCGAGGTAGAGCTTGATGGCCAGTTCCAGGTGGTGCACGCCGTCGCGATCGCGCAGCAGCATGTCCCGCTCGCCGAGGGTGTGACCGTCGCGGCGGATCGGCAGGTTGGCGGCTATCAGTTCGATACCCGGCGCGTGTTCCACCGCAAATTGCCACAAACGCTCGTAATACAGGCCCAGGCGCCGGGTGCGGGCCTGGGACAGCCAGTGCAGCAGGCCGTAACTGTCGCGGTCGAGCTGGCGCAGCCAGTGTTCAAGGCGCTCGGGATCGCCGACCCAGTCGCTGCCCGCCAGCGGATGGCGCTGCGGCCACGGGGTAGCGGCGAGCATTGGCGGGGCGAGGATCACCCACGCCAGATCACGCACCTCGGGGTGGCGTAACTGGTGGGGCAACTGCAGCAAATCGGGAAATAGGATCATCTTGCGAGCATAGCCTCAAACACCGGTGCAGCCTCGGGGCTGAAAGGATTTTGTCTATCCGGCGCTTTCGCCCATAATCGTGCTTTTCGCCGTCTCAGTCCCCGCAGGAGTCCCATGGAGCAATTTCGTAATATCGGCATCATCGGTCGCTTGGGCAGCTCCCAGGTGCTGGATACCGTCCGCCGACTGAAACGCTTCCTGCTCGATCGTCACCTGCATGTGATTCTCGAAGACACCATCGCCGAAGTCCTGCCGGGCCATGGCCTGCAAACCTCGTCGCGCAAGATGCTCGGCGAAGTCTGCGACATGGTCATCGTGGTCGGCGGTGACGGCAGCCTGCTCGGCGCGGCGCGGGCACTGGCCAAACACAATATTCCGGTACTCGGGATCAACCGTGGCAGCCTCGGCTTTCTCACCGACATTCGCCCCGACGAGCTGGAAATCAAGGTCGCCGAAGTGCTCGACGGCCATTATCTGGTGGAAAACCGCTTCCTGTTGCAAGCCGAAGTCCGTCGCCACGCCGAAGCCATCGGCCAGGGCGATGCGCTGAACGACGTGGTGCTGCACCCCGGCAAATCGACGCGGATGATCGAGTTCGAGCTGTACATCGACGGCCAGTTCGTCTGCAGCCAGAAGGCTGACGGCCTGATCGTCGCCACCCCGACCGGTTCCACCGCGTACGCACTGTCCGCCGGCGGCCCGATCATGCATCCCAAGCTTGACGCTATTGTGATTGTGCCGATGTACCCCCATACCTTGTCGGGCAGACCGATCGTGGTCGATGGCAACAGTGAGCTGAAAATCGTCGTGTCCAAAGATATGCAGATCTACCCGCAGGTCTCCTGCGACGGGCAGAACCACTTCACCTGCGCGCCGGGCGACACCATTACCGTCAGCAAGAAAGCGCAGAAGCTGCGGCTGATTCATCCGCTCGACCACAACTACTACGAAGTCTGCCGGACCAAGCTTGGCTGGGGCAGCAAGTTGGGTGGTGGAGGCGACTGATGCTCGATCCCGCGCGCAGTTATGACCTGATTGGTGACGTGCACGGATGCGCCCTGACCCTGGAACACCTGCTGGACCGTCTGGGTTATCACAAGCAGGGCGGAGTCTGGCGGCATCCGTCGCGCATGGCCGTGTTTGTCGGCGACATCATCGACCGCGGCCCGCGGATTCGCGAGGCGCTGCACATCGTCCACGATATGGTCGAGGCCGGTCAGGCGTTGTGCATCATGGGCAACCACGAGTTCAACGCCCTCGGCTGGAGCACCCCGGCGCCTCCGGGCAGCGGCAAGCAGTTCGTCCGTGAACACACGCCGCGCCATGCCCGTCTGCTGCACGAAACCCTGACCCAGTTCGAAGACCATCCGGGCGACTGGCACGACTTCCAGCAGTGGTTCTACAAACTGCCGTTGTTCGTCGACGCCGGACGTTTCCGCGTGGTGCATGCCTGTTGGGATGCCGGCCTGATCGAGCCGTTGCGCGCGCTGTTCCCCGATGGCTGCATTGATGAACACTTTCTCCAGGCATCGGCCGTACCGGGCAGTTTCGCCTGCACCGTGTTCGATCGCCTGCTGCGTGGCACCGACATGCGCCTGCCGGATGGCCTGACCATGACCAGCGGTGATGGCCTGGTGCGTTCGTTCTTCCGCACCAAGTTCTGGGAAGACGACCCGCAAACCTACGGCGACATCGTGTTCCAGCCCGACGCACTGCCGGAGCCGGTAGCGCAGAAGCCGCTGACCTCCAGCGAAAAGAATTCCCTGCTGCGCTACGGCGTCGATGAGCCGTTGCTGTTCGTCGGTCATTACTGGCGCAGCGGCAAACCGGCGCCGATCCGGCCGAACCTCGCGTGCCTGGATTACAGCGCGGTGCTCTACGGCAAACTGGTCGCCTATCGTCTGGATCAGGAAACCCGCCTCGATCCGCATAAATTTGTCTGGGTCGACGTCGAGCGGCCGGAGGTGCTGCGATGAGTGCCATAGCGGTCTTGCGTGTGCCGTTGGCGGCGGACCTGAGTGGGTTCGTCAAACTGCTGCAACGCATGCAAGTGCCTCATCGCGTCAGCGAAGAGGCGGGCGAGCAGGTGTTGTGGGTGCCCTCGGAAATCAGCGACGACGTGCGCTCGCTGTACGAGCGTTTCCCGGCGGGTGATCCGGATCAGCAGCTGGAAATTCCGTCGGCGCCGACGCTCAAGCGCCCGAGCTTCGCCGAACAACTGAAACATGCCAGGGCCACCGGGTTCGTTCTGCTGCTGAGTCTGATCGTCGGCGGGTTGACCTTCCTTGGCGATAACCTCGACACCATGCGTTGGCTGACCTTCCTCGATTTTCGCGTGGTCGGCGACTACATCCACTTCACACCAATGGCCGACAGCCTGGCAGCGGGGCAGTGGTGGCGCCTGTTTACCCCGATGCTGATCCACTTCGGCATCCTGCACCTGGCCATGAACGGCATGTGGTACTGGGAGCTGGGGCGGCGCATCGAGTCGCGCCAGGGCAGCGTCAACCTGATCGGTCTGACGTTGCTGTTCGGCCTGGTGTCCAACTATGCGCAATTCGCGTGGAGCGGCCCGAGCCTGTTCGGCGGCCTGTCCGGCGTACTTTACGGATTGCTCGGTCACTGCTGGATCTTCCAGTTGCTGGCGCCGAACCCGGCCTATCGCCTGCCGCGCGGCGTGCTGGCAATGATGCTGGTGTGGTTGCTGGTGTGCATGTCCGGGCTGATCTCGATGATCGGTTTCGGCGAAATCGCCAACGCTGCCCACGTCAGCGGGTTACTCATCGGATGCTTAACCGGTTTGTTGGGCGGTTTGTACAACCGCCGTAAACTGGCCGCCTGAATTTTTTGAATAAAGAGCACGGAGACCCTGATGTCCTCTTTTAACGATTTGATCAAGAACATCACCCCGGACATCTACCAGAGCCTGAAACTGGCGGTAGAGATCGGCAAATGGTCCGACGGCGGCAAACTCACCGCCGAGCAGCGCGAGCTGTCGTTGCAGGCAATGATCGCCTGGGAAATGCAGAACCTGCCCGAGGAAGAGCGCACCGGTTACATGGGCCCACAGGAATGCGCCTCGAAGTCGATCGAAGTGCCGAACATTCTGTTCAAGTCGGACGCCCTCCATTGATCGAGATCGGCCGCGGTGCAATCAGCAAAATGTCGGCGCGCCTGGACGGGCCGAACGTGCAGTACGCGTTTCGTCTGGATGACGTCGAGGTGCCGGTCAACCCGTTGATCGGCAGCACGGTGCGTCTGGAATACCTGGGAGCGATTCACTGCACCCATTGCGGGCGCAGGACCAAGACCAGTTTCAGTCAGGGTTACTGCTACCCGTGCATGACCAAACTGGCCCAGTGCGACATTTGCATCATGAGCCCGGAGCGCTGCCACTTCGAGGCCGGCACCTGCCGTGAGCCGGAGTGGGGCGAGAAGTTCTGCATGACCGACCACATCGTCTACCTGGCCAATTCGTCGGGGATCAAGGTCGGCATCACCCGCGCCACCCAGTTGCCGACCCGCTGGCTCGACCAGGGCGCCAGTCAGGCGCTGCCGATCATGCGCGTTTCGACGCGGCAGCAGTCGGGCTTCGTCGAAGACCTGTTCCGCAGCCAGGTGGCGGACAAGACCAACTGGCGCGCCTTGCTCAAGGGCGATGCGGCGGCGGTGGATCTGGCGCAGGTGCGCGATCAACTGTTCGAAAGCTGCGCCCCGGGTCTGCAAGGTTTGCAGAAGCGATTCGGTCTCCAGGCCATTCAGACCATCGCCGATGTCGAGCCGCTGGAAATCCGCTACCCGGTCGAGCAGTACCCGGCCAAGATCGTCAGCTTCAACCTGGACAAGAACCCGATTGCCGAAGGCACGCTGCTGGGGATCAAGGGCCAGTACCTGATCTTCGACACCGGCGTGATCAACATTCGTAAATACACGGCCTACCAGCTCGCCGTGCATCAATAAGGACTTCAGCATGCGCACCGAACAACCGAAGATGATTTACCTGAAGGACTATCAGGCGCCCGAGTACCTGATCGACGAAACACACCTGACCTTCGAGTTGTTCGAGGACCACAGTCTGGTCCACGCGCAACTGGTGATGCGCCGCAACCCGGCTCGTGGCCCGGGCCTGCCGCCGCTGGTGCTCGACGGCCAGCAGCTGGAGTTGCTCTCGGTGACCCTGGCCGACCAGGAACTGAGCGCCGCCGACTACCAGCTGACGGAAAATCACCTGACCCTGCAACCGGCCAGCGAAACCTTCACGGTCGACACCAGCGTCAGGATCCATCCGGAAACCAACACTGCACTGGAAGGCCTGTACAAGTCCGGCACGATGTTCTGCACCCAGTGCGAGGCCGAAGGCTTCCGCAAGATCACCTATTACCTCGACCGCCCGGACGTGATGAGCAAGTTCACCACCACCGTGGTCGCCGAGCAGCACAGCTATCCGGTGCTCTTGTCCAACGGCAACCCGATCGCCAGCGGCCCCGGCGAAGATGGCCGGCACTGGGCGACCTGGGAAGACCCGTTCATGAAACCGGCGTACCTGTTCGCGCTGGTGGCCGGTGACCTGTGGTGCGTTGAAGACTCCTTCACCACCATGACCAACCGCAATGTGGCGCTGCGCATTTACGTCGAGCCGGAAAACATTGACAAGTGCCAGCACGCCATGAATAGCCTGAAGAAGTCGATGCGCTGGGACGAAGAGGTCTACGGTCGCGAGTACGATCTGGACATCTTCATGATCGTCGCCGTGAACGACTTCAACATGGGCGCGATGGAGAACAAGGGCCTCAACATCTTCAACTCCAGCGCCGTGCTGGCCCGCGCCGAAACCGCCACCGACGCCGCGCACCAGCGGGTCGAAGCGATCGTCGCCCACGAATACTTCCACAACTGGTCGGGCAACCGCGTGACCTGCCGCGACTGGTTCCAGCTGTCTCTCAAGGAAGGCTTCACGGTGTTCCGCGATGCCGGTTTCTCCTCTGACATGAACTCGGCCACGGTCAAGCGCATTCAGGACGTGGCGTACCTGCGTACCCACCAGTTCGCCGAAGATGCAGGTCCCATGGCCCACGCCGTCCGCCCGGACAGCTTCATCGAGATTTCCAACTTCTACACCCTGACCGTGTACGAAAAGGGCTCGGAAGTGGTCGGCATGATCCACACCCTGCTGGGCGCCGAAGGCTTCCGCAAGGGCAGCGATCTGTACTTCGAACGCCACGACGGCCAGGCCGTGACCTGCGATGACTTCATTAAGGCCATGGAAGATGCCAACGGCGTCGACCTGACTCAGTTCAAGCGCTGGTACAGCCAGGCCGGCACACCGCGTCTGGCGGTGAGCGAGTCTTACGATGCGGCCGCGAAAACCTACAGCCTGACCTTCCGCCAGAGCTGCCCGGAAACCCCGGACAAGGTTGAAAAACTGCCGTTCGTGATCCCGGTCGAACTGGGCCTGCTCGACAGCCAAGGCAACGAGATTGCCCTGCGTCTGGCCGGCGAAGACTCGGCTCAAGGCACCACCCGAGTGATTTCGGTGACCGAAGCCGAGCAGACCTTCACCTTCGTCGACATCGCCGAACAACCGCTGCCGTCCTTGCTGCGTGGCTTCTCGGCGCCGGTGAAACTGAGCTTCCCGTACAACCGCGATCAGCTGATGTTCCTGATGCAGCACGACACCGATGGTTTCAATCGTTGGGATGCCGGCCAGCAACTGTCGGTGCAGGTGCTGCAAGAGTTGATCGGCCAGCAGCAGAAGGGCGAAAGCCTGGTGCTCGACCCACGTCTGGTTTCCGCTTTGCGCACCGTGCTGTCGGACGAAACGCTGGATCAGGCGATGGTCGCGGAAATGCTCTCGCTGCCAAGTGAGGCGTACCTGACCGAAATCAGCGAAATCGCCGATGTGGACGCGATCCACACCGCCCGCGAATTCGCCCGTCAGCAACTGGCGGAGAACCTGTTCGAACCACTGTGGCTGCGTTATCAGGCCAACCGCGACTTGTCGAAGCAAACCCCGTACGTGGCCGAGGCCGAGCACTTCGCCCGTCGCGCGTTGCAGAACATCGCGCTGTCGTACCTGATGCTCAGCGGCAAGCCGGAAGTGCTGGCGGCAACGCTGGAACAGTTCGACAGCTGCGACAACATGACCGAGCGCCTGACCGCGCTGGCGGTGCTGGTCAACTCGCCGTTCGACGAGCAGAAAGCCACCGCACTGGCCAGTTTCGCCGAGCACTTCAAGGACAATCCGCTGGTCATGGATCAGTGGTTCAGCGTGCAGGCCGGCAGCACCTTGCCGGGCGGTCTGGAGCGTGTGAAGGCACTGATGCAGCACCCGGCGTTCAACATCAAGAACCCGAACAAGGTGCGCGCGCTGGTCGGTGCGTTCGCCGGACAGAACCTGATCAACTTCCACGCGGCGGATGGCTCGGGTTATCGCTTCCTGGCGGATCTGGTGATCGAGCTGAACGGCTTCAACCCGCAGATCGCTTCGCGTCAACTGGCGCCGCTGACCCGCTGGCGCAAGTATGACGGCGCTCGTCAGGCGCTGATGAAGGCTGAGTTGGAGCGGATTCTGGCTTCGGGGCAGCTGTCCAGCGATGTGTATGAGGTGGTGAGCAAGAGTTTGGCTTGAGGCTGGTTGGTTGGGGGTGGTCTTGAGGTGGTGTTTCAACTTTAGATCCAGCCCTCACCCTAACCCTCTCCCGGAGGGAGAGGGGACTGACCGAGTCGTTCTGTCGAGCTGCATCGACCTGATAGTGCTTTGCCGAATCCATAATCGACTCGATTCTTCAGGTCGATGTATCGCGCAATACACCTCGGTCGGCTCCCTCTCCCTCGGGGCGGTCCGACGTTTCGGGAGGGCTGGGGTGAGGGGGTTGGGTTTCAGCCGCACCACATCACTCACGCCGAATAGAAAAACGCCGCTCGATGAGCGGCGTTCTTTGTGGCTGGATGAAAAAGCCCTTATTGCCGCAAATCAAACCGATCCAGATCCATCACCTTCGCCCACGCAGCAACGAAGTCGTTGACGAACTTTTCCTTCGCATCGGAGCTGGCATACACCTCGGCCAGCGCCCGCAGTACGGCGTTGGAACCGAATACCAGATCGACCCGGGTCGCCGTCCATTTCACGCTGCCGGTTTTACGGTCGCGGCCTTCGAACTCGGTTTTCGACGTCGGTTTCCATTCCACGCCCATGTCCAGCAGGTTGCGGAAGAAGTCGTTGGTCAGGGTGCCGGGTTTGTCGGTGAACACGCCGTGTTTCGTTTTACCGACGTTGGTGTCCAGCACGCGCAGGCCGCCGATCAGTACGGTCATTTCCGGGGCGGAAAGGGTCAGCAGTTGCGCCTTGTCGATCAGCAACGCTTCGGCCGGCACGCGGTAGGTGTTGGCGGCGTAGTTGCGGAAGCCGTCGGTATGCGGCTCGAGGAAGCCGAATGACTCGACATCGGTTTGCTCCTGAGTTGCATCGGTGCGCCCCGGATTGAACGGCACGGTCACGGTATGCCCGGCGTTTTGCGCCGCTTGCTCGACACCGGCGTTACCGGCCAGCACGATCAGGTCCGCCAGCGAGACTTGCTTGCCTGTCGCCCCGGCGTTGAACTCGTTCTGAATGCCTTCAAGAACTTTCAGCACCTTGTCCAGTTGCTCAGGCTGGTTGGCCTGCCAGAATTTCTGCGGTGCCAGACGCAGACGCCCGCCATTGGCGCCGCCGCGTTTGTCCGAGCCCCGGAAGGTCGATGCGGCCGCCCAAGCGGTGGAAACCAGTTCCGAAACTGACAGCCCCGACGCCAGTACTTTGCCTTTCAACGCCCTGATATCGCTGTCGTCCACCAGTGGATGCGTGGCCACGGGAATCGGGTCTTGCCAAAGCAATTCTTCCTGGGGCAATTCCGGGCCGAGATAACGCGAGAGCGGGCCCATGTCGCGGTGAATCAGTTTGTACCAGGCCCGGGCGAAGGCATCGGCCAGTTGATCGGGATTGGCCAGGAAGCGCCGCGAAATCTTCTCGTAGGCCGGGTCGAAACGCAGGGCCAGGTCGGAGGTGAGCATGGTCGGGTCGATGCGTTTGTTCGGGTCGTGGGCGTGGGGGATGGTGCCGGCGCCGGCGCCGTTTTTCGGTTTCCACTGATGGGCACCAGCCGGGCTTTTGGTCAGTTCCCACTCGAAGCCGAACAGGTTTTCCAGGTAGTTGTTGCTCCACTTGGTCGGGGTGGTGGTCCAGGTCACTTCCAGGCCGCTGGTGATGGTGTCGGCGCCTTTGCCGGTGCCGAAGCTGTTTTTCCAGCCCAGGCCCTGTTCTTCGAGGCCGGCGGCTTCCGGTTCCGGGCCGACGTTGTCGGCGGGGCCGGCGCCGTGGGTCTTGCCGAAGGCGTGACCACCAGCGATCAGGGCGACGGTTTCCTCGTCGTTCATGGCCATGCGGCCGAAGGTTTCGCGGATGTCCTTGGCCGAGGCCACCGGGTCGGGATTGCCTTCGGGGCCCTCCGGGTTCACGTAGATCAGGCCCATCTGCACGGCGGCGAGCGGGTTTTCCAGGTTGCGTTCGCCTTGGTTGGTGCGGCTTTCCTCATTGCCGTGTTCGGCGGGTTCCGCGACCAGTGTGCCTTCGCCCGGCGGCTGCATGGATTCCGGATCCTTGCCGTAGCGGTTGTCGCCGCCCAGCCACTTGTTTTCCGAGCCCCAGTACACGTCTTCATCGGGTTCCCAGACGTCCGCGCGGCCACCGGAGAAACCGAAGGTCTTGAAGCCCATGGATTCCAGCGCGACGTTGCCGGTGAGCACGATCAGGTCGGCCCAGGAAATGTTGCGGCCATATTTCTGCTTGATCGGCCACAGCAGCCGTCGGGCCTTGTCGAGGCTGACGTTGTCTGGCCAGCTGTTGAGCGGGGCGAAGCGTTGCTGGCCGGAGCCGGCGCCACCACGGCCGTCAGCGGTGCGATAGGTGCCGGCGCTGTGCCAGGCCATGCGGATGAAGAGCGGGCCGTAGTGGCCGAAGTCCGCTGGCCACCACTCCTGGGAGTCGGTCATCAGCGCCGTCAGATCGCGTTTGAGGGCCTGGAAATCCAGGCTCTTGAAAGCCTTGGCGTAGTCGAAGTCCTTGCCCATCGGATCGGATGCGGGCGAGTGCTGACTCAGGATTTTCAGGTTCAGTTGATTCGGCCACCAATCGCGGTTCGTCGTGCCACCGCCGGCGGCGTGATTGAACGGGCATTTCGATTCATTTGCCATGTTCGGGATCCTTATCAGGTCTTCTGCGGCCGGCTCGTGCCGACTTCGGACTAGTAAGGCTAGACCCGACTTGGCAAGTCAGCTAATAGGCCGACTATTGGTGCCTGATAGGCGCAGTCTCTTATGCGAAGTGCGGGGAACCTGCAGGGGCAGGGCGCTGAAATGCCCGTGCTTGAGCGCTGGTTTGCATGTGTCTGGGCGAAACGGGATGGTCATTGGAAATGTTATTGTATAACATAAAAATGATTTCATCTGATTGCCGCCGGTAATACACCCTGTGTAGCGCTGGCATCGATCCTCACTTTTCTGCCTGACGGATTCCTGAAATGCCTTCCCGTTTCCACACCTTCCAACCCCGCCTGACGCTCATGGCCTCGGCGCTGCTGATCGCTTCGCCCGCATTTGCCGCCGACCCGCTGGAGCTGCAACCGCAAGTCATCACCGGCAATCCGCTGGGCAGTCAGACCCTGGCCTCGCCCTCGACCGTGTTGAGCGGTGACAGCCTGACGCTGCAGCAAAAGGGCAGCCTCGGCGAAACCCTGAACAAGCAGCCGGGCGTGTCGTCGTCCTACTTCGGCCCGGGTGCCAGTCGGCCGATCATTCGCGGGCAGGACGGCGATCGCATTCGCATCCTGCGCAACGGCGTCGGCGCGCTGGATGCCTCGTCGCTGTCCTACGATCACGCGGTGCCGCTGGACCCGGTCAATGTCGAGCGCATCGAAATCGTCCGTGGCCCGGCGGCCTTGCTGTACGGCGGCAGCGCCATCGGCGGGGTGGTCAACACCTTCGACAACCGCATCCCGACCGAAGCCATCGAAGGCATTCACGGTGCCGGCGAGTTGCGCTACGGCGGCGCCGACACCACCCGCAGCAGCGCCGGCAAGCTTGAAGCCGGTAACGGCCAGTTCGCCTTGCACCTGGACGCCAGCGCCCGCGAGTTCAATGACCTGAAGATTCCCGGCTACGCCAAAACCGGCCGTGAACGGGCGAACGACGATGGCGATTCGAAGAAACATCGGCTGGCCAACAGCGACGGTCGTCAGGACGGCGGTGCGGTGGGCGGTTCCTACACCTGGGATGACGGTTACGCGGGGCTGTCGTACAGCAATTACGACTCCAACTACGGCTCGCCGGCCGAAGACGATGTGCGCATCCGCATGGAGCAGGAGCACTACGCGTTCGCCTCGGAAATCCGCAACCTCGACGGCCCGTTCAGCTCGGTGAAACTCGACGCTGGTTACACCGATTACCAGCACCGGGAAATCGAGGGCGGCGAAGTCGGCACCACGTTCAAGAACAAGGGCTACGAGGCGCGGGTCGAGGCCCGGCATCAGCCGCTCGGGCCGTTCAACGGGGTGATTGGCGCGCAAGTCAGTCGCAACGAGTTCTCGGCGCTGGGCGAAGAAGCGTTCGTGCCGCACACCGATACCGACGCCGGTGCACTGTTCATTCTCGAAGAGCTGCAAGCCACGGATCGTCTGCTGTTCACCCTCGGCGGACGCCTTGAACACACCACGGTCGACCCGGACGCCAAAGGCAACGAGCGTTTCGCCAATGCCGATCGCTCCAGCAGTTTCACCGCCGGCAGCCTGTCATCCGGTGCGGTGTACACGCTGACGCCGGTCTGGTCGGTCGCCGCCACGCTGGGCTACACCGAGCGCGCGCCGACGTTCTATGAGCTTTACGCCAACGGCGCCCACGTCGCCACCGGCACTTATGAAGTCGGGGATGCGGGGCTGTCGAAAGAGAAAGCCGTCTCCAGCGACCTGGCCCTGCGTTTCGATAACGGTACGCACAAGGGCAGCGTTGGCGTGTTCTATAGCCATTTCTCCAACTACATCGGCCTGCTCGGGACCGGGCGCACGCTCAACGACGAAGGGGAGGAGGACGCCGACGGCATTCCTGAATACACCTACTCCGGCGTGCGGGCGCGCTTCAGTGGCATCGAAGCGCAGGATCGCTGGACCCTCGGCGAAAACGCCTACGGCAAGTTTGCGCTGGAACTGTCGGGCGACTACACCCGCGCCAAGAACCTCGACAACGGCCAGGACCTGCCGCGCATCGCACCGCTGCGGTTGAACACCGGTCTGTTGTGGGAGCTGGATCGCTGGCAGGCGCGCATCGATGTGGAACACGCCAGTTCCCAGCACCGGGTGCCGGACAATGAAAGCAGCACCGACGGCTACACCACGCTGGGGGCGAATGTGGGTTATCACTTTGATGTTGGCCAGAGCAAATGGCTGGCCTTCGTCAATGCCGAGAACCTGACCAACCAGACCGTGCGTTATGCCAGCTCGATCCTGCGCGATATTGCGCCGGCAGAAGGGCGCAGCATTCAGGTAGGGCTGCGCACCACGTTCTGATCGGTCACATCGGACAGGCGCCAGCGTCGTTGCGACGCTGGCGTCGACCTCAACTCGATTGAGCGGTGTCTTCTTCCGGGATCTCGTCCAGCAGATCCTGTTGCCCTGGCAGTTCGGTGATCACGCTGAAATCACTGACCTCCACGGCGCCCAGGCCATACCCCAACAAGTGAAACGAGAACGCCTTGCGCGGTTGCGGGTTGTCGAAGCTGAAATCCATCTCCAGCGGCTGATCCGCCGTGGCGACCATCTCGGTCGGCAGGCCCAGTTGCACGTCCTGTTCGAATTCCTTGGCCTTGAGCTGAATGTACGCTGCCTGCTGCGGATCGACCGAACGTACGGTCAGGCGTACGCGGGTGTGGGAGCCTTTAGGCATCTCCAGGTATTGCGCGCCGATCAGGTTGTCGGCCCAGTCGTCCTTGATCTGCGCTTGCAGCGGAATGACGTTGGTGCTGCCGAACTGATAACGCTGGTTCAGCGGGGTACGCAGCAGCGACAGGTCCAGGGCCGAGGCGCGGGCGGCGATGTCCCGGGCATTCTGGCTGCTGGCGTTGCCCTTGAACGTGGCGCTTTCGGCGATGAATCCATTGCTTGCGTAATTGCGGCAGCGGCGCGGCATGTCGCATTCGGTCAGCAGGCCGCGACCGTCGTGGTAACGCAGCTTGCCGTTGGTGAACGACATGATTTCGCGGCCCGAATCGTAATCGCGAAACAAAGAGCGACCGCTGAGGGCGGAGGGCACCGGAAAGTCGAAGTAATCCAGAATCGACGCGCTCAGATCGACGTGACCGTAGACCCCGGCGTTCAGGCGCGGCAACTGCGCCTGCTCCGGCGCGAGGGTCAGGTTGAAGCCCCAGGACGACGCGAGGCGGACACCGTCGATGCCGTGGGACTCGTCCGAAGTGATCACCACCAGCGTGTCTTTCAGCACGCCCTGGCGTTCGAGGCCGCTGAGAAACTGTTCCAGTGCATCGTCCAGATAACCGACGGCGGCCTGCTTGGGTGTGTCGTAGCGTTGCAGGTAATCCTCCGGCGCGGAGTAGGGCTGGTGGGTGCCGACGGTCAGCAGCGTCAGCATCCATGGCTGTTTCTGCTTCTTCAGTTCGCCGACGTATTTCAGTGCGCCTTCGAAAAACGCCTTGTCATCCTTGCCCCACGGGAATTCCAGGTAGTTGGCGTTGGTGAACCATTCCAAGCCATGGGTCGCATCGAACCCGATGTGCGGCATGATCTTGTCTTTGGCCATGAACCGCAGCCCTGCGCCTTGCAGGTAGTGCGTGGCAAAACCGTGCTGACGCAACTGGGCCGGCAGACAAGCCTGATTGCGTTCGTGCTGGGTCAGCATTTCCACGCCTTTGGGCGTGCCGTTGTCGAGTTTGTCGTAATCGCCGCAGAGCATGGCGTACAGACCGCGAATGGTCTGGTGGGTGTGCAGCACGTAATCCGGGGTGTTCATGCCGCGCTCGGCCCAGCGGCTGAGGTTGGGCATCAGGTCTTCCTGATAATGGCTGCCGATGGCCTGGCGATTGGCGCCGATGTAAGCGCCGGGAATGCCTTCGAGGGCGACGATCAGCACATTGCGCGCCTGGCCCTTGGCCGCCAGCAACGGGTGACCGTTCAGATCGACATCGGTGAGCCCGGCCATCGGTGGAGGCGCGACTTGAGTGTTGCCGTCCAGCCATTCTTCAGCCTGCATCTGCACGTCGGCAACCTGCGCGGCCAGCAGTTGGTGCGGCAGGTTGTACAGACGCCACGGATCGGCATCGCTCGGGTTCAGGTGCTGCGCGCCCCAGTACGCGGAGAACAGCAGCACCGGGGTCGCCCAGGCTGCTTGGGGCAGAGCGCGAACCGGTGTCGCACGTCGAGTCCAATGACTGAGCAGCCACAGGGCCAGGGCCACAAGCAGCGCAACCGCCACGCCGGGATGGGCGAAGCCGCCGCCGGTGGAGTTTTCCACGAACTGCGGGTCGATCAGATAATGCAGGTCCGCCACGGTCGGCAGGCGGCCGACCGCGCTGACCAGTTCCGCGGTCGCCACCGCCAGCAATCCCCAGAACAGCAGCACCGGCAGCGCCAGCCACCAGGGGCGGCGGTGCAACACCACCACCAGCAGACTGCCGATGGCCAGATCCGACAGGTAACCAAACAGGCTCGACCAGCCGAGTGCCGCCCGCAGGCACACCGGCACGATCAGTACCAGAAAAACCAGAGAGAGAAGGCGGGCATCCAGGCACCGCAGCCGTTGAAAAAGAGCGCTCACAAAAAAAGACCTTCCAGCCATTAAACCGTCATAAAAGTGTGGGCGATGATACCAAGCGTCGGCAGTCTGATCGCCTTTTTAAACGGCTGGATGATCCGGTCCCGAAGATCGCTGTGATCCATCCGCAAGGGGCGGGACCTTGATCGGCGTACGTCCTGGCGGTTTTCCGACCTGAGCGAGGCGCCGGTTTTATTGTTTCAGGCTGTTTAACCGGCCTTTGATCCGTTCGTGCTGCATTTGCGAACCAGTGCGATTTACAATGCGCGACCTCTGATGGAGATCAAGCTCCGTGGATGTCCTCACGCAACTCTTTGCGCAGCTCAGCCGCTGGGTGATCGATCCGGTCACCGAACGGTTCCTTGGCCTGTTCGATTTGAACGGCCGCCTCGGTGTGGTGTTTCTGCTCACGTCCTACGGCGTGGCATACGGCCTTTATCGCCACCGAAAATCCCGGCACCTGACGCAAGCCCGATCCTTCTGGCAATTTGTCGGCGGCGGTCGTGTTCACGGGCATCGTTCGGCCTGGCTGGATTACCGTTATTACTTCATCAAGGCGATTCTTCGGGTGACGCTGGTGTTGCCCGTGGTCGGCCTGGTCGACCCGCATATTCTGCGTTCGGGCGACTACGCACAGTTTTTCACTCAGCTGTGGGGCGCGCGCGAGCAAGTGCCGGATCACCCGATGATCGCGCTGTTCTACGGACTGGGCGTGTTCCTGCTCAGGGATTTTCTGCATTACTGGATTCACCGTGCCTTTCATTCCCGCTATCTGTGGGAGTTCCACAAGGTTCACCATTCGGCGCCGGTGCTGGTGCCGGCCACGGCCAGCCGGATTCACATTGCCGAATCGATCGTTGAACGAATCGTCATCACCGCCGGCCTCGGCGCGTTTGCCGGGGTGGTCTGGTACGCCTGTGGCGGTGAGGTCAGCCGCTACACGCTGTTCGGCGTGACCTGGCTGGTGCTGATCATCAACAGCCTGGGCTCCAATCTGCGCCACAGCCATGTCTGGCTGTCGTTCGGGCCGGCAGTCGAGCATGTGCTCAGCAGCCCGGCCCAGCACCAGATTCACCACAGCGACGCACCGCGCCATTTCAACAAGAATTTCGCGATCAATCTGTCACTCTGGGACTGGCTGTTCGGCACACTTTACGTCACCACTTCAAAGCCCGAAGCCTTGCGCTTCGGCACGGGCGAGCAGGACCGCACGCGTTATCTGACGCTGTACAGCCTGATCGTCACGCCGTTCGTGGACACCGCGAAGCGCCTGTCGTTGAACGCCGACGGTCTTAGAACCCGGTTCAATCAGCGTACGCCTTGAACTTCGGTATCAGCCTGTTCATCAGTTTTTCGAAGCTGGTTTTCCAGTGATATCAATATGCGATAACGGTATTTAAATTTCGTTTTTTATAGCGATAAAGTCCGGCCTCACAGATTTCTCTATAAATCGTTGCGAGGTTGTCATGGCCCTACCGTTCAAACGTTCTGCACTGACGCTGCTGGCGGCCTCGCTGGCCGGCGCATTGCTCGGTAACACTGCACAAGCCGAAGGCAAGATCAGCATCGCCCAGCAATTCGGCATCGGTTATCTGATTCTGGATGTGGTGCGCGATCAGCACTTGATCGAGAAGCATGGCAAGGCCCAGGGCCTGGACATCAAGGTCGACTGGAACAGCATTTCCGGCGCCACCGCCATGAATGAAGCGCTGCTCACCGGATCGCTGGACGTGGTCTCGGCGGGCGTGCCGCCGATGCTCACCGTGTGGGATCGCACCAAGGGCAAGCAGAACGTCAAGGCCATCGCTTCGCTGGGTTCGATGCCCAACTACCTGCTGACCAATAACCCGAACGTGAAAACCCTCAAGGACTTCAGCGACAAGGATCGCATCGCCGTTCCGGCGGCGGGTGTGGGCTTCCAGTCGCGCACGCTGCAGATCGAAACGGCCAAGGAATTCGGCAATGACCAATACAAGAAATTCGACGACATCTCCGTCAGCCTGCCGCACCCGGATGCGACGGCTGCACTGATCGCCGGCGGCTCGGAAATCAACGCGCATTTCTCCAGCCCGCCGTTCCAGTACCAGGCGTTGCAGAATCCCAACGTGCATAAAGTGCTGAGTTCCTACGACGTGCTCGGCGGCCAGGCCACGTTCAACGTGCTCTACACCACGGAAAAATTCCACGACGAAAACCCGAAAACCTACAAGGCGTTCTACGACGCGCTGGCCGAGGCCGCGAAAATCATCAAGGCCGACAAGCCTGCGGCGGCTCAGGCCTACATTCGGGTTGAACAGTCAAAGCTGCCGCTGGCGCTGGTCGAGAAAATCGTCACCGATCCGGAAATCGATTTCACCGTGGTGCCGCAGCGCACCTTTATCTATGCCGAGAAATTGCAGGAGCTGGGCGTGCTGAAAAACAAGGCGGACAGCTGGAAGGATTATTTCTTTGAAGAGGCGCATGGTGGGGCGGGGAGTTGAACGGCCGTCATTTCTGAACAACCCGCACGTCCGCCGACCGGGTAAGCGACAAACCCACGTCTATAGTGAGAGGGCTGTGTGAAACCGGTGGCGCACCTCAAGGCTGCGGGGAGAGGCGCCGAGTGAACAATCTGCTGTTATTCATTCAGGAGAACGCCATGAGTCAGATCGAAAAAGTCCTCTACACCGCGAAAACCCACACCACCGGCGGACGTGACGGCGCCTCGCGCAGTTCCGACGGGATCCTCGACGTAAAACTGTCGTCGCCCGGTTCCAGTGGCGGCGGGACCAATCCGGAACAATTGTTCGCGGCAGGCTGGTCGGCGTGTTTCATCGGTGCGATGAAAGCGGTGGCGGGGCAGCAGAAAATCAGCCTGCCAGCGGACCTGGCGGTGGATGCCGAAGTGGACCTGGGTACCAACTCGGGAGGTTATCTGTTGCAGGCGCGACTCAATGTAAGCCTGCCGGGCATGGAGCGCGGCGCGGCGCAGCAGCTGGTGGATGCGGCGCATCAGGTGTGCCCGTACTCCAAGGCCACGCGCAACAATATAGAGGTCGAATTGAAACTGGTCTGACATCCGGATGCAAAAGGGGCGGCATGATCATCGATCATGCCGCCCCTTTTGTTTTTTGAGGCCGTAAATCTGTCAGTCAGCGATCAATGCATCTTGCTGTGATCGTGGCCTTCCATGGTCAGCGCCTTGACCGGCGCTTTCACTTCCACGGTTTCCTTTTCGCCCTTGGCGTTTTCGATAGTCAGGGTCAGCGGGACGCTGTCGCCTTCCTTCAGTTGAGCGGTCAGGCCCATCAGCATCACGTGGTAGCCATTCGGATCGAAGTTGACGGCTTTGCCCGCCGGCAGGTCGACCGATTTCACCGGGCCCATGCTCATCACGTCGTTTTTCATGGTCATCTCATGAATCTGCACGTCCTTGGCCGCCGGCGAAGCAACGCTGAGCAGCTTGCTGTCGCTGTCGGCGGTGACGCTCATGAACGCGCCGCTGGCCGACTGGTTCGGCACGGTCGCACGCACCCAGGCGTCGTCGACCCTGGTCTGCGCCGATACCTGGAACGCCAGGCCCAGCAGGGACAGGCCCAGTGCGGCACGTTTGATGTGGTTCAGAAAAGGGTTCATCAGCAGACCTCCATGACGGTAAGCAAATCTTCCGTGCACTCTTGTGCAGAAAGCGATTGAGACAGGCCCACACGCAACGTGCCCCGGGTGTCGTAGACATAGCTGGTGGCGGTGTGGGAGAGGGTATAGGTGTCGCCGGCCGGGACTTTTTCGTAGAAAACGTCGAATTCCTTGGCGGTGGCCTTGGTTTCTTCGAGGGTGCCGTACAGCGCGACGAAGCTCGGGTCGAAGGTCTTGACGTAGGCGTCGAGGATTTCCGGGGTGTCGCGTTCCGGGTCGAGGGTGATGAACACCACTTGCAGGATGTCACCGTCCTTGCCCATCAGCTTCTTGATTTTCGCGGCGCGGGCCAGCGTCGTCGGGCAGATCGCCGGGCACTGGGTGAAGCCGAAGAAAATCATCGGCATCAGACCGCGAAAGCTCGACAGCGTCACGGTGTTGCCTTCGGTGTCCTTGAGCTTGAAGGTGCGTCCGAGGATCTTGTCGCTCAGATCCTTGCCGTACTTGTACGACAGTTCGCCGCGGGTGTCGCAGCCGGCGAGCAGGCCGAGACCGAGTACGCCCATTCCCGCAAGCACCTTGCGGCGAGTCAACAAAGCCGTCATTTCATACCGCCCTTTGGAGCCCGCCGGTCGGCAGGACAGGCGGGGGGTTAACCGTAAAAGCGGCGCATGATACCAAAATGATCCGGCAGGTCGGTTTTTGATCACCTGTCAATGTCGGAACAGGCGACAAAAGGTGTAAGAAAACATGACTCAAGGTGCTGGCGGTGGCGACTCGACCGGGCTCCAGCCGCCGCCCAGCGCGGTGTACAGATTCACTTGCGCCACCAGCTGCGCCAACCGATCGGTAATCAGCCCTTGCTGAGAACTGAACAACGAACGCTGGGCATCGAGGAACGTCAGGCTGCTGTCGACGCCGCTGCGATAGCGATGCTGCGCCATGTCGTAATAATCCTGGGTCGCCTGCACCAGATCGCGCTGGGCCTGGAGCTGTTGTCCGTAGGTCTGGCGCGCCGCGAGGCCGTCGGATACTTCCTTGAATGCCGTCTGAATGGTCTTTTCGTACTCGGCGACGCTGATGTCTTTTTGCAGCTTCGCGTAGTCCAGGCTGGCGCGCAGACTGCCGGCGTTGAAGATCGGCAGGTTGATCTGCGGCTGGAATGTCCAGGCACCGGAGCCGCCCTTGAACAGCCCGGACAGATCGCGGCTGGATGTCCCGGCATTGGCGGTCAGGCTGACACTCGGGAAAAACGCCGCCCGCGCCGCGCCGATGTTGGCATTGGCAGCGCGCAGCTTGTATTCGGCCTGGAGAATGTCCGGCCGACGTTGCAGCAGATCGGACGGCAACCCGGCCGGCACGGATGCCACCAGGTCGCTGTCCAGCGGACGCGCCGGAAGGTGCTCGGGCACCGGCGCACCCACCAGCAACGTCAGGCTGTTCAAGTCCTGGGCGACCTGACGCTGATAACGAGCGAGGCTTGCGCGGGTGCTGTCGACGCTGGTCTGCGCCTGAATCTGGTCCAGCGCCGAGGATTTGCCGGCCTCGCGGTTGCGGGTGGTCAGGTGCAGGCTTCGTTCGTCGGCGGCCAGCGTTTCCCGGGCCAGCACCAGCAACTCCTGATCGGCGCGCCAGGTCAGGTAAGCGTTGGCGACATTGGCCACCAGACTCAATTGCGCACTGCGCCGGGCCTCTTCGGTGGACAGCCAGGTCAGCAGCGCCTGCTCGCTGAGGCTGCGCACCCGGCCGAAGAAGTCCAGTTCATAGGCGCTGATGCCCAGATTCACCGAGTAGGTCGAGGTGATCGCCGCTTGGGTTCGGGTCACGCTGGACGGCACCCGCTGACGCAGTTGGTTGGCATTGGCCGAGACCGCCGGCAGCAGATCGGCGCGCTGGATGCGGTATTGCGCCTGAAACGCCTCGACATTCAGCGCGGCCACCCGCAGATCGCGGTTGTTGACCAGCGCGCTTTCAATCAATTGCTGCAACGCCGGGTCATTGAACAGTGCGCGCCAGTCCTCGGCGCGGGGTGTGACCGGGGATTGCGCGGCATACGCGGGACCTTGCGGATACTGCGCGGCACTCGGCGATGCCGGTCGCTGGTAATCGGGGATCAACGAACAACCGCCCAGCAGCGCAGCGGACAGCAGGGAAATCGGCAACCTGAACATCAAACAGCCTCGTTCACGAATGAGGGCGGACGCCGGGCGCCCGGAATGAGAAAAATGCCGGATCAGGCCCCGGCCATCCATTTCGCCAGACCGTGTCGCCCGCTGACCCCGAGCTTGGCGGCCGCACGTTTGAGGTAGGTCTCTATCGAGCTGTTCTTGACCCGCAACTTTTCCGCCATCTGCGGCACGGTGCCGCCGGTCAGCAGGCCCAGACAGACCTCTTTCTCACGCACCGACAAGGTGATGTCACCCAACGCCAGGCGTTCGTCGAACACCTGTTGCAACGGCGTCTGGGGTTGATCGGCTTGTGGCGCGCGGGGTTGGCGGGCGATGGCTTGTCGACTGATGTGCGCGTGGCGCTCGATCAAGGGCAACAGGGTGTCGGACAGGCGCTTGAGAAACGACAGCTCCGGCAGGGAAAACACCCGATGCGTGTGGGGACGGTAGAACGAAATGACGCAACGGCGGTTGGACGTGCGGGACACCAGATTGCATTGGTGGACGCTGTGGTGCGGGTGTCGATGCTGGAGCGAGGCTTTCAATTGAATCAATAGCGAGTCGTTCATCTCGATCATCTGTTGCAGCAGCGGGTGGTCGTCCGGGTGCTGCAACGGGGCCGGGGGCGGGAAGGTGTCCGGCAAACCGGCGCTGCCCAATGCCCTGATCTCGACCACACTGGACTCCCGTTCGTCCAGGGTCCACTCACTGAGATCGACGCGATTGACCGGAACGAGGTTGTCGACCAGCTGGAACATGTTGGTGGCAAAACGCTCGTTGCCGGTGCTGGCGATCAGTTCTCCCAGTTGCCAGTAAAAGTGCGGATTTTCCATGTTGCGAAGACTGCCGGTCAGGTTCATATCCTTGTCATCCTTGATTTAGAGCCATTGCCGAATCGTCTGCCGTGCATGCACCCGTGAAACGCCCACCCAGTTGTTTCTCCTGAAAATCGATCTGGAACGGGATTTAAGCCTATGCATTTGTCCTACGTCTGTAGGGGAAAACAGGGACACAAAGTGCCACCATTTCCGAAAAAATGGCGTCACGTTTCTGTCAGATCAATGTGTACGGACTCGTAGTCTATGACTGTACGATCTAGTACGAACCCCGGATTCCGGGGCTCGGACCGCGGTGCCCCGCCATTGCGGGGCACTAACGGGTAGTCGAGTGTGGCGATTGTCCTACAGGATTTTCAGTCATTTCTTTCCGAACTTTTAGGGGATTAGCTGACTTCTCAGGCCCTGTTGGTTCGCACAACTGTACAAAGTGGGGAGTGCTGTCCGGGTTTTACGTGTCACGCGGATTTCGGGGCCGATGCTTGAATACGCGCCAAATCACGTGAGATGGATCTTATGAACCAATTTGCTGCCGATGCGGCGGACGGTCTGTCCGCGATTTCCGAGGCCTTTCCGCTGACTGCCGCCCAGCGCGACATCTGGCTTGATCAACTGCGTCAGGGGAACTCGCCGATGTACAACATCGGTGGCTATGTCGAACTGACCGGGCCGCTGGATCCGGCGCTGATGCAGGCGGCGCTTGAAGGGCTCGTGGCCCGGCATGACGCGATGCGCACCAGCCTGCTGCCGGGGGCCGGCGAGGATGGGCTGCCGTTGCAACGTTTTGCCCGGTCCATGCCGGTGCCGATGCCGGTACACGATTTACGCAGCCATCCCGATCCATACGCCGCAGCGCGCCAACTGACGCAGGAAAACATCGAGCAACTGTTTACGCTGGATGGCGGGCCGTTGTTCCGGTTTCGTCTGCTCTGGCTCGATGACGACCGTCATTGGCTGTCACTCCAGGCCCACCACCTGATCGTCGATGGCTGGGGTTTCGGCGAGATGCTCAAATCCCTCGACGAGATCTACAACGCGCTGGCGCTCGGGCAATTGCCGCCCGATTCGGCGCCGTCCTATGTCGATTTCATCCGTGACGATGCGCGGTATTTTCAGTCCGACCGTTACGCCCGTGACCGGGCGTATTGGCTGGACAAATACCAACATCGGCCCGAGCCTCTGTTGCTGCCGCGTTATCAAGAGCGCTTTGCCAGTGCTGCGGCACCGACCCGGATTTTCTCGCAAGTGTTTCCGGCTCGCTTGCACGAACGCATGAAACAGGTGGCCCGGGAGTACGGCGCATCGGCGTTTCATGTGCTGCTGGCAGCGATCCATGTGTATTTCAGCCGCAGCGCCCAGCGTGACGAATGGGTGGTGGGCGTGCCGCTGCTCAACCGCTCCGGCGCCCGGTTCAAATCGACCCTGGGGCTGTTCACCCAGGTCAGCGCGGTGCGCATGGGGTTTGGCCGCGAGTTGTCATTCAAGACGCTGGTCAAGGCGATTCACGACGAGTTGAAAAAAGACTTTCGCCATCAGCGTTTTCCCTTGAGCGAAATGAACCGTGCCCTCGGCTTGCTGCGCGAGGATCGCTCGCAGTTGTTCGAAGTGACCGTGTCCTATGAGCGCGATGTGCATGAATACCGCTACGGCGAGGCGCAGGGGCGGGTGGTCAAAGTGTCGAACCACGAAGAGGGCACGCCGTTGTCGGTGCACCTGCTGAGCAGCCGTGGCGACTACGAGGACAGTTTGTACATGGTGTACAACGAGGCCTACTTTGACGCCGATGAAATCGCGGCGCTGAGCGGGCGCTTGCTGTGGGTGCTGGAGCAGGGGCTTGAAGAACCCGCGCTGGCGGTGGGCGATTTCAGCCTGAGCCTGCCGGCCGAAACGGCGTTGCTGCAACAATGGAATGACACACGCGCGCAATACCCTCAAAACCTGACCATCCACCAGCGCATCGAAGCGCAAGTGGCGACACGCCCGGATGCGGTAGCGGTCGAACTTCAGGGACAGCGGCTGACCTATGCCGAGCTGAACCGACAGGCCAACGCCCTGGCCCATCATTTGATCGGGCTTGGCGTTCGACCCGACGCCCGCGTGGCGCTGGTCGCGCGCCGAGGGCTGGACACGCTGGTCGCGCTGCTGGCGATTCTCAAGTCCGGCGCCGGTTATGTGCCGGTCGATCCGGCTCATCCTGCGGAACGGCTGAGCTATTTATTGCGCGACAGTGCTCCGGCCGTGGTCCTGACCCAGCACGATCTGCGCGAGCGTTTGCCGATGCTCGACGTGCCGGTGATTGAAATCGATTCGCGCGGCTGGCCGATCAACGATCTCAACCCTGACGTTTCGGGGCTGACCACTGCACATCTGGCCTACGTGATCTACACCTCCGGTTCTACCGGCCAGCCCAAAGGCGTGATGGTCGAACATCACACGTTATCGAACCTGGTCGACTGGCATTGCACGGCCTTTGACCTGAGCGCCGGTTGCCACACGTCAAGCCTCGCCGGCTTCGGTTTCGACGCCATGGCCTGGGAAGTCTGGCCGGCGCTGTGTGCCGGCGCGACCCTGCACCTGGCGCCGTCCCGTGATGGCGGCGAAGACATCGACGCGCTGCTCGACTGGTGGCGTGCGCAACCGCTGGACGTGAGTTTCCTGCCGACCCCGATTGCCGAGTACGCCTTCAGCCGTCACCTCGAACACCCGACCCTGCGCACACTGCTGATCGGCGGCGATCGCCTGCGCCAGTTCAATCGCCAGCAGACGTTCGCGGTGATCAACAACTACGGCCCGACCGAAGCGACAGTGGTCGCGACCTCGGGGCGAATCGAACCGGGTCGGACGCTGCACATCGGCAAACCCGTGAGCAATGCCACGGCCTATCTGCTGGATGACCGACAACGCCCGGTGCCGATTGGCGTGGCCGGTGAACTGTACGTCGGAGGCGCCGGGGTGGCGCGGGGTTACTTCAACCGGCCGGAGCTGACCGCCGAACGCTTTCTCGACGATCCTTTCAGCCGCCAGCCCAACGCCCGGATGTACCGCACCGGCGACCTCGCACGCTGGCGCCCGGACGGCACCCTCGAGTACCTGGGCCGCAACGACGATCAGGTGAAAATCCGTGGCGTGCGCATCGAGCCCGGCGAAATCGAAGCGGCGTTGAGCAGCCATGAGTCGGTGCGCGATGCGGTGGTGCAGGTGCGCGACGGACAGTTGCTGGCCTGGTTCACCGAACGCCAGCCGCTGGATATCACGCAGCTGCATGCTCACCTCAAGACCCGTCTGCCCAGCGCGATGCTGCCATCGGCCTATGTGCGCTTGACGGCGTTGCCGCTGACGGCCAACGGCAAACTGGATCGCCAGGCGTTGCCGGCGCCGGGGCCGGAGGCGTTGATCCGCCGCGAATATGAAGCCCCGCAAGGCGACGTCGAAATCCTCCTGGCGCAGATCTGGGCCGAGGTGCTGCAAGTCGAAAATGTCGGGCGTCACGATCACTTTTTCGAACTGGGCGGGCACTCGCTGCTGGCGGTCAACCTGATCGAACGCATGCGTCAGCTGGGGATGAGCAGCGATGTGCGCGTGCTGTTTGGCCAGCCGACGCTGGCGGCACTGGCCGCATCGGTGGGCACTGGTCGCGAGATCGAAGTGCCGGCCAACCGTATTGCGCCAGGTTGCACGCAGATCACCCCGGATCTGTTGCCGTTGGTGCAACTGGATCAGGCAACCCTCGACCGGATCATCGCCACGGTGCCGGGTGGGGCGGCCAACGTGCAGGACATTTATCCGCTGGCGCCGTTGCAGGAAGGCATCCTTTATCACCACATCACCGCCGCACAGGGTGATCCGTACCTGCTGCAGTCGCAGCTGGCGTTCGACAGCGTCGAGCGGGTCGAGGCCTATGCGGCGGCGCTGCGTCAGGTCATGGCGCGCCACGATATTCTGCGCACTGCGGTGGTCTGGGAAGGTTTGACCACTCCGGTGCAGGTGGTCTGGCGCGAAGCCGAGTTGCCGGTACAGGAAGTCAATCTTGATCCGGTCGAGGGCGATGTCCTCGCGCAACTGCATGAGCGCTTCGATGCCCGGCGGTATCGCATCGATGTCAGTCAGGCGCCGCTGATCCGGCTGATGTATGCGCGCGACCCGGCCCACGGGCGGATCGTGGCGATTCTGTTGTTTCATCACCTGGCGCTGGATCACATCGCGCTGGAAGTCCTGCGTCATGAAATGCGCGCCAATTTGCTTGGGCAGCGCGAACCGCTGCCGCCAGCGGTGCCGTATCGCAATTACGTGGCCCAGACCCGATTCGGTGTCAGCGAGCAGGAACACGAAGCGTTCTTCCGCGAGATGCTCGCCGACATCGACGAGCCGACCTTGCCGTTCGGCTTGCAGGATGTGCAGGGCGACGGTCGCGGTATCGACGAAGCCGTGCGAACGCTTGCGCCTGAACTGGATCGGCGCTTGCGTCTTCAGGCGCGGCAGGCCGGCGTCAGCGTGGCCAGCCTGATTCACCTGGCCTGGGCGCAGGTGCTGGCGGCGACCTCGGGGCAGGAACACGTGGTGTTTGGCAGCGTTTTTATGGGCCGGATGCAAGGCGGCGAGGGCGCGGATCGGGCGCTCGGGGTGTTCATCAACACCTTGCCATTGCGGGTGGACATGGACCGTGGCGCGCGCGATGCGGTGCTGCTCACCCACGCCCGACTGACCGATTTGCTCGGGCACGAACATGCGTCACTGGCGCTGGCCCAGCGTTGCAGCGGGGTTGCGTCACCGGCACCGCTGTTCAGTGCGTTGCTCAACTATCGGCACACCGACCTTGAGGCGCAGGAATCGGCGTCGGAGCCAGCCTGGCAAGGCATTCAGACCCTGGAGAACGAAGAGCGCACCAACTACCCGATGACCCTGAGCGTCGATGATCTGGGCAGCGCTTTGCAGATCACCACGCGAACCCTGATGAGCATCGGTGCGCAGCGCATCGGCGACTACGTGCAAAGCGCGTTGCAGGCACTGGTCGATGCCCTTGAGCAAACCCCGCAACAGCCGCTGAATCGCTTGCCGATCCTGCCGGCGGCGGAGCTTGAACAACTGCTGGTCGAGTTCAATGCCAGCGAAGTCGATTGTCCGCTCGATCAGCCGCTTCAGGTGTTGTTCGAGCAACAAGTACAGCGCAGACCCGACACCATCGCATTGCAGGCTGGCGAGCAGCAACTGACCTATCGACAACTGAACGAACAGGCCAACCGTCTGGCGCATCATCTGCGCGAGCAAGGCGTGCAGCCCGATTCACGAGTGGCGATCTGTGTCGAACGCAGCCTGGATCTGGTGATCGGCTTGCTCGGCATTCTCAAGGCCGGCGGTGCGTATGTGCCGCTGGATCCCGACTATCCGCTGGAACGCCTGCATTACATGCTGCAGGACAGCGCGCCGGTGGCGGTGCTGGTGCATGAGGCCACCCGCAATCTGTTGGACGATCCGGGTGTGCCGGTCATCGATTTCGACCGCTGCACCTGGCAGGGCGGATCGACTGAAAACCTGCAAGTACCGGGTTTGAGCGCTTCAAACCTGGCCTACATGATCTACACCTCGGGCTCCACCGGCACGCCGAAGGGCGTGATGATCGAACATCGGGGGTTATGCAATCTGGTGCATTGGGGGTCGCAGATCAGTCCCCCGAGGACGCATGGTGCGTTGTTGCAGAAAGCACCGTTCAGTTTCGATGGCTCAGTGTGGGAGTTTTTCTGGCCGCTGACAGTCGGTATGCGACTGGTTCTGGCACGTCCCGGCGGCCATCGTGAACCGGCCTATCTGGCGCAAGCGATCGGCGAGCAGCAGATCAGCGTGGTCAAATTCGTCCCGGCGCTGTTACAACAGTTTCTTGAGTTGGACGATGTCAGTCAGTGCACCACTCTCACTGATGTGTTTTGTGGGGGTGGCGAACTCACCGCTGCACTGGCCCAAGCGGTGCGCAAAAAACTGCCATGGGTGCGCTTGCACAATGTCTATGGTCCAACCGAAGCCACGGTCGACAGCTCCGCATGGACGCTGGAACCGTACATGCCTGTACCCGACTCCGTGCTACCGATTGGCAGGGCCATTTGCAACACCCGGCTCTACGTGCTGGACGCCCACGATCAACCGGTGCCATTCGGTGTCAGCGGTCACCTGCACATCGGCGGGGTCGGGGTCGCGCGGGGGTATCTGGGCTTGCCGGAGATGCAGGCCGAACGCTTCATCGACAGCCCGTTCGTGGCCGGTGATCGCCTGTATCGCACCGGCGATCTGGTGCGCTACCGGGCGGACGGCAACCTCGAATTCCTCGGTCGCAACGACTTCCAGATCAAGCTGCGCGGCCTGCGTCTGGAACCGGGGGAAATCGAAGCACGGCTGATCGAGCATCCCGCCGTGCGTGAAGCGGTAGTGCTGGTGCGGGACGAGCGGCTGGTGGCGTATTTCACCGTGCGCGAAGGCTTCGACGCGCCCCCCATCGAAACCTTGCGCGCCCATGTGCTCGAGCGTTTGCCGGAGTACATGGCACCGGGTGCTTACGTAAAACTCGACGCATTGCCCCTGACCCCGAACGGCAAGGTTGACCGCAAAGCCTTGCCGGCACCGGGGGCTGAGGCGGTGCTCAGTCGCCGCTACGAGGCGCCCGAGGGCGAAGTCGAAATCCGGCTGGCGCAGATCTGGGCCGAAGTGCTGCAACTGGAGCAGGTCGGGCGCAACGATCACTTCTTTGAACTCGGCGGGCATTCGTTGCTGGCGGTCAGCCTGGTGGCGCGCATGCGTCAGGCCGGGCTACACGTCGATGCGCGAACGCTGTTCAGCCAGCCGACTCTGGCCGCGCTGGCGGCGCAAACCTCGGACCAGGCAAAACAGGTGGAAGTCCCACCAACCACCATACCGACGCTCAACCGCAAACGCCGGCTCTGAGCCGACACCGGCGTCGATTCGCGGTTCCCGCGGATCGACGCCATGACTGGCCGGTCACGGGTCTTGTCCCCGCTTCCCATGTCAGACACCCAAGCCCCGATGTTTTAGCTTTTCCAGGCTGCGCGCCGCCGTACGGACTCGCCGCTGCGCGCTCCTTTTTCCCGAATTTACAGCAGGTTACCCCCATGCAATTTCGCGAGCTGATGGCTGTTATTTCCACCCATGCGATCCGCCTTCAACAGGACGATGAAGACCTGGTCATTCTGGGCGATGACGACGCACTGGACGATGCGTTGTGGGACAGCCTCGCCAAACACAAGGCGCAGTTGCTGGAACTGGTGGCGAGCCACGGCGGCGACTGGTCGAGCCCGGCGTTGCGCATCACCCCGGACATGCTGCCGCTGGTGCAACTGGATCAGCCGGCTATCGACCGCATCGTCGCCACCGTGCCGGGCGGCGTGGCGAATGTGCAGGACATCTATCCGCTGGCTCCGCTGCAGGAGGGGCTGCTTTATCACTACCTTTCCGCCCCCGAGGGTGATCCCTATGTGTCGCAGGCGCGGTTCACGTTCGACAGTCGCGAACGGCTGGAGGCATTCACCGAAGCGTTGCGTCGGGTGATCGAGCGCCATGACATTTTGCGCACCTCCATCCTCTGGGAGCATCTGGACGAACCTGTGCAGGTGGTCTGGCGTGAAGCCCCGCTGGTCTGTGAGGAAGTCAATCTGAATGACCGTGAGGATGTACTCGCGCAATTGCTGGCACGCCACGACCCACAATATTTCCGCCTCGACCTGCAACAGGCCCCGTTGCTGCGGCTGGTGTTCGCCGAGGATCCGGTCAACGACCGGGTGGTCGCATTGTTGCTGTTCCATCACATGATCATGGATCACGTCGCGCTCGATGTGGTGCGCCGGGAAATTCAGGCCTACCTGTCCGGCCGCGATGCCGAAGTCGCGAGGGCGGTGCCGTTTCGCGACCACCTGGCGAGGGCACGTCTGGGGTCGGATGAGCAAGCGCATCAAGACTTTTTCCGCGAGATGCTCGGCGAAATCGACGAGCCGACACTGCCCGGTGGCTTGCACGATGTACAAGGTGACGGGCAGGGCATCGAGGAAGTCTCGTGCATGCTCGACAGCGATCTGAGCCAGCGCCTGCGTACCCACGCGCGACAATCGGGGGTGAGCGTGGCGAGCCTGATGCACCTGGCCATGGCGCGGGTGCTGGGTCAGCTGTGCGGGCGCTCGGCGGTGGTGTTCGGCACCGTTCTGTTGGGACGGATGAACGCGGCCGACGGTGTCGAACAGGCCTTGGGGATGTTCATCAATACCTTGCCTTTGCGGGTGGATGTCGGCGCGTCGAGCGTTCATGACGGCGTGCTGGCGACGCACCGGCGCCTGACCGCGCTGCTCGCCCATGAGCAGGCGTCCCTGGCACTGGCCCAGCGTTGCAGCGCCGTGGCGGTACCGACGCCGCTGTTCAGCGCCATGCTCAACTACCGCCACAGCAGTGTGGAGGAAGTCGCCGAAGTGATCGAGCTGTCGCCGGGGGTGCACGTGTTGGGTGCCCGCGAGCGCACCAATTACCCGCTGACCGTCAACATCGATGACCTCGGTCAGGACCTGCGCATCACGGTACTGGCCGATGTGACGCTTGGCGCCTCACGCATCGCCGGTTACCTGCGCACGGCACTGGCAAGTCTCGTCGATGCGTTGCAGAACAACCCGCAAGCCGCATTGCACAGCCTCAACATCCTGCCGCCCGCCGAGCGTGAGCACTGGCTGTATGGCGTCAATTCACCGAAGGCGACGTTTCCCGACACGCCTTTGATCCATCAGCAATTCGAAGCGCATGCGCACACTCGGCCCGAGGCAGTCGCGTTGCTGTTCGAGGGCCGTACTTACAGCTATGGAGCACTCAACCGACAGGCCAACCAGGTGGCCCATCGTTTGCTCGCCCTTGGCATTCGTCCGGATGACCGGGTAGCGATCTGCGTCGAACGCGGCCCGCAAATGATCGTCGGCCTGCTCGGCGTGCTCAAGGCGGGCGCCGGATATGTGCCGATCGATCCGGCTTATCCGCTGGAGCGCATCACCTTCACTTTGCAAGACAGTGCGCCGGTGGCGGTGCTGATGCAGGCCGCGACTCTGGATCGGATTGCCGGGCTATCCGTGCCGCAGATCGACCTCGATAACGACGATTTGCAGACCGAACCTGAATTCAACCCGCAGATCTCGGACTTGAATCCGGCGCATCTGGCCTACGTGATCTACACCTCTGGCTCCACCGGGCTGCCCAAAGGCGTGATGGTCGAGCATCGCAACGTGGCCCGCCTGTTTGGCGCGACCCACGATTGGTTCCGGTTCAATGCGCAAGACGTCTGGGCGTTGTTCCACTCGTTTGCCTTTGACTTCTCGGTCTGGGAAATCTGGGGCGCGCTGGCTTACGGCGGTCAGTTGCTGGTGGTGCCGCAACACATCAGTCGCTCGCCGGACGAGTGTTATGCGTTGCTCTGCCGCACGGGTGTCACCGTACTCAACCAGACGCCGAGCGCTTTCCGCCAGTTGGTCGCCGCCCAGGGCCGCAGCCCGTTGCAGCATTCGCTGCGCGAGGTGATTTTTGGTGGTGAGGCGCTGGAGCCAGGATCACTCAAACCCTGGTACGCGCGGATCGGCAACGCTGGCACCCGGCTGGTGAACATGTACGGCATCACCGAAACCACGGTGCATGTGACCTATCGCCCGCTGGTGGTGGCAGACGCGCAACTGACCGCCAGCAGCCCGATCGGCGTGCGCATTCCCGACCTGCAGCTATACGTCCTCGATGCTCGGCGAGAACCCGTGCCAGCCGGGGTGACCGGTGAGTTGTATGTGGGTGGCTCCGGGGTTGCCCGTGGTTATCTGAACCGTGAGGCGTTGACCGCCGAGCGCTTCATCGCCGACCCGTTCAGCGGGCATGCCGAAGCGCGTTTGTACAAGACCGGCGATCTGGCACGCTGGACGGTGGACGGCGAACTCGAATACCTGGGACGCAACGACGATCAGGTGAAAATCCGTGGTTTTCGTATCGAGCTTGGCGAGATCCAGGCACGTCTTGCCTCCTGCGACGGTGTGCGCGATGCGCTGGTGATCGCCCGCGAGGACAGTCCTGGCGATACGCGTCTGGTGGCCTACTGGCTGGCCGCCGAAGGTGTCGAACCGAGCGTTGCGCAATTGCGCGATCACCTGCTGGCATCGCTGGCCGAGCATATGGTGCCGGGCGCGTTCGTGCGTCTCGATGCCTTCCCGCTGACGGCCAACGGCAAACTCGATCGCCGGGCGTTGCCGCAGCCGGACAACGAAGCCTTCGCCCGGCGGGCGTTTGAAGCACCGCTTGGCGAAATCGAAACCCGCATCGCTGTGATCTGGCAGACCTTGCTCGGATTGGACCGGGTGGGCAGACATGACAATTTCTTCGAACTGGGCGGGCATTCGCTGCTGGCGGTGAAGCTGATCGAGCGCATGCGCCAGCAAAACATGCAGTGCGACGTCCGTGTGCTGTTCGGCCAGCCAAGCGTGGCGGCACTCGCCGCGACGCTGGGAGGGGACGCCACGGTCAGCGTGCCGGCCAACCGCATCGAACCCGGTTGCACCCGCATCACCCCGGACATGCTGCCGCTGGCCACGCTGGATCAAGCGGCCATCGACCGTATCGTCGAGACCGTCGAGGGCGGTATCGACAACGTGCAGGACATCTATGCCCTGGCACCGTTGCAGGCGGGCATCCTCTATCACCATCTGGCCATTGCCGACGGTGACCCGTACGTGCTGCAAGCGCAGTTCGCCTTCGACGGACTGGCGCAGATCAAGGCGTTCGTTCGCGCGTTGAACAGTGTCATCGCCCGGCACGACATCCTGCGTACCAGCGTGGTCAGGGAAAACCTCGACGAGCCAGTGCAAGTGGTGTGGCGTTCGGCGCCGCTGGCACTGGAGCGGGTGGATGCCGATCCGCAGGACGGTGATGTGTTGCAGCAAATGCAGGCGCGCTTCGATCCGCGACACTATCGCCTGGACTTGCAGCGTGCGCCGTTGATGCGCTTCGCCTACACCGAGGACCCTTTGCAAAACCGCTGGGTCGGGATCCTGCTGTTGCACCACATCGTGCTCGATCACACCGCGCTTGAGGTGTTGGTGGCCGAGATGAGCGACGCCCTTGACGGGCAAGTCGGCGTGCTGCCGCCCCCCGTGCAATACCGCAACTATGTCGCTCAGGCCCGTCTCGGTTCGAATGCCGAGGCCCATGAAGCGTTCTTTCGCGAGATGCTCGGCGACATCGTCGAACCGACCCTGGCGTTTGGCTTGCGGGACGTACTCGGCGATGGCACAAACATCGTGGACAGCGAATTGGCACTGGATGAGCATCTTGCCGGGCGCCTGCGCAAACAGGCCCGCACGCTGGGCATCAGTGTTGCGAGTCTGGTGCATCAGGCCTGGGGTCAGGTACTTGCACAGGTCTGCGGGCGCGAGGAAGTGGTATTCGGCACGGTGTTGCTGGGGCGCATGCAGGGTGGCGAGGGCGCCGATCGTTCGTTGGGCATGTTCATCAACACCCTGCCGTTAAGGGTCAATGTAGGGGCCACGGCGGTGGAGGCGGGTGTCAGGGCGACCCACGAGCGTCTGGCGCAACTGCTGGTGCATGAGCAAGCGCCGCTGATGCTGGCTCAACGTTGCAGTGGCGTGACGGGTTCGCAACCGCTGTTCAATACCTTGCTCAACTATCGCCACAGCGCGCAACAGACGGCGACGCCGGGCTGGGAAGGCATCCGGATTCTTGATTCTCGTGAGCGCAGCAACTATCCGCTGGTGGTCAGCGTCGACGACCTTGGACAGGGCTTCCGGCTTTCTGTGCAGGCAGTGCCCGAAGTGGATGGCGCGCGGGTCTGCGATTACCTGCAAACGGCACTGCACAATGTGCTGAGCGCGCTGGAACAGGATCGGCATGCGCCATTGAATCAGGTGTCGATTCTGTCGGCGGCCGAACGCCAGCGCGTGCTGGTCGGTTTCAATGTCACCGGTCGCGACTTTGCCCACGGCCATGTGGTGCACCAATTGTTTGAAGCGCGAGCGGCGACCCAACCTGACGCTGTGGCAGTGGTGCAGGGCGGGCAAAGCCTGAGCTACGACGGGTTGAACCGCCGCGCCAACCGCCTGGCCCATCACCTGATCGGCCTCGGTGTGCAACCGGACGATCGCGTCGCGCTCTGTGTGCAGCGGGGTCCGCAGATGCTGGTCGGGCTGCTGGCGATCCTCAAGGCTGGCGCCGGTTATGTTCCGGTCGATCCGGCACATCCGGCGGAACGGATCGCTTACCTGCTGCAGGACAGCGATCCGGTGGCGGTTCTGGCACAGACGGCCACTCGCGACCTGCTGGGTGCCGTGCCGGTGATCAATCTTGACAGCGACGCCTGGCAGCATCTGCAGGACAGCAATCCACAGTTGCCGGACCTGACCCCCGAGCATCTGGCCTACGTGATCTACACCTCGGGCTCCACCGGCCAGCCAAAAGGCGTGATGGTCGAACACGCGACCCTGGAAAACCTTGTGCACTGGCACGCCGAAGCCTTTGACCTGCAGGCCGGCAGTCACACCGCCAGCGTGGCCGGGTTCGGCTTCGATGCGATGGCCTGGGAAGTCTGGCCGGCGTTGTGCGTCGGCGCGACATTGCACCTGCCTCCGGAATCGGTGAGCAACGAGCACCTGGACGAACTGCTCGACTGGTGGCGAGCGCAGCCGTTGCAGGTGAGTTTCCTGCCAACCCCGGTGGCCGAGTACGCCTTCAGCCGCGAGCTGCAACACCCGACCTTGCGCACTTTGCTGATCGGTGGTGACAAGCTGCGTCAGTTCAATCGAGAACAGAGTTTCGCGGTGATCAACAACTACGGCCCGACCGAGGCTACGGTGGTCGCCACCTCGGGTCCGGTTGAAGTCGGTCAAACGCTGCACATCGGCCGGCCGATGGCCAACGCTCGTATCTATCTGCTCGACGATCAGCAACGGCCAGTGCCAGTAGGTGTGACGGGGGAGTTGTACGTCGCCGGCGCCGGTGTCGCACGGGGTTATCTGAACCGTCCCGATCTGACCGCCGAGCGCTTCCTGAATGACCCGTTCAGCGAAGGACGCATGTACCGCACCGGCGACCTCGCACGCTGGCTGGTAGACGGCAATATCGAGTACCTGGGCCGCAACGACGATCAGGTGAAACTGCGCGGCGTGCGGGTTGAACTGGGGGAAATCGAAGCGGCGCTGGCCAGCCATCCGGCAGTGCAGGACGCAGTAGCGCTGGTGCGCGACGGGCAATTGCTGGTGTGGTTCACCGAGTGTGCGCCGACCGATATCGAAGCCCTGCGCAATCATCTGCAAACTCGTCTACCGCAAGCCCTGATCCCGGCGGCTTACGTGCGCCTCGACGCCTTGCCCCTGACCGCCAACGGCAAACTCGACCGCAAGGCCTTGCCGGAGCCGGATCAAAGCGCCTGGCTCAGCCGCGAATACGAAGCCCCGCAAGGCCCGGTGGAAACCGCGCTGGCGCAGATCTGGGCTGACGTGTTGAAACTGGAGCAGGTCGGACGTCACGACAACTTCTTCGAACTGGGTGGCCACTCGTTGCTGGCCGTGAGTCTGATCGAACGCCTGCGCCAGATCGGCCTCAACACCGACGTGCGCGTGCTGTTCAGCCAGCCGACCCTGGCCTCCCTGGCGGCTGCGGTGGGCTGCGGTCGCGAAATCGAAGTGCCGGCCAATCGCATTTCTGCCGACTGCACCCACATCACCCCGGAGCTGCTGAGTCTGACCGAACTGGATCAGGCCAGCATCGACCGGATCGTGGCCAGCGTGCCGGGCGGCGCCGCCAACGTGCAGGACATTTATCCGCTGGCGCCGTTGCAGGAGGGCATCCTTTATCACCACTTGAGCGCGGAGCAGGGTGACCCGTACCTGCTGCAATCATGCCTGGCCTTTGCCAGCGTCGAGCGCTTGCGCGCTTTTGCCAACGCCTTGCAAAAGGTGATTGCGCGTCACGACATCCTGCGCACCAGTCTGGTGTGGGAAGGATTGCCGAGCCCGCAGCAAGTGGTATGGCGAGAGGCCGAGCTGGCGGTGCAATCGGTCGATTTGAGTCCGCTGGATGGCGATATCCTCCATCAGTTGCGCGCACGGTTCGATGCCCGGGATTATCGCCTCGACCTCGGTCAGGCACCGCTGATCCGTCTGGTATATGCCGAAGATCCGCTGCGTGACCGGGTGGCAGGTGTGCTGTTGTTTCATCACGTCGTGCTGGATCACACCGCACTGGAGGTGGTTCGCCGGGAAATGCAGTTGTATCTGCCGGGGCAGGTTGAGTCTTTGCCGCCTGCCGCGCCCTACCGCAACTACGTACATCAGGCTCGCCAAGGCATCAGCGAGGAAGAACACGAAAGCTTCTTTCGCGAGATGCTCGGTGATATTGACGAGCCGACCCTGCCATTCGGCTTGCAGGACGTACAGGGCGACGGCCGCAACATCGAGGAGCACTCGCTGGCGCTGCCGGTGCAATTGAATCGGCACTTGCGCCGACAGGCGCGGCAATACGGGGTCAGCGTCGCAAGCCTGTTTCATCTCGCCTGGGCGCGGGTGCTGGCGGCGACTTCCGGACGCCGGGACGTGGTGTTCGGCACCGTGCTGCTGGGGCGGATGCAAGGCGGCGAGGGCGCGGATCGGGCTTTGGGGATGTTCATCAACACCTTGCCGTTGCGCGTGGAAGTTGCCGGGCAAAGTGTGAGCGAAGCGGTTCGAACGGTTCATGAGCGGTTGGCGGCTTTACTGGGACATGAGCATGCGTCGCTGGCACTGGCTCAGCGTTGCAGCGCCGTGGCCGCCCCTTTGCCGCTGTTCAGCGCGGTACTCAACTATCGACACAGCGGCCACGACGCTGCGCGACAGACGGTTGACCCGGTCTGGCAAGGCATCGAATTCCTGGCCCAGGACGGGCGCACGAATTATCCGCTGACCTTGAGCATCAACGACCGGGGCGATGGCTTCAATCTGTCGGTGCTGACCCCGGATCATGTGGGGGCGCAGCGGGTCTGCGAGCTGATGCACAGCGCTCTGACGGAGCTGGCGACAGCGTTGGCTGACAACCCCGGACAGGCCTTTGAACGTCTCAACGTCCTGTCAGCGGCGGCGCGCGCGCAGCTGCTTGGCGATTTCAACGCGAGCACGGCGGTTTACCCGTCAGCGCAAGGTGTTCATCGTCTGTTCGAAGCGCAGGTTGCGCGGACGCCGGATGCCGTGGCGGTTCAGGCGGGCACGCAGCGCCTGACGTTCAGGCAATTGAACCAGCGCGCCAATCGCCTGGCCCATCATCTGCAGGGGCTGGGGGTCACTACCGAGACACGAGTGGCGATCTGTCTCAAACGCAGCCCGGACATGCTGGTCGGCTTGCTGGCGATCCTCAAGGCAGGCGCCGCTTATGTACCGGTCGACCCGGCTTATCCGCCCGAGCGAATTGCTTACATGCTGGCCGACAGTGCGCCGAGGGTGGTACTGGTTCGCGATGTAGCTTTGCCGAATCAGGCTGGCGTACCTGTGATTGATCTTGCCCATGAGACCTGGCAAGACCTGTCGGTTGCTGATCCGCAGGTTGCCGAGTTTACGCCGGACGACCTGGCCTACGTGATCTACACCTCAGGCTCCACCGGCCAGCCGAAAGGCGTGATGGTCGAACACGCGACCCTGGAAAACCTTGTGCACTGGCACGCCGAAGCCTTTGACCTGCAGGCTGGCAGCCACACCGCCAGCGTGGCCGGGTTCGGCTTCGATGCGATGGCCTGGGAAGTCTGGCCGGCGTTGTGCGTCGGTGCGACGTTGCATCTGCCGCCGGAATCGGTGAGCAACGAGCATCTGGACGAACTGCTTGACTGGTGGCGGGCGCAGCCGTTGCAGGTCAGCTTCCTGCCAACTCCAGTGGCCGAATATGCGTTCAGCCGCGAACTGCAACATCCGACCCTGCGTACCTTGCTGATTGGTGGCGACAAGCTGCGTCAGTTCAGCCGTGAACAGACCTTCTCGGTGATCAACAACTACGGCCCGACCGAAGCCACGGTGGTCGCGACGTCCGGCCGGGTCGAAGTCGGCCAGCCGCTGCACATCGGTCGGCCGATGGCCAACGCCCGAATCTATCTGCTCGATGACCAGCAACGTCCGGTGCCCGTGGGTGTGACGGGTGAGTTGTACGTCGCCGGCGCTGGCGTGGCGCGCGGTTACCTGAACCGTCCCGATCTGACCGCCGAACGCTTTCTTACTGATCCGTTCAGCGATCAGCCGCAGGCGCGGATGTACCGCACCGGCGACCTCGCACGCTGGCTGGCGGACGGCAACATCGAATACCTGGGCCGCAATGACGATCAGGTGAAACTGCGCGGCGTGCGGGTTGAACTGGGGGAAATCGAAGCCGCCCTGAGCAGCCATCCGGCAGTGCAGGACGCGGTGGCGCTGGTGCGCGACGGCCAGTTGCTGGTGTGGTTCACCGAGTGTGCGCCGACCGACATCGAAGCCCTGCGCAATCATCTGCAAACGCGTCTACCGCAAGCATTGATCCCGGCGGCTTACGTTCGACTCGACACCTTGCCGCTGACCGCCAACGGCAAACTCGACCGCAAGGCCTTGCCGGAGCCGGATCAAAGTGCCTGGCTCAGCCGTGAATACGAAGCCCCGCAAGGCCCGGTGGAAACCGCGCTGGCGCAGATCTGGGCCGATGTCCTGAAGCTGGAAAAAGTCGGTCGCCACGACAACTTCTTCGAACTGGGCGGCCACTCGTTGCTGGCCGTGAGTCTGATCGAACGCCTGCGCCAGATCGGCCTGAACACCGACGTGCGTGTGCTGTTCAGCCAGCCGACCCTGGCAGCCCTGGCCGCAGCAGTGGGCAGCGGTCGTGAGATCGAAGTGCCGGCCAATCGCATTCCTGCCAACTGCACCCACATCACCCCGGAGCTGCTGAGCCTGACCGAACTGGATCAGTCGAGCATCGACCGGATCGTCGCCAGCGTGCCGGGTGGCGCCGCCAACGTGCAGGACATTTATCCGCTGGCGCCGTTGCAGGAGGGCATCCTCTATCATCACTTGAGCGCGGAGCAGGGCGACCCGTACCTGCTCCAATCGCGGCTGGCCTTCGACAGCGTCGAGCGTGTGGAAGCGTTCGCGGCGGCGCTGCGCCAGGTCATTGCCCGTCACGACATCCTGCGCACGGCGGTGATCTGGCAGAAGCTGGCCGAGCCGATGCAAGTGGTCTGGCGTCACGCAGACTTGCCTGCGCAGGAAATAGTGCTCGATCCGGCGGATGGCGACATCCTTGACCAGTTGCACGAGCGTTTCGATGCCCGGCACTACCGGCTCGACATCAGCCAGGCGCCGTTGCTGCGCCTGGTGTATGCCCGTGATCCGGCTCACAACCGGGTGGTCGCGATGTTGCTGTTCCACCATCTTGTGCTCGATCACACCGCGCTGGACGTGGTGCAGCACGAAATGCTCGCCTGCCTGCAAGGGCGCGAAGCCTCGCTGGGCGCGGCGGTGCCTTACCGCAACTACGTGGCACAGGCGCGGCTGGGTGTCAGCGAGCAGGAGCACGAAGCGTTCTTCCACGACATGCTCGGCGACATCGACGAGCCGACCCTGCCGTTCGGTTTGCAGGATGTGCAAGGTGACGGTAGCGATATCGAGGAAACGCGACAGGCCTTGACCGCCGCCACCGGCCAGCGTCTGCGCAGCCTCGCACGGCAACTGGGCATCAGCGTGGCCAGCCTGTTCCACCTCGCGTGGGCACAGGTGCTGGCCGCGACATCCGGGCAGGATCGTGTGGTATTCGGCACGGTGCTGATGGGCCGGATGCAGGGCGGCGAGGGGGCCGACCGGGCGTTGGGGATGTTCATCAACACCTTGCCGCTGCGGGTCGATCTGGGAGCAAACCCGGTGCGTGATGGGGCTCGGGCGACGCATGCGCGGCTCAGTGCGCTGCTCGGTCATGAGCACGCGTCACTGGCGCTGGCCCAGCGTTGCAGTGGCGTCGCCGCGCCGTCACCGCTGTTCAGTTCGATGCTCAACTACCGGCACAGCGCCGACGCGGCGCAACAGCAAAACCGGCGTCAGGCCTGGCAGGGCATCGAGACCCTGAGCAGCGAAGAGCGCACCAACTATCCGCTGAGTCTGGGCGTCGATGATCTGGGCAGCGGGTTCGTGCTCACCGCCATGACCCCGGCGAGCATCGGCTCGCAGCGGATCTGCGACTACATGCAGACCGCGCTGGAGCAACTGGCGGATGCTCTGGAGCAGGCTCCGGATCAGCCGCTGAACCGCTTGCCGATCCTTGACGGCGCAGAACGTCAGCGGGTGCTTTACGACCTTAACGTCACCGGCACCGCCGACGATCTGGAGCAAACCGTTCACGCTATGTTCGAGGCGCAAGTGCAACGCACGCCGCAAGCCATCGCGTTGCAGGCCGGTGAGCAGCGGCTGACCTACGCCGAACTCAACGCACAGGCCAATCGCCTGGCCCATTACCTGTGTGAGCTGGGCGTGGGGCCGGATTCGCGGGTGGCAATCTGCGTCGAGCGCGGGCTGGGGCTGATCGTCGGACTGCTCGGCATTCTCAAGGCGGGTGGTGCCTATGTGCCGCTGGACCCGGCGTACCCGGCGGAACGTCTGGATTACATGCTCAAGGACAGCGCGCCGGTAGCGGTGCTGGTGCATGGGGCGACTCGCGCTTTGCTCGACGAGAGCACCGCGCGGGTGATCGATCTGGATCAGGCGCAACGGACATCCAACCCGGATGACAACCCGCAAGTACCGGGCCTGAGCGCTTCGAACCTGGCTTACGTGATCTACACCTCCGGTTCGACCGGTGCGCCGAAAGGCGTGATGGTCGAGCATCGCGGCGTCGGCAACCTGTTGCACTGGAGTTCGCAGCTGTGTCCCGCCGTGGCCGACGGCGCCCTGTTACAGAAAACCCCGTTCAGTTTCGATGCCTCGGTCTGGGAGCTGTTCTGGCCTCTGAGCGCTGGCCTGCGTCTGGTGCTGGCACGTCCTGACGGACACCGCGAACCGGCGTATCTGGCGCGGGTGATTCGCGAGCAGCGGATCAGCGTGATCCAGTTCGTGCCGGTGTTGTTGCAGCAGTTCCTCGAGCAGGACGACGTCAGCCAGTGCAGCAGCCTCACCGACGTGTTCTGTGGCGGCGGTGACCTGACCCCAGCGCTGGCTCGCCGTGTGCGCGAGCGTTTGCCGCAAGTGCGCTTGCACAACGTCTATGGCCCGACCGAAGCCACGGTCGACAGCACGGTGTGGACGCTGGAACCGTCGATGCCGGTGCCGGACAGTGCTTTGCCGATCGGACGGCCGATCAACAACACCCGTCTATATGTCCTCGATGCCGCTCAGCGGCCGGTGCCGATGGGCGTGATCGGCCAGTTGTACATTGGTGGTGCCGGGGTTGCGCGGGGTTATCTGGGCCTGCCGCAATTGATGGCCGAACGGTTTATCCCGAGCCCGTTCGTGGCCGGCGATCGGCTGTACGCCACGGGCGACCGGGTGCGCTATCGCACCGATGGCCAGCTCGAATTCATCGGGCGCAACGACTTCCAGGTCAAGCTGCGGGGCCTGCGTCTGGAACCGGGTGAGATCGAAGCGCAACTGCTCAGCCATCCAGCCCTGCGCGAAGCCGTGGTGCTGGTGCGTGATGAGCGTCTGGTGGCGTACTTCACCTGGCATGCCGAAGTCGGGCAACCGGGGATCGAGGCGTTGCGCGAACACTTGCTGGCACGCTTGCCCGATTACATGGTGCCGTCGGCGTTTGTAGCGCTCGACAGCCTGCCGCTGAGCCCCAACGGCAAGGTCGATCGCAAGGCGCTGCCTGCACCGGATTCGGCTGCAGTCAGCATTCGCGAATACGAAGCGCCGGTCGGCGAGATGGAAATCCTCCTCGCGGCACTGTGGAGCGAATTGCTCAAAGTCGAGCGCGTCGGGCGACAAGACCATTTCTTTGAGCTGGGTGGGCATTCGTTGCTGGCAGTCAGTCTGATCGGGCGCCTGCAACAGGCAGGTATCGAAGCCGATGTCCGGACGTTGTTCGAGCAACCGACCCTGGCTGGTTACGCAGCCATCACGGAAAGAATGGAGATCGTCCTGTGAACCTGAATGAACTGTTGGCGACGCTGAAGACAAAAGACATCCAGTTGGCAATCACGGACGGGCAATTACGGGTCAATGGCAACAAGCAGGCCCTGAGTGAACCGGCCTTGCTGGCCGCATTGCGCGAGCACAAACCAGCATTGATCGAGCTGATCGAGGCGGGCGGTTACTCGCCCGCACGGGAAGGGCAGGTTGCAGTGCCGGTCAATGGCATTTCACCGGGCACAACACGGGTCACCCCGGCGATGCTGACAATGGTTGACCTGAGCCAGGACACCCTCGATCAAATTGTCGCGCAGATCCCTGGCGGCGGCGCCAATGTCCAGGACATCTATCCACTGACGCCGTTGCAGGAGGGCATCCTCTACCACCACGCGAGCGCTGCACAGGGTGATCCGTATGTGATGCAGGCGAAATTCGCGTTCAGCGGACCCGAGCGGTTCGAGGCATTCGTTCGGGCTCTGCAGACTGTCATCGAGCGCCACGACATTCTGCGCACCGCCATCGTCTGGGAAGGACTGGACACGCCGGTGCAAGTCGTCCTGCGAAGTGTCGAGTTGCCTTTGGAGAACGTGCAGCTTGATGCGGCTGAGGGCGATGTCCTTGAGCAGTTGCATGCGCGATTCGACGCCCGGCATTTCCGTCTCGACGTGACACGTGCGCCGCTATTGCGCCTGGCTCATGCCCGGGATTCAGAGACCGGGCGTATCGTCGCGATGTTGCTGTTTCACCACATGGCGATGGATCACTCGGCGCTCGCGGTGGTCAGCGAGGAAATGCAGGCGTGCCTGTCAGGACAGAGCACCAGACTGGGAGTGCCCGTACCGTTTCGCAATTATGTCGCCCAGGCGCGGCTAGGCATCAGCGAGTCCGAGCACGAGGCGTTTTTCCGCGAGATGCTCGGTGACATCGACGAGCCGACGTTGCCGTTCGGCCTGCAGGGCGTGCATGGCGACGGCAGCGACATCGAAGAGTGCGGTGTGCCACTTGACCCGTTGCTGGGGCAGCGCCTGCGAGCCAGTGCCCGCTCGCTCGGGGTGAGTGTCGCGAGTCTGTTCCATCTCGGCTGGGGGCAGGTCCTGAATGCACTCACCGGCAAGTCCGCCGTTGTGTTCGGTACCGTGCTGATGGGGCGAATGCAAGGGGCGGAGTCGACCGACCGCGCGCTGGGCATTTTCATCAACACCTTGCCGCTCCGGGTCGAGGTCAGCGCGCTGGCAGCGAATGAGTCGGTGAAGGCCACCCATGCACGTCTGACCAGCCTGATGCGCCATGAGCACGCACCGCTGGTGCTGGCCCAACGCTGCAGTGGGGTGGTCGGGTCATCGCCGCTGTTCAGTTCGCTGCTCAACTACCGGCACAGCACCTCAAGTGCCAATGCCAGTGCCGAAGCGCTCTCGGCCTGGGAGGGGATCAGCGTCCTGCATGCGGAGGAACGCACCAATTACCCGCTGACCTTGAGCATCGATGACTTTGGCGATCACTTCAGCCTGACGCTGCTGGCCACCCGTGAAGTCGAAGCGCAGCGGATCTGCGGCTATATGGTGTGTGCCATGGAAAACCTGTTGCAGGCGCTGGAGCACGCGGCGGATACGCCGTTGAGTCAACTGTCGGTGTTGCCCGGCCTGGAGCGCGAACAGTTGTTGACGGGGTTCAACGCCAGCAATGTCGAATACGTTCGCGGACAGACGATTCATCAACGCTTCGAGGCGCAGGTCGTCGCGCGACCGCAAGCGCTGGCGGCGGTGCACCTGGACAAGCAACTGACGTTCCACGAACTGAACCGCCAGGCCAACCTTCTGGCGCATCGCTTGATCGATCTGGGTGTGCAGCCGGATGACCGGGTAGCCATCGTCGCCCGGCGAGGGCTGGATACCCTGGCCGGATTGCTCGCTGTCCTCAAGGCAGGCGCCGGGTATGTGCCGATCGACCCCGCGCATCCGGCCGAACGCTTGAGTTATCTGCTGAGCGATTGCGAGCCAGTGGCGATTCTGACCTCGAGTGACCTGCTCGCACGGCTGCCGGGACAGGAGCTGCCGGTACTCGATCTCGACCCGCGCACCTGGCGCTCAGGCAATGACGCAAACCCAGTGGTAGCAGGTCTGTCCGAGGCGAACCTGGCTTATGTGATCTACACCTCGGGCTCCACCGGTTTGCCCAAGGGGGTGATGGTCGAACACCAGACACTGGCCAATCTGGTCGACTGGCACTGCAACGCCTTTGACCTGCGTGCCGGTCGCCATACGTCGAGTCTGGCCGGGTTCGGCTTCGACGCGATGGCATGGGAAGTCTGGCCAGCTCTGTGCGTCGGCGCGACCCTGCACCTGGCGCCTGCGCAGGACGGCGGCGAAGACGTCGACGGGTTGCTGGCCTGGTGGTGCGCGCAACCGCTGGACGTGAGTTTCCTGCCGACGCCCGTCGCCGAATACGCCTTCAGCCGGCATCTCGAGCACCCGACATTGCGTACCCTGCTGATCGGCGGCGACCGCTTGCGTCAGTTTTCGCGCAATCAGCATTTCGATGTGATCAACAACTATGGCCCGACCGAAGCCACCGTCGTTGCCACATCCGGACGGATCGAGGCGGGGGAGGCGCTGCACATCGGTAAACCGGTGAGCAATACCTCGGTGTATCTGCTCGACGAGCAACAGCGTCCGGTGCCGATCGGGGTGGCCGGCGAGCTGTATATCGGTGGCGCAGGCGTGGCGCGCGGCTATTTGAACCGTGCGCAACTGACCGCTGAACGCTTTCTGCCGGACCCGTTTAGTCAACGCCCGAATGCGCGTCTGTATCGCACCGGCGACCTTGCCCGCTGGCGCCCGGACGGGACAATCGAATACCTGGGGCGCAACGATGACCAGGTGAAAATCCGCGGCATGCGTATAGAACTGGGGGAAATCGAAAGCCGTCTGCACCAGCTTCCCGGCATTCAGGAAGCGGTGCTGCTGGCCCGTGAAGATGAGCCTGGACAACCACGGCTGGTGGCTTATTTCACCGAGCAGGCCCAGGTGCAGCCACTGGCGGTAGCGCAGCTGCGCGAGCATTTGCTGGGCCAGTTGCCCGAGTACATGGTGCCAGTCGCGTTCGTCAGACTCGACAGCCTGCCGCTGACCGCCAATGGCAAACTGGATCGCAAGGCCTTGCCGTTGCCGGAGCGCACGGCGCTGCTCACACGCGAATACGAGGCGCCGCAAGGCGAATTGGAATGCACGCTGGCGCAGATCTGGGCCGAAATTCTGCAGGTTGAACGGATAGGCCGACAGGATCATTTCTTTGAGCTGGGCGGCCATTCGTTGCTGGCCATGCGCATGGTCGCGCAGGTGCGTCAGCGACTGGGCGTGGAGCTTGCGCTCGGCGAGTTGTTCGCCAATGCCGACCTGGCGTCGGTGGCGCAGTCGCTTGCCCGGGCCGGACGCTCGACGCAGCCACCGATCCTGCCGGTGCCACGGGAAGGCGCATTGCCGCTGTCGTTTTCCCAGCAGCGCTTCTGGTTTCTGGCGCAGATGGAAGGTGCCAACACGGCTTACAACATTCCGATCGGTCTGCGTCTGCGCGGTGTGCTCGACGCCGATGCGCTACAGCGGGCGCTGGCCCGGATTGTCGCCCGCCACGAAAGCCTGCGCAGCCGTTTCACGCCGTACAACGGCGAAGCCCAGGTGCTGATTACTCCGCCCGACAGCGGTGTGCTGCTGCGGGTCGAGGACCTGCGCCAGCACCCGCAGGCCGATGAAGCCTTGCAGGCGCTGATTCAGGGGGAAGCTTCCGGCCCGTTCGACTTGCAGGATGATCCGTTGATTCGCGGACGGCTGGTGCGTATGGCGGACGATCACCATGTGTTGCTGATCACCTTGCATCACATCATCTCCGACGGTTGGTCGATGGAGGTGCTGACCCGCGAGCTGATGGCGTTGTATCAGGCTTTCAGTCAGGGGTTGGCGGACCCTTTGCCGCCGCTGGCGTTGCAATACACCGACTATGCCGTCTGGCAGCGACGCTGGCTGAGCGGGGAGGTTTTGCAGCGCCAGAGCGATTATTGGCAACGCACGCTGGCCGATGCGCCAGCCTTGCTGACGTTGCCTGCCGACCGACCGCGACCACCGCAACAGGATTACGCCGGCAGCAGCGTCGAAGTGTGCCTGGACGAGCGCTTGAGCGCCGGCCTCAAAGCCTTGAGCCAGCGCCATGGCGTGACGCTGTACATGACGATGCTGAGCGCGTGGGCGATGCTGCTCAGTCGTTTGGCCGGGCAATCGGACGTGGTGGTCGGTTCGCCGGTGGCCAACCGTTTCCGGGCCGAAATCGACGGACTGATCGGGTTGTTCGTCAATACCCTGGCGTTACGCATTGATACTTCCGGTGAGTTGAGCACCGAAGCGCTGCTGGCGCGGGTCAAGGCGCTGACCCTGCAGGCCCAGGCCCATCAGGACCTGCCCTTCGAGCAAGTGGTGGAAATCGCCCGACCGGCCCGCAGCCTGGCCCACAGCCCGCTGTTCCAGACCATGTTCAACTGGCGCAACAGCGACGGGCCGGTATTGGCGCTGGGGGATCTGACCCTGGAAGCGGTGGCGGAGCCGAGTCACTTCGCCAAGTTCGACCTGACCCTGACCCTGGGTGAATCGCCGAACGGGATAAATGGCTGGATGGAGTACGCCACAGCGCTCTTCGATGAGGCGACGGCACGGCGTTATGTCGGGTATTTCCAGCGCTTGTTGCAGGCCATGGTCAACAACGACCAGGCAGTGCTGGAACACGCGCAGATAATCGAGGATCAGGAACGCACGCAGTTGCTCGACGAATTCAACGCCACCGCGCGGAACAGTCCGCAAGCGCTGACCGTGCACCGTGTATTCGAGATGCAGGCCGCCGAGCATCCGCAGGCCGTTGCCGCGGTGCACGGGACGCAGGTGTTGAGTTACGCAGAACTGAACCGCCGCGCCAACGGCCTGGCTCATCATCTCATCGCTCAAGGTGTGCAGCCTGGCGATCATGTGGCGATTCTGTTGCCACGCTCGCTGGAACTGTTGATCGCGCAGTTGGCGATCATCAAGTGTGCGGCGGCCTATGTGCCGCTGGACATCAACGCACCCGCCGAGCGTCAGGCATTCATGGTGCAGGATTGTCAGGCGGTCGCGCTGTTGACCGGCAGCGATCAGGCCTTCGAGTACCCGGTGCGACGAATGGATCTGGATACCCTGGCGCTTGCCGGGAGTCCTTCGCACAACCCGGATCTGCCTCAGTCCTCGGAGGCGCTGGCGTACATCATGTACACCTCGGGCTCCACGGGCACGCCGAAGGGGGTCATGGTGCCGCATCGCGGCATTACCCGCCTTGTGATCGACTGCGGCTACGCCGATTTCAACCCGAGTGATCGCGTGGCATTCGCTTCGAACCCGGCGTTCGATGCGAGCACCATGGATATCTGGGGCGCTTTGCTCAACGGTGGCCAGGTGGCCGTGATCGATCATGGGATTTTGCTCGACCCACAGGCATTCGGCCGGGAGCTGAGCCGGTGCGGGGCCACGATCCTCTTCGTCACCACCGCATTGTTCAATCAGTATGTGCAATTGATTCCCGAGGTGCTCAAAGGGCTGCGCATCCTGCTGTGCGGTGGGGAGCGTGGCGATCCGGCAGCGTTTCGAAAGCTGCTCGCCGAAGCACCGGACCTGCGCCTGGTGCATTGTTATGGCCCGACCGAAACCACGACGTACGCCACCACCTTCGAAGTGCGTGAGGTGGCGCCGGAGGCGGACAGCGTTTCGATTGGCGGCCCCATCGGCAATACCCGCGTGTATGTGCTGGATAACCGGCAACAACCGGTGCCGTTCGGCGTCACCGGCGAGTTGTACATCGGTGGTCAGGGGGTTGCGCTGGGCTATCTGAATCGGCCTCAACTGAGTGCCGAGAAATTCCTCCGGGATCCGTTCAGCGATAACCCGCAAGCCTTGATGTATCGCACGGGCGACCTGGTCCGCTGGCAGGCGCCGGGGCGACTGGAATGTCTCGGCCGCAATGATGACCAGGTGAAGATCCGCGGCTTCCGGATCGAACTCGGAGAAATCGAAAACCGTCTGTTGAGCTGTCCGGGGGTCAAGGAAGCGGTGGTCGTGGCCCGACGCGACGGCCAGGAGCCAACGCGGCTGGTGGCCTATTACACGGCGCACGATCCTGCATTGCAGAGCGCTACTCTGCGCGCGCTGCTGCAAGCCAGGTTACCGGAGTACATGGTGCCGACCGCCTGGGTGGTGCTGGAGAGCCTGCCGCTGAACAACAACGGCAAGGTCGATCGCAAAGCCTTGCCCGCGCCGACACACCAAGCGCTGGTCATGCGTGACTATCAGGCGCCGGCCAATCCTCTTGAGGAATCACTGGCCGGGCTCTGGGCTGAAGTGTTGCAAGTCGGGCGGGTAGGCCGCCATGACAACTTCTTCGAACTGGGCGGGCATTCGCTGCTGGCGGTGCGGCTCGTCGATCTGATGCAAAAGGCCGACATGCCGGTTTCGTTGGCCGAGCTGTTCCAGCATCCAACTGTCGAGTCTGCTGCCACGCTGTTGTGCCAGCGCGATGACGCTGTGCAACACCATGACGGTGTGGTCGTGGTGCGAGCAAGCGAGCGGGGCACGCCGTTGTTCCTGGTGCATGAGTTCAGTGGTCGGGACCTGTATTTTCCGGCGCTGGGCCTGCATATCGGCGGCGAGTTCCCGATTTACGGCTTGCCGGGTATCGATCCCGGTATGGCGCAACTGCGCACCATGGAATGCCTGGCAACCCGGCTGGTCGAGGTGATCCGCGCCACACAACCCCACGGCCCCTATCGGCTTGCCGGCTGGTCGTTCGGTGGCGTGCTGGCTTATGAAATCGCGGCGCAACTGCTCGGGATGGACGAGTCAGTGGCGTTCGTCGGGCTGATCGACTCCTACGTGCCACGTCTGGCCGATCCGGATAAGGCGCTGTGGAACGATGCACATGTACACAAGCGCCAATTGCTTCTGCATTGCACGGCGCATTGGGCCGGACGCGAGACGCAGGGGCAGCAGGCACTGGCGCGTCTGGCCATGTTGCAGACCGAACTTGAGCAGTGGGCGTTCGCCGATTTGTTCAACCATTGTCACGAACAACAGTTGCTCAGGCCCGAACTGGCGGCTGTCTCGTCGGCGGATGCCTGGCATTACCTCGACCGGGAAGTGGCCCACGGGCATGCGTTGGCGCATTACCGGATCAACCCGATCGGCCTGCCGTTGCATCTGCTGCGTGCCACGGAGCGTTCGGCGCAAATGTCACGACTCAGCGCCACGCGCGGTTGGGCTGAAGAATTGCCAGGTGCCGAGTTGCACTGCATCGACGTACCGGGCGATCACCAGAGCATGATGAAAGCACCGCACGTTCAGGCTCTGGGGCAGGCCCTGACTCAGGCGCTGGAAACGGCAACTGCGCCAGCGCCAACGGCCTATCAGCCGATCCTGACCATTCAGACCGGTCACACCGGACATGCACCGATTTTCTGCGTGCCGGGTGCCGGCGACAGTGTTACCGGGTTCCTCCACCTGACTGAGGCGCTGGGGCCGGAGTGGCCGATTCATGGGCTGCAACCCCGAGGCCTGGACGGCGCGACGGTGCCGCACAGCCGGGTCGAAAGCGCCGCCACGTTCTACCGGCGGGCGCTTGAACAGCTGTATCCGCAAGGACCGGTGCATTTGATCGGGCATTCGTTCGGTGGTTGGGTGGCCTACGCCATGGCGGCGCAGTTGCAGGCGGCGGGGCGCGAAGTGGCATCCCTGACGCTGATCGACAGTGAATCGCCGGGCGGCAACAGTGTGGTGGGCAAGCCTTACACCACGACGGCGGCGCTGTTGCGGCTGATCGAGTCGCTGCAACTGTCCAGCGGCAAGTCTCTGGGCATCGATGCGCTGACGTTCGCCGAAGCCGACGACAGCACGCAAATGCGCCTGCTGCACGAGGGGATGGTGCGCGCGGGTGTGCTGTCGGAACGCGCGTCACTCGATGCGATGCAGGGCCCGGTGCGCACGTTCGCCACCGCACTGCGCACGGTCTATCGGCCGGCGCTGGCCTACACCGGTCCGGTGCGTCTGGCGCTGGTGGACGACCCGACGCTGGACGCCTCGGGCAACCAGCGCGAACAGGCGGCGATGCTCGAAGGCTGGCAGCGTGAGGCCAGGGATCTGGCGGTGTGGTACGGCCCGGGCAACCACTTCACGATCCTCAAGGCGCCCAACGTCTTCAGTCTTGCGGCGTGGTGGCATGACGGGCTGACGGTGGCGGCGGGCCAAGTGTTGTCTTGATTGAAGTTTTTATCCTGGAACCCGGCCGCTGGCCGGGCTCAACCCTGAACGGAATTGTGGTCATTTATGGAACAGTCGAAGGTGCGCAAAGTCGGTCTGGGAATCGCGTTGACGCTGGTGGCCGGGTTGGTGTTCTACACGGTGCAGGCGCCGGCCGAAGCACCGCAATACCTGACCGCCACGGTCGAACGCGCTGACATTGAAAACGCAGTGCTGGCCACCGGTTTGCTGGAGGGCATCAAGCAGGTGGACGTCGGTGCCCAGGTTTCGGGGCAGTTGAAGTCGCTGAAGGTCAAGGTCGGCGACAAGGTCAAGAAGGGCCAGTGGCTGGCGGAAATCGATCCGTTGGTGCTGCAGAACACCCTGCGTCAGGCACAGGTCGATGAGGAGAATCTGCAAGCCCAACGCCGGGCGACCCAGGCTCAACTGCGCCAGACCAAGGCCATCTACGAGCGCTATCAGAACCTGCAGGAGGACGCCTCGATCTCGCGGCAGGATTTCGAAACCGCGCAATCGAACTACGAAGTGCAGCAGGCCAATCTGTTGTCGCTGGACGCACAGATCAAGAGTGCACACATCCAGATCGACACCGCCAAGGTCAATCTGGCCTACACGCGGATCGTCGCGCCCATCGATGGCGACGTGGTGGGCATCGTGACCCAGGAAGGCCAGACCGTGATCGCCAACCAGCTGGCGCCGATCCTGCTCAAACTGGCGGACCTGGACACCATGACCGTCAAGGCTCAGGTGTCGGAGGCCGATGTCATTCACATTGCACCGGGGCAGGAGGTGTACTTCACCATTCTTGGTGAGGACAAACGTTATTACGGCAAACTGCGCGGCACTGAGCCTGCGCCGCAGAACTTCCTCGAAACCCCGCCCGCCGGCACGCCGAAGCAGAACACCGCGGTGTTCTATAACGCGCTGTTCGAGGTGCCGAATCCCGATCACCGTTTGCGTATTTCCATGACCGCTCAGGTGCGGGTGGTGCTCGACACCGCCAAATCGGTGCTGACGATTCCGGTCGCCGCGCTGGGCCCACGCAACAGCGATGGCAGCTTCCCGGTGCGGGTGCTGGACGCCAAGGGCCAGGCGCAGTCGCGCAATGTGCAGACCGGGATCAACAACAACGTCAAGGTGCAGGTCAACGAAGGCCTGGCCGAAGGCGACCGGGTGGTGATCGGTGATCCGGTGACGAAAGTGGCAGGGGCATGAGCATGAGCGAACCTCTGCTGCAACTGACCGGCATCAGCCGCAGCTTCACGGCTGGCGATCGCGAATTCCTCGCGCTGAAGAACATCAACCTGACGATCAATGCCGGGGAAATGGTCGCGATCATCGGCGCCTCGGGTTCCGGCAAATCGACCCTGATGAACATCCTCGGCTGCCTCGATTACGCTACGGCCGGCAGCTACAGGATCAACGGCCGGGAAACCCGCGATCTGGACAGTCAGGCGCTGGCCGAACTGCGTCGCGACTATTTCGGCTTCATCTTCCAGCGCTACCACTTGCTGCCGCACTTGAGCGCGATGCACAACGTCGAGATGCCGGCAATCTACGCCGGCACGCCGGAACCACAACGTCATGCGCGAGCCCGTGAATTGTTGGCGCGCCTTGGGCTGGAAGGGCACCTGACCCATCGCCCGAGCCAGCTGTCGGGCGGTCAGCAGCAGCGGGTCAGTATCGCTCGGGCGCTGATGAACGGCGGCGAAGTGATTCTCGCGGACGAGCCGACCGGCGCCCTCGACACCACCAGTGGCAAGGAGGTGATGCGCATCCTGCTGGAGCTGCACGCGGCCGGGCACACGGTGATTCTGGTGACCCATGACCCCAAGGTCGCGGCCAATGCCGAGCGCATCATTGAGGTCAGTGACGGCGAAATCCTTAGCGACCGTCGCAACGAGCGCGACAGCACGGCATTGAGCAATGAGGACGCGGTCCCCAAATCCACGGGGGCGCGGCGTCTGGTGGCCAGCCTCGGGTTGTTCAAGGAGGCCTTCAACATGGCCTGGGTCGCGCTGATTTCCCATCGGATGCGCACACTGCTGACCATGCTCGGGATCGTCATCGGCATCACCTCGGTGGTGTCGATTTCGGCCATCGGCGAAGGAGCCAAGCGCTATGTACTCAAGGACATTCAGGCCATCGGCAGCAACACCATCGATATCTATTCCGGCACCAGTTTCGGCGACAGCCGTTCGGCGGCCATCGAAACCCTGGTGCCGGCGGATGTAACGGCGCTCAACCAGCTGTACTACGTCGACAGCGCCACGCCGGTGGTCGGGCGCAATCTGTTGCTGCGCTATCGCAATATCGACCTCGATGCGCAGGTCAACGGGGTCAGCGATCTGTACTTCCAGGTGCGCGGAATCAAGATGGAGTCGGGCATTGCGTTCAGCGAAAACGATGCCCGACGCCAGGCGCAGGTGGTGGTGATCGATCACAACACCCGCCAACGGTTGTTCGGCGAGGGAGTCGATCCGCTGGGACAGGTGATCCTGATCGGCAACCTGCCGTGCACCGTGATCGGTGTGGCGGCAGAAAAGAAGAACATCTTCTCGTCGAGCAAGTCGCTCAACGTCTGGGTGCCTTACGAAACCGCAGCCGGGCGGCTGTTGGGCCAGCGTTACCTGGACAGCATCAGCGTGCGGATCAAGGACGGCCAACCGAGCAAGGTCGTGGAAGACAACGTCAACAAACTGATGCTGCAGCGCCACGGCACCAAGGATTTCTTCACCAACAACCTCGACAGCGTCATGCAGACGGTGCAGAAAACCAGCCGCTCACTGGCGCTGTTGCTGTCGCTGATTGCAGTGATTTCGCTGGTGGTCGGCGGCATCGGGGTGATGAACATCATGCTGGTATCGGTCACCGAACGGACCCGCGAGATCGGTATCCGAATGGCGGTCGGGGCGCGGCAGTCGGACATTCGTCAGCAGTTTCTGGTGGAGGCGGTGATGGTCTGTCTGCTGGGCGGGGCGATTGGAATCTCGTTGAGTTACGCCATCGGCCACCTGTTTTCGCTGTTCATCAAGGAATGGGAAATGGTGTTCTCGTTGAGCTCGGTGTTGACGGCGGTGATCTGCTCGACGCTGATCGGCATCGTGTTCGGCTTTGTGCCGGCGCGCAATGCATCGCGGCTCGACCCGATCGAGGCGTTGGCGCGGGACTGAGGGCCGGACATGAAAAAAACCGCCGTCCCTGGCAGGACGGCGGTTTTTTACCGGCGTGTGATCGATCAGGCCGCGTTGGACGGGTCGCAGGCGGCCGGGCAGTCCTCAGGCGAATACATCCAGCGCATCAGCGAATGGCGGCCGCTGATTCCCAGTTTGATGGCAGCACGTTTGAGGTAGCTCTCGACGGTATTGACCTTCAGTTGCAATTGCTCGGCCAGTTCAGGCGCGGTGCGCCCGGCCAGCAGACCGACGCACACTTCCAGTTCACGGTTGGACAGGCTCAGGCCCAGTTGCTGCACGCGCTCGCAAAAACGCAGGCGCAGGGTTTCAAGGCCTTGAAGCGAGGCTTCGGTCGCTGCGGCTTGCGCCTCGGGATCCGCACTCGCCGGTTGCAGCGCGTGGATGTGCTTTTCCACCATCGGCAGCAACACCGGGGAGATGTCCTGCAACAGACTGCGCTCGCGCGCGGAGAAGCGCTTCGACGGTCCGCAGCGGTACACGGAAATCACATAACGGTAACCGTCCTTGCGCCGGGTCAGGTGCAACTGCGAAGCATCGGTGACCGTGGAGGGTTCGGGGGCGGGCACGTCACTGTTGCCGGGATCGGTGCTCAGTTCGGAATACACCGTCTCGGCCGTCAGGGTTGCCTCTTTGGGGCATTCCGGCTCGGTGCGCGGTTGCGTACGTGCGACCGGCTCCACGCGCATCTGCCGGATGTGTGTGGCATCCACGGCCAGTTGGGTGAGGATCAGGTCGTGCAGCATCCGCGGAAAATGCCGGCTGCCGGTGCTGGCGATGACTTTGCCGATGTGAGGGAACAGGTGTGAGTTCATGTGTTTCATCCATGAGTAGCAATGGGGGAATTGCGCTTTCCCGAGTCTCCTGCGGATATCCTTGGCCGGCGACCTCAAATCGGGAAATTTGGATCCTATCCTAGTACAACGTTTGAGCGACCGTTTAATGAAGGGGTTATTAGCTCATAACGAACATTGAGTGCCGCAACCGCATTGCCTTCCACTCGTCGCATGTATCGAACGACGCAGAACCGAACCGGCTCTACCCGATGTCATCTTCGCGAGGCATTCGATATGTTTGATCAACGCAAAAAAGAGTCCCTGTCGGCCTGGCGCAATCTGGCAACACAGTCCCGGGAGCAGCTCGACCCACAGGATCAATATGATGAGTTGCTCAAGGGGGCCGACGAGATGCTGGAGCAGGGACTTATCAACGCTTCCGAGTGGCGGCAGTTGGTGCGCGATGCAGGCCACATCTTTATCCGTCACGAAGACTTGTCTGCGCCACCGCTTGAAGGGTAGCAGGCACTCCGGACATTCAGCGGCAATGCGCGTCCACCAGTTCGATCCAGTGCCTGACGGGCGTGCGGCCGGCGCCATCGAGGTGTGCCTGACAGCCGATGTTGGCGGTGGCGATGATCTCGGGATGACCACTCTCCAGCGCAGCGAGTTTGTTGTCGCGCAGTGACCTGGCCAGCGCCGGTTGGGTGATCGAGTAAGTACCTGCCGAGCCGCAGCACAGATGAGCGTCGGGGACCGCAGTCAGGTCGAAGCCCAGTCGGACCAGCACCGACTCCACCACACCGCCAAGTTTCTGCGCGTGCTGCAAGGTGCAGGGGCAATGGAAAGCCACACGTTGATTGGCGTGGATGCCTAAGGATTCGAGCGGCTCTTCGCGCAGCACCTCAACCAGATCTTTTGCCAGCGCGCTGACGGCTTTGGCCTTTTCGGCATAAGTTGGATCGGCGCGAAGCAAATGCCCGTAATCCTTGATGAACGCACCACAACCGCTGGCGGTCTGCACGATCGCCTCGGCACCCTGTTCGATGGCCGGCCACCACGCATCAATGTTGTGGCGGGCGCGCTCAAGGCCGGTGGCCTGGGCGTCAAGGTGATAATCCACCGCGCCGCAACAGCCAGCCTCGCGGGCAGGAATCACGCTGATGCCCAGACGATCCAGCACCCGCGCCGCTGCGGCATTGGTGTTGGGTGACAGGCCCGGTTGCACGCAACCCTCCAGCATCAGCACTTGCCGGGCATGGCGGATGCCGGGATCTGATGCAGGCATTACCGGGTTGCGTGGCAGCTTGTCTTGCAAGGCGTCGGGCAACCATCTGCGCAACATCTGACCGCCGTTGATCAACCCTTTGAACAACCGTGGATTGGGCACGATATTTCGCAGCCCTTCACGTAACAGGCGCTGCCCGAGCGGACGCGGGACGGCGGCGTCCACCACCGCCCGGCCGATGTCGAGCAGGTTGTGATAGTCCACGCCCGAAGGGCAGGTGGTTTCACAGTTGCGACACGACAGGCAACGATCCAGGTGTTGCTGGGTTTTCGCCGTGACTTCGTTGCCCTCAAGCACTTGCTTGATCAAGTAAATGCGTCCGCGCGGGCCGTCCAGTTCATCGCCGAGCAATTGATAAGTCGGGCAGGTCGCGTTGCAGAATCCGCAATGAACGCACGTGCGCAGGATGCTTTCGGCCTCTTCGGCGCGGGGCAGTTGCCGGGCTTGCGGGCTGAGGGTGGTCTGCATGGCTCAAAGCTCCGCGTACAGACGCCCGGGATTGAAAATGCCCCGGGGGTCGAGTTGTCGTTTGAGTTGGCGGTGATAGTGCAGCAGGGGGGGCGCCAGAGGATGGAACGGTTCGTCGATCAGGCCGTGGTTGTAGCAGGTCGCATGCCCGCCGACGTCACCGACGACTTTGCGAATGATCGCAGCTTCGGCCGTCGATTTGAGCCAGCGTTGCGCGCCTCCCCAGTCAAGCCACTGCTCGCCGGGCAGGTTCAGCGGCGGCGTGTTCAGCGGCACGGACAGGCGCCAGAGCGGTTGGTCTTCGTCGAAGAAGCCCAGGCGTTGTTCGTTGAGATCGGCCCAGAACGAACTGTTGAGCGGCTCGCCGCCAAGGCGATCATGGGCCGCCGCCACCGAACCTTCGCCACCCTCCAGGCGCAAGTGCAATTGCCGGCCGTCGTGACACGCGGCGCTGATCGGCAACGGCTGCTGGCCCCATTCGGCCAGACGCAGCAACGCCTGTTCGCTGGGCATTTCCAGACTGAGGCTCAGGCACGCTCGCGGTTTGGGCAGCACCTTGAGCGAGACTTCGGTGATCACGCCCAGTGAGCCATAACTGCCGGTCATCAGGCGCGACACGTCATAGCCGGCGACGTTCTTCATGACTTCGCCACCGAAGCGCAGGTGTTTGCCATGACCGGTGATGATTCGCGTGCCCAGCACGAAATCGCGCACCGATCCCGACCAGGGCCTACGCGGCCCGGACAGGCCCGTGGCGACCATGCCGCCGACCGTGGCATCGTCGGCGAAGGCGGGTGGTTCGCACGCCAGCATCTGTTGCGAAGCGTCCAGCACGGCCAGCATTTCCACTAGTGGAGTGCCGCAGCGTGCGGTGATCACCAGTTCGGTCGGGTCGTAGCTGACGATGCCGCGATGGGCGCGAGTGTCGAGAATCTCGCCACCGACGATGCGCCCGAGAAACGCCTTGCTGTTGGCGCCCTGGATGCGCAGCGGGGTAGCGTTTTCCAGTGCCCGGTTGACCTGTTCGAGCAGCGCGGCGCTGTCATCGAAATCCATCGCGTCGCCCATCAGAACCGCTCCAGTTCGGGGAAGGGCAGTTGCCCGTGGTGTACGTGCAGGGCGCCGAATTCGGCGCAGCGGTGCAGGGTCGGAATGTTTTTGCCGGGGTTGAGCAGGCCGCCGGGATCGAACGCGGCTTTGACGGCGTGGAACAGGTTCAGCTCATCGCTGTTGAACTGCGCGCACATCTGGTTGATTTTTTCCCGGCCCACGCCGTGTTCTCCGGTGATGCTGCCGCCGACCTTGACGCACAGTTCGAGGATCTTGCCACCCAGCGTTTCAGCACGCTCCAGCTCGCCGGGCTGGTTGGCGTCGAACAGAATCAGTGGATGCATGTTGCCGTCGCCGGCATGGAATACGTTGGCGACTCGCAGGCCGTATTCGGCTGAAAGCTGTGCAATCGCATGCAGTACGCCAGGCAACTCGCGGCGCGGGATGGTACCGTCCATGCAGTAATAGTCCGGCGACAACCGGCCCACGGCAGGGAAGGCATTCTTGCGCCCGGCCCAGAATCGCACGCGCTCGGCCTCGTCTCGGGCCTGGCGCAGTTCGGTGGCGCCGGCGTGTTCGAGCACTTGCCGGACCCGCGCGCAATCATCGTGGACATCGGCTTCAACGCCATCGAGTTCACAAAGCAGAATGGCCTCGGCATCCACCGGATAACCGGCGTGGATGAAGTCTTCGGCAGCGCGGATCGCCAGGTTGTCCATCATTTCCAGGCCACCGGGAATGATGCCGGCCGCGATGATATCCGCCACGGCGCGGCCGGCCCTTTCCACGGAGTCGAACGCCGCCAGCAGCACTTTGGCCGTCTGCGGTTTGGGCAAGAGTTTGACCGTGACTTCGGTGATGACCCCGAGCAGGCCTTCGGAACCGGTGAACAGCGCCAACAGGTCGAAACCGGGGGAATCCAGTGCGTCCGAACCCAGCGTCAGGCGTTCGCCATCGACGGTGAGGATCTCGACCTTGAGCAGGTTGTGCACGGTCAAGCCGTACTTGAGGCAATGCACACCACCGGCGTTTTCCGCCACGTTGCCGCCGATCGAGCAGGCGATTTGCGAGGAAGGGTCAGGTGCGTAATACAGCCCGAACGGCGCGGCGGCCTGGGAAATCGCCAGGTTGCGCACACCGGGTTGCACCCGTGCAGTGCGGGCCTTTGGGTCGATCTGCAGGATGTTGTTGAAGCGCGCCATCACCAGCAGCACGCCTTTTTCCAGCGGCAAAGCACCGCCGGACAAACCGGTCCCCGCGCCCCTGGCCACCACCGGCACCCGTCGTTCATGGCAGATCTGCAACACGCCCTGAACTTCATCGATATGCCGTGGCAGTACCACCAGCAGCGGCGTGGTGCGGTAGGCCGAGAGGCCATCGCACTCGTACGGTTTCAGTTCCTCGCGCTGATGCAGCACGTCCAGGTCTGGCCATTGGTGCTGCAGGGCTTGCAGAAGCGCGACTTTGTCGACGTCGGGCAAGGCGCCGTCGACCTGTTCGTCGTAGAGAATGTTCATGATCGGTGGGCGACCCTCCGTTGTCGTTATTCGAGGTCGGTGCCGGTTTCCATCATTGGGCCGCTGACACCGAAAAGTAAAGCGTAGCGTCCGGTAGTTCGTTGTCCCGCGTGCTCCTGTAATATGCCGCCACTTCACCCCAATGAGCATGGAATGCACTCTCACTCGATTCTGGCCTTTACCCAGGTTGCCGCGATTGCCATTGCCAGCCCTGGACCCGAGCCGCTTAGCCTGCGCTGTCCCGTTGGGCCATCCGGGTGGTGAGACCGGTTCATCGGCTTCGGGGCTGCGATTCTGACGATGCGTCAGCAGGTGCGTAGCTCACAGAGGTACGACTGAAATCAATCAATCATTTCAAGGAAGCATTGCGTGGCACTTAGGGTTTTAGTGGTCGGCGGTTACGGGAATTTCGGCAGCATTGTCAGTCGGCATTTGATTGCGATGCCGGACATCACGCTAGTGATCTCCGGTCGCGACCCTCAGAAACTGATGCGCAAAGTCGACGAGCTGAAAACTCTGTCGGGCGTCGTCTGCGAGAGTTGGTGCGGCAATGCGATGGGGGACGGGCTTGAAGCGGTTCTGAAATCGATGAACATTCAACTGGTCATCCACACCGGGGGCCCGTTTCAAGGGCAATCCTATGCGGTCGCCGAGCGCTGCATAGACGCGGGTGTGCATTATTGCGACTTGTCCGACTGCCGAACGTTCGTCAACGGCATCGGAGCCCTCGATGCCCGCGCGAAACAGACTGGCGTGGCAATTCTCAGCGGTTGCAGTTCGGTGCCGACACTTTCATCGGCACTTATCGATGAGCATCAGTATCGCTTCTCTCGTATCGATTCGATCGAACATGGCATTTCCTCATCGGCGAAAATGCCGGGCCTTTCGACGGTTGAAGGTGTTCTGGCCTACGCCGGCAAGCCGATCAGGCAGCTCAGGAATGGCCAGGTTCATGAGGTGGCAGGCTGGCTCGACCTGACGTTGCGCAAGATGCCTCACCTGGGCGTTCGGGTGCTGGCGAATGTCGACGTGCCGGACATGGACATTTTTGCCAGCCGCTATGGTGCCCGAACCTTGAGTTTCAAGGCGGGTGCGGGCCTTAAGCTGGGTGGAGTGGCCAACGGCCTGTTCGCCCTGGCCCGCAGGTTTGGTGCGTTTCGTGATCATGTTCCCTGGGCGGCGCGGCTTCATCGTTGGGGCACCTGGTTCGAGCGATTCGGTGATGGCAAAAGCGCGATGTACATCGACGTGAAGGGGCTCGGCATCGACGGCAATCCGCTGGCCATGACGGTCCAGCTCACCGCCCGCAATGACAAGGGGCCGGAGATCCCGAGCTGCGCAGCCGTTGCCCTGGCTGCGAAAATCGCCCGGGGATATCGGCCCGAGGCTGGCGCGCGTCCTTGCGTGGGCGTGATCACTGTCGACGAATACATGGCAGCCATCAACGATCCGCAGAATCTGAGCCTGTCGATGCATTTCTCTGATGGGCAGAACTGACCGTGCTCTATCTGTGCCTCAAATACATTCACATCGTCGCCGCGGTTTTCCTGTTCGGATTCGGCATGGGCTCCTACCTCTACCTGATCGCCGCTAGCCGTACAGCCAACCCTTTGGTGATAGCGCACGTGTCGAGAATGGTCGTACGGTTCGACGCCTGGATCACCACGCCGGCGGGCTTTATCCAGATCGTGACGGGTTACGGGTTGACCAGGCTTGCCGGACTGCCTCTGACCACGGAATGGGTACTGACCTCCTTGATCATTTTCCTGTGCGTCGGGTCGCTCTGGTTACCGGTATTGGTGCTTCAGAAGCGTTTGTACATGATGGCGTCGAGCGCAGTCGAAACGGGGGGCGGGCTTGCCGATGAGTACCGTTGCGTGTACCGAAAATGGTTCTGGATGGGGGTTGCCGGTTTTCTGGGGATGTTCGTGATCGTGCTGCTGATGGTGACGAAGATGACGCCGGGACAGTGGGCTGACTTGTTGGTGTAGCGAACGCAACGCCCGATACAGACTTCGCACCGGACGTTGCGTCGTATCAGGTGAAGTTCAATCGAGATCGCTTGCTTGATGCCGTTCTGGAACCTGGCTCGCTTCATCGCCCCACGTCCGGTTGACGCGCTGGCCGCGAATCACCGCAGGTCGTTCGGCAATCTCTTGCGCCCAGCGCTGCACGTGGGTGTATTCATGGGCGCTCAGAAACTCGGCGGCGGAGTACACATTGTTGCGCACCAGTTGTCCGTACCACGGCCAGACCGCTATGTCGGCGATGGTGTAGTCGTTGCCGGCAAGGTAAAGGCTTTCGCTCAGGCGGCGATCGAGTACATCCAGCTGACGCTTGGCTTCCATGGTGAATCGATTGATCGGGTATTCGAGTTTTTCCGGCGCATACGCATAGAAATGCCCAAAGCCACCGCCCAGATACGGCGCAGCACCCATTTGCCAGAACAGCCAGTTCAGGGTTTCGGTGCGACCCGCCGGATCGGAGGGCAGGAAGGCGCCGAATTTCTCCGCCAGATACAACAGGATCGAGCCAGATTCGAACACGCGAATGGCCGGCTCCACGCTGCGGTCCAATAGAGCCGGAATTTTCGAGTTGGGGTTGATCTCGACAAAACCGCTGGAGAACTGGTCTCCTTCGTTGATGCGGATCAGCCAGGCATCGTATTCAGCGTCGGTGTAGCCAAGCGCCAGTAATTCCTCGAGCAGAATGGTCACCTTCACACCATTGGGCGTGGCCAGCGAGTAGAGCTGCAGCGGGTGCTTGCCGATCGGCAGCGTTTTTTCATGCGTCGGCCCGGCAATCGGGCGATTGATATTGGCGAATTGGCCGCCGGAAGGCGCGCTGTGTTTCCAGACCTTGGGTGGCACGTAAGACGTATTGCTCATGAAACGGACCTCATCGGTTAATGGCCGGAATGTTGTGAGCCCGAATGGGAACAGCGGGCTCATGACGAACAGCACACCACACAACGGCGTTTGAATGCCACCGGCGGGCGGATGAAAATTCGCGGGACTCGAGCGTGATATCAACCCAAAGAAAAGCCCGGCAGATGCCGGGCTTTCTGGGTTTCGGGAGCATCACGCCGCCACGTTGCCGGCCATCATTTCCTTTTTGTAGCTGGCTTTCATTGCTTCCATTTGTTCGCCCAGTTCATCGAGCTTCGCTTTGCCGAGGAGTTTTTTTGCCTGCGGAAACATCTCGGTTTCTTCCTCTTCGATGTGATGCTCCAGAAGCTCCTTGACCACTTTGACCCGGCCAGCGAACTCGGGCGTACCCGGATCAGTCAGTTTGAGGTCTGGCAGTACCAGCGAATCCACGGTGCGGTGCTCTTCCTTGGCTTCGAAGTACATGATGTCCTGTTCCTTGGTGCCGGCTTCCTTGAAGGCCGGATAAAGGATTTCCTCTTCGAGTCGGGTGTGGATCGAGATCTCCATTTCCAGTTTGCTCAGTAGCTCGACACGTTTTTTCAGGGCCCGGTCCGTCGATTCGCTGAGTTGACTCAGGATCCCTTTGACTTTCTCGTGGTCGGCTTTCAGAAGGTCGATCGCGTTCATGTTGGTTGCCTCTGCTATTCAGGGTTAGAACACAGTCCGATGTCTCTCGGCGCCGTGGATTCCCGAAGAACAACGCATTTGCCATGCCAGTCGCGCGTCCCGGCCAAAGGCGTCTGGATCAGGGGTTGTGCGGTAGCAGGGTTGAGGGGGTTCGTGCAGCCTGCATGAACGACGTGCAATCGGCATTGCAGAACACGACCCGAAGGGTTGTGGGCGTGATTTTTCGGATCAGAAGACAGCGATCACGACGGATGTTGTTTACCGGTGCTGGCGCTGTGGCAAGTACTTTTGCGCAATTGTGCCGGACTCACGCCAAGTCGTTGTTTGAAGGCACTTGTCAGGTGCGCCTGGGAATTGAATCCACAGGCCAGGGCGACCTGCGACAAGGCCGTTTTCCCGTCGCATATCATCGCCCGAGCCCTGGCCAGGCGCCGGTCGATCAAATAGCTATGGGGGCTTTTGCCCGTGGCTTGTTTGAAGGCGCGAGTGAAATAGCCTTCGGACAATTCGAGCAGGTGTGCCATCGACAGTACATCGAGCGGGCCACTGAGACCTGCGTCAATGAACTCATCCAGCCGTCGCATTCGGCTGTCGGTGATCGAGCCGCGGTGCACTGGCACGTCCTGAACGGCGGCGCGCTCAGCCAGCGCAAGCGCCCAGGTTTCCCAGTCATCGTCCCATTTGGGCTGCAACAGCGCGCTGCGCATTCGCTGGGCAAGAAGAATGGCCTGCGGGTCGGTGCGGTTGTTGAATGGCCGATCTCCGGCCAACGCATCCCCTTTGGTGCGGATGACCCGCAGGTATTCACCGCCCATGGGGGACTCGGACAACACATCACAGCCGACCGGGACGAACGCCAGGCCATTGGGCATCGCGTCGAAGGGACGTACCCGGTCAGTACCGATGGCATGCAGGCCGCGTTGGCTGTCGAAGGCAAAGCCAATCGCTGACTGGGTCGCCACGTAGCGTGCCGAGTAGGCTGCGCCGGGCAGCAATTCGATCGTCCACGAACCTGCCTCGATGCGACGGACCGGTTCCGCAAGGGGTGTGATGTGCTGACGGTTTCGATGACTCATGAGCGTCATAGTAGTGAAGGGATGGCATAAAAGTCAGGTTCGTTTTTTGAAAGCCGACGCGCCGCCTGCGTGCCTAGACTGGGGCAAAGCCAAGGAGACGCTCATGCATACAATCACGCGCGATGACCTCGAACACGCTGCCCGCCAGGTTTACCAGGTGATGCCAGCTACCGCCCAGTATCGCTGGCCTCTGCTGGCCGAGCGATTGGGATGCACCGTTTGGGTCAAGCACGAAAACCACACGCCGACCGGTGCCTTCAAGGTGCGCGGCGGCATTACCTTCATGAACTGGCTGCGCCGTGAGCACCCGAGCGTCAAAGGCATCGTTTCTGCGACGCGTGGCAATCATGGCCAAAGTCTTGCACTGGCAGCCAGTGCCGTGGGGCTGAGGGCATTGATCGTTGTGCCACAGGGCAACTCGCAGGAAAAGAACAACGCCATGCGCGGGTTCGGCGGTGAGGTGGTCGAGTACGGGCGTGACTTCGATGAAGCTCGCGAAGAGGCTGCTCGCCTGGCGCAGGAACATGACTTGTACCTGGTGCCGCCATTTCATGCCGAACTGGTCAAGGGCGTTGCGACGTATGCGCTTGAGCTGTTCAGTGCAGCGCCAGAGCTGGACACCGTCTATGTACCCATCGGCTGTGGTTCGGGAATCTGCGGTGTGATTGCTGCCCGGGATGTGTTGGGCCTGAGTACCGAGGTAGTAGGGGTGGTGTCGACGGAAGCAATGGCCGCCAAACTGTCTTTCGAAGCGAAAACGATCTGTGAAACCGCGTCGGCCAACACTTTTGCCGACGGCCTTGCCGTGCGCAGGCCTGTTGCCGAGGCGTTCGACATTTATAGGAAGGGGGCAGCGCGGATCGTCTCGGTAAGCGAAGATGAAATCGCCGAGGCCATGCGCGTGTATTACACCGATACCCATAACCTTGCTGAAGGGGCGGGCGCGTCCGCGTTGGCGGCCTTGATGCAGGAGCATGAAAGGCGGGAGGGGAAAACGGTCGGTGTGATTCTATCCGGGGGAAATGTTGATCGAGCGATCTATGCGGGGGTGATTGGATGATTGCTACCTTATATAGCCGGTACGGGGGGTAGTTTTCGCAAACGCGACCTGGCCTGTTGAGTATGGAAAAGAATTTTCACACGGGGGTTGACCACCTGTTTTGATCCTGTATTATTCGCCTCCCGCTAGCGAGCAACTTGAGTTGCTTCTAGCGCAAGTGATTGAATTCAAATGAAAATAATCACTTGACAGCAAATGAGGCTGCTGTAGAATGCGCGCCTCGGTTGAGACGAAAGATCTTAACCAACCGCTCTTTAACAACTGAATCAAGCA
>NZ_JBWKZE010000017.1:0-140782 GCF_059424205.1 Pseudomonas sp. GW456-12-1-14-TSB6
GCGTCCCGGGCTGCGTTCCCACGCAGAGCGTGGGAACGATCAGCGGTCAGTGTCAGGAACCTTTGTTGCCCTTTTCATGGGACGGGTCGTAGACCTTGGTCAGGTCGCCGCCGAGGCGGAAGGTCTTGAACGGCTGCATGCCGTGTTTTTTCTCGATCACATCCGGCGAACAGGTGTAGAGGGTGCAGAACGGTTCGAGCCAGGCGAATTTCATGTCCTCTTTCAGGTCGGTCATGTCCTGCTCTTTGCCGTTCTTCTTCTCGAACTGATCCGGGTCTTTCACCCCGGCCAACACCCGGTCACCCAGACGTTTCAGCGCGCCGTTGTTTTCCTGACGCAGATCCACACCGTTGACCTGGGCGAAACTGGCGATCATCGCCAGTGGCGGCAGGGCGTAGTTGTGATAGGCGAGGGCGCGTTGCTGGCGCTTGAGTTCGTTCGGCAGGAAACCGTCGGCATCGACTTGATTGACGCCGACCTTGTATTCCTTGACTGCCCAATCGAACAGGTCGCGGCGGTTGGTCGCGACCGCTGTCGCCATCACCGACCACGCGGCCCAGTACGAGTGGTTGTTGGTTTTTTCCAGCGGCAGGTTGTCCCAGTCGCTGACCACCTGATCGGCCATCTTGCTGAACCAGGCTTCGATCACCTGGGCTTCCTGCTGATGCTGGGCCAGCGGATGGGAGTCGGAGAACTTCAGGCGAATGTACGAAGACGCCATGCTGCCCAGCGCCCATTTGCGCATCGACTTGCCGGTGTGGTTGAAGTCTTTCGACATCAGCGCATCGGCCTTGGCCCACGCGGTGAGCCAGTTCAGCGTGCAATCGAGCTGTTCCGGACGACCGTCGCGCATGAACTGCATCACCCGCTTGGCGGTGCCGCGCTCCAGGGTGGTGATGTCTTTCGTGGTGTCGCGAAAGGCTTTTTCCGACTGCACGTTCAGCGTCGCGCGAGCCTTGTCCGAGCCTTCGTATTTGCTGCGAAATTGCAGCGGGCCGGTGTAGGGCGCCGGCATCGCGTCGCAGCCTTCGCTCTTGTCACCGGTCTTGAATTTATCCACAGGCGCAAAGTAGCCCTGAGGAGGACGCAGCGGCGCGGCGGCCTGCGCGGTGCCGGCGAAGATCGCCAGCCCGAGCAGCGTCGGCGCCAAAAGAGTTTTCAGTTTCGGATTTCGCATAGCAGACCTCATTGCCCGACCTGAGCGGTTTGTTGCCCAGCGCCCGGGAATACGTTGCGTTTGCAGATTTTCGCTTCGACTTTCTGTGGCGCGGTGCCCGCTTCCGGGCCCTGGACTTCGACCGCCAGCAGGTTTTGCGAGGCCCAGTCTTCGTCCGTGCGCAACTCAAAGGCGAAACGACCGTCGGTATCGGAGGTTTCCGGTTTCTCGATCTTGATGTCCTCGTGGCGACCGTTCATGTACCAGAGGGTGGCTTGCAGGGTTTTCACCGAGGTGTCGGCGAAGCGGATGTCGACCTGGTGGCTGCTGTTCTGCAGGTTCAGGTTCTTGCTGTTGACCAGCAGTTCTTGTTTGCCGCCCGGCTTGAGCGTGGTGCTGGCGGACATTTGCGCCTCTTTGCCTTCGCAGCCGTTGTCGAGCAGCGCCATCATCTGGCGATAGATGGTTTCCTGGTCGAGGCGGTACAGCGGCGAGAATTCCCAGATGAGAATTTTCGGCGGCGTCTTCTGGAATTCGTCGCTGCCCAGGTACTGCAGCATCGAACCTTCCAGACCGCCGCCGGGGAACGCGACGTTGAGAATGTCGGCGCCGATGGCTTCTTCGAGGAAACCGGCGAAGTTGTAGTTCTTGCCGCTGTGCGAAGTGCCCACGAGGGTGATCTGCGGATTGCCGGAATCACCGAACAGGTCGCCGTCACCCGCTTCGCCTTTCGGCTCGGTGGTGAACTGGTCCATGTACTGGATCGCGTAACTGGTGCCGCACAGTTGCCCGGCCATGTTGTGCAGGGTGCCGGTCTTGCCCATGCGCCCGGAGCGTTTGGTTTCGAACTCACGCTTGGGAATGTCGGCGAAGGCCGGAATCTGCTTGACCTTCTCGGCGACGATTTTCGCCGTGCGCTGGGCGCCATACGGGGTCCAGTGCTGGTCGCCGCGGAAGTAGAAATCGTGGGCGGGCAGGGTGTCCGGCAGCGATTCGTTGGTCAGTGGTGACAGGTCCGGCACCACGTAACCCATCTTGGCGAAACGGCCGAGCATGGTCTTGTAGTTGCCCAGCGCTTTCTCGTAATCGAACGCGGCTTTTTCCGCCGGGTTGAGCTTGTTGCGGTTCACCAGGCCACGGGTCGGCTGGTAGACGATCACCAGTTCGACGCCTTTGGCCTTGAACGCATCGTGCAGCTGTTGCAGGCGTTTGTAACCGGCCGGGGTGGTGTTGAACTCGGTGCGCAGGTCTTCCTGGGTCCGGAACAACCAGTCGCCCTGCGCTTGCACCAGAGTGGTGAAGTTCTGCTGATAGCGCGTGGTGTAGTTCTTCGCGTCATGGGCGGCCGGGCACAGGCTGCAGCACGGTTCGGCGGTGAACGTTGGCGCTTTCACTTCGTCCGCGCGGGCGCCGTTGCCGGCCGCCAGGATGCCCACGGTCAGGGCCGACAGGCTGAGTAATTTGATCAGGTGTGGGTGCATAAAATTATCCTCAGTCCTGCAATTCGGTCTGGCGTTCGACAGGGTCGATCAGCACGGCTTTCTGCTGGCGCACCAGCAGGTCGAGAATTTCATCCTGGCGCTCGCCGAGGATGCCGTTGAAGCTGATGCCGCTGGATTTGGTCGGCGCCAGCATCGACACGCGATACAGCTCGACACTCAACGGCGAATCGATCGACAGCGGGCCGCTGCCGTTGGCCGCCAGTTCACCGCCGACCACGATCAGCGAGACCTGGGCGTCGAACGGGTCAAGCTTGATGTCACGGTCGGTGTCGGTCAGGTCCTTGATGTGCCCGTAGACGCCGGTCAGGCCGTTGGCCATGGCGACGTTTTCGTAGAGGCGGATGTTCACGCTGTTACGAATGCGGATGCCGTGGCGCTTGTTGCTGATGACCTTGTTGCCCCACAGCAGGTTGTCGGCGGACTCGTAGAGGGTGATGCCGTCGGTGTGGTTCTTGTAGATCTCGTTGTAGGCGATCAGGTTGTTCACGCTGTTACGGTCGATCACCAGCCCCGAGAGGTGGTTGTCGTAGCTTTTGTTGTTGAAGATGAAGCTGTCGTTCACTTCACGGGAAATGATGATCCCGTGCTTCTTCTTCGTGCCGTACACCGTGTTCTCGGCAATGATCAGACCGTGGGAGCGGTCGTGCGGGTCGATGCCGTAGACGATGTTGTCCTTGTAGGTGTTGCCCTTGACCACGAAGTCGCGGGTCTCGTAGCAGTAGAAGCCGTACCACATGTCCGAGAACTCGGAGCCGACGATCCAGCCGGTCGGCTCGGGACGCTTGAGCACCTTGGCCATGTTCGGCGTGTACTGGGAAATACTCACCCCGTAGGACTTACTGTTGGCGTAGCCGAAGCTGGCCATCTTGCTGTTGACGATGTAGGTCTCGGTGCCGCCCCAGGCCAACAGGAACGGGCGGAATTCCTTCGGCGAACGGAAGGTCGCCGGGCCGTTTTCCTTCTCGCGCCAGCCAGTGACCTTGGTATCACGCACGAACAACTGGCCGTCGTTGACCAGGAACGAACCGGCCTCCTGGGACAGGCGCAACTCCTGGGTCTGGCCGTCGATTTCGAGGATGCCTTTGCGGCCGACCACGATCGGCAACTTGGCCAGATACACGCCCGGCGAGGTTTCGCTGAAGTACTGCTTCGGCAGCTTTTGCGCCAGCTCTTTCAGGTTCATGTAGCCGTCGTCGACGAAGATCGCCTGCGGGATGCCGTGCTGACGCACCACCCATTCGGCCATCTTGTTGTCGCCGCCGATGAAGTCCTTCAGGGCGTCTTCCTGCATCATCCGGCGCACGCTGATCTTGCCCGGTTTGCTGCGCACGATTTTCGCGGCGGCGGCTTCGGCGGTGTAGCCGGAGAGGTCGGGCAATTTCGGCTTGGCCAGTTCCAGCGCTTCGGTCGGCGCGCTGCTGACGGTGTAGGTCTTGGCCTGTTGCAGCTCCTTGGCGGTGGTCGCGGGTTTGGCCGGTTCCACACTGGCGAAGGCGCCGGCCGAGGCCAGCAGCATCGCGCCGGCCAGCAGGCTGAGTGAGCCTTTGCGGGCACTGTTCATGTCGGGCACTCCCTTGGCGGTCAGCATCAGAAGCGCCAGATCACGTCGATGAACGCGCGGTGCATGTACGAATCGACCTGGCTGCCATAGGCGTCCCCCGGCTTGAACACGCCGCCTCGGAAACGCACCAGCGCCGACGGTTCGTCGATCGACTGGCTCAGCGCCGCCGGCAGCAAGCCTTGCTTGAAGTACTTGGTGACCACCAGATCCATTTCCTGGCCCAGATCCTTGTTGCCGTCTTGCAGTGGCAGGGAAGTGCTGGAAAGGATCGCGCCGGTGACGTCGTCGGTGTTGTTCTCCACGGCGTTGATGCCGTTGCTGCCCACCGGCTTGTTGCCGTCCACACGCCAGAACTTGTGGTAGATCAGGCTGGCGTCGTACTGGTCGTTGAGCATCCACGAACCGAACAGGGTGGCGGTCTGCATGTTGTTCATTTCGCCACGGAAGGCTTCGCCGAAACGGTGAACCCGCGAGCGAGTACCGGTGTAGTTCGAGCGGTTGCTTTCCAGGCCGTTCTGTTCGTAATCGGCGCTCGCACGGGCATACGCCGCACCGACCTGCCATTGCGGATCAAGGCGCAGACGCACACCGATGTCGGTCGCCCAGCCGTCGACGTTGTCGCTGCGCTTGGCCTGGGCCGGGCGGGTGCCGTCGGCGTTGAGGGCGTTGACCGTGTCGCGGTCGCCGCTCATGCCGGTGATGCTGCCCCAGTAGTTGACGGTGTTGGTGTTGCGCCAGTTGTAGGCGTCGCTGTCAGCGGTCAGGCCGAGCCAGCTGATGTCGCCGTTTTCTTTCTTGTCCAGCGAATCGCCGGCCACGCCCGGCTCCGGATAGTCGAGCTTGCCGTCGTCGTGGGTGTGGTGACCGCGAATCCCGACCCAGTTGCCCGGTGTCCACTGGTAAGCGGCATCGGCGTAGGCGTGCAGGCGATCCTTGTCTTTCGGCGCCAGCTCTTTCAAGTCGGTGCGGTATTCGCTGAAGCGTTCGGCGACACCGGCGTTGGCGCGCAGCAGGGTGGTGTCGAAGGTCCAGTTCAGGGCTTCGATGTTGGTGTCGCGCCACTGGCCGTCGTCGTTGCGCAGGCGCTGGCGACCGAACTTGAGGATCTCGCCGGGGTAGGGCGTCAGGCCGCTGTAGCCGACCCAGAACTCACGCATCGCCAGGTAGTTTTTCTTGGTCTTGCGGTCGCCGTTGTCGGTGGTCTGGGTGCCGTCGCTGTCGGACTGCTGCAGGGTATCGGTTTCGATGATGTCGGTCGAGGTCACGGCCTGGCCCATGGCGTAGGCGCTCCACGCGCCGCTTTCGCCGTAGACCCACGGGCGCAGGTCGAGGCCGAGGCCGTTGACGTCGCCGCCGCTGGCGGTGCCGAGGTCGCGGTCGTCTTCGGACTGGCCGGTGATTTTCACTTCGAGGCCGAAGTTCTTCGATTCAGTCATCGCAGCCAGGGTCGGGCAAGACCAGATCAGCGCGAACGTGAGGCCAATGCCGGCCTTCACAAAGGGATTCAATTTCATGGTTTTTCCTCGCCGTCTTCTTCTTGCAGGGCGTGCAGTTGCAGCGTGTTCTGGCTCAGGGCGCCACGGGTCGCCTGTTCCTGTTGCAGCAGGCGCCGGGCTTCGGCCAGGCGCTCGGGCGGCAGTTGCGCGGCGAGGGTGGTCGCCAGCTCATCGGCTTGCGGGGTGTTTTGCGCCTTGGCCAACTGGCTGAACACATAGGCATTGAGCGGGTCGGGCTTGGTGCCCTTGCCTTGGGAAAACAGCTGGGCGATGGCGAAATCGGCGCTGTTCTGGCCGTTGCGCGCAGCGGTCAGCAGATGGTCGAGGGCCTTCTGCGGATAGACCTTGCCCAGGTAGCCACGGCGGTAGATCTGGCCGAGGTAGTAATCGGCAGCGACTTCGCGGCCGACGGCTTTCTGGAAATGTTCCTCGGCGACTTTGGCGTCGGCCGGGACCAGTTTGCCTTCGTAGTAGAGCTTGCCCAGCAGCAGTTCGGCGCGCGGCTGATCGGCGGCGCGGCCGTTGTCCAGGTACTTCATCATCTGGTCGACGTCGCCCAGTTCCGGGAAGTCGTAGAGCAGTTGCGCGAGGGTGACCCACGACGCCGGGTATCCCGGAGCGATCGGCTCGAGCAGCGACTGCGCGGTTTTTTCGTCGGTCTTGCCCAGGGTCGAATCGGCCAGCACACGGGCCACGGAGTCCACCCGCTGAGCACTGACGGTGCCGCGGCTGTAACCGGCCTGCAGCTGCTTGATCAGTTCGGCCTGTTGCTCCGGCGCGCCACGTTTCTGATAGACCGTGGCCAGCTCGACGTAGCAGATGTCGGTGGTGTTGAGCGCGGCCTTGCAGATTTTTTCCACGTCATCCAGATGCTGGTCGTAAGTGCCCTGGGTGCGATACAGCAGCACTTGTGCGAGACCTGCTTCCGGGTAACCGGATTTGCGCCACTGGTCGATCTGCTGCTGGGCATTGATGTTCGGGAAACTGTGCGGGTATTGCAGGTACAGCATCGCGAGCGGGATCAGCGTGTTGCCTTCGCCACTGGCGGCGGCCTTTTTCAGCAGGCTTTCGGCTTCTTGATGCTCGGCTTCGGTGGAGCCGGGCTTGGCCACCAGCAAACGACCGAGTCGGGCCTGGGCACGCGGCGAAACACTGGCGGCGGCGCGGTAGGTGGCTTCGGCCTGTTTCATCTGTTCCGGGTCGCGGCTGTCGACCTGAATATCGGCGAGGCCCACCTGGGCTTCGCTGTAACCCAGATCGGCCAGCGCACGGTAGTTCTGCGCGGCGGTCGCGGTGTCACCGCGCTTGAGCGCTTCGTTGGCCAGACGCTGGTCGGGCAGGCCGGCGCAACCGGCCAGGGCGATTGCCATGGCCAGCGTCAGCGGGACCGGCAGGATTCTGATAGGGCTCGTCACGGGCATGTCCTCGACTTAAAGACCGGCAGCCATGGCTTTGTCGATCAGCCAGTTCAGGTTCGGACCACGGTCGCTGTTGACTTCCACCGGGCGGCCGGCGAAGCGGCTGTCCAGCGGCTCGTCAGGCTGGATCTGCACACGGATGTCGGAGGACAGGTCGGCACTTTTCAGGCTGGTGCTGCTGACGATCTTGCCGGTGCGGGTCTTGTCTTCGCCGGCGATCTGGAAGCTCACCGGGGTGCCCGGACGCACGTCGCCGAACTGGCGATAGGAGAAGCGCGCATCGACGGTGGCCTGGGTGTTGCGCGGCACCAGCTGGAAGATCACGTCGCCCTTGCTCGCGTATTGACCGTCGGCCACCAGTTGCTGGGCCACGGTGCAATCGCACGGCGAGGTCAGGGTGCCGGTCATCTGCTTGCCGAAAAGTTCTTCAACCTTGGCCGGAGACAGTTGATCTTCTTCCAGGTGACCTTTGAGTACGTCGAGCATGCTGGTACTGAACGTTGCCAGTGGAGCGCCCTTGGCGGCGACGCCGTCGGACTTCACCAGGCTTTGTACGGTACCGTCGCGCGGCATGGTGATGTTCATCCCCGGCACGCTGACCAGACCGGCCTGCGCATGGCTGACGAAGTACATGCTGTACACCGATTTGAAAATGAAACCCGCCGCCACCAGGCCGACCGCGAAGATACCGGCGCTGAACGTCACCGCTTTCAGACGCCCGAACGGGGTCATGCCGGAGTCGCCGTCCTTGACCTTGCGGGCCTTGGTGAAGTTATCGCGCTGCAGGGTTGCCAGCACTTCGCCGATGCTGACGATGTCGCCGGCCAGGTGCGAAGTGATCAGGTGGCGCAGGGTGGAAATGTCCTGCGGCTCGAGGTTCTGGAACTGGCAGCCAGCACGACCCGTCTGGCGGTCGTAGGAGCGCACTTGCAGTTCAACGTCCATGGCCAGGCCGAGGTTGTCGATGACGAACTGCAGACGCGCCTTGTACACCTCGCCGACGGTCAGCGGCAGTTGTCCGGCGTTGAACGCCAGACCACCGGCGGACAGGTCGAGGACCCGCGCTTCAACCGGAGTCCGGTCGGGGCCGAAGAAACGCAGCTTGGCCGGGATTTTCACACGGGCGTGCTGGCGCTGGGCTTCGGATTCATGCACTACGTTGGCGTTGACGGCGGTATTCATGGGGGCGATTTCCTTGTTAATTCAATAGGGGCAGGTCAGACCATCATCAGCAGCACGGCGACGAAAATGCTGCCGGCGGAGAAGGTCATGGTCCGAGACGACCAGGTGTTGAACCAACGTTGAAAGCTGGCGAGATCACGGGTCAGGGAAGTGGGTTGTCGGGTCCAGGATTGTTGGTCGAGGCGGAAGAACACGTAGATCTTCACCAGCGCACCGACGATCTGGTTGTAATAGAGAATTGCCGGGTAAGCCGGGCCGATCCGGTGGCCGGAGCAGGACAGCAGCAGCGTCAGAATCAGACGGGTGATGCCGATCCACAGCAGGTAAACCAGGATGAACGCGGTGCCGTACTTGAAGCTGGCGATGATTGCCACGGTCAGGCCGAGCAAGGATGTCCACATCGATACGCGCTGGTCGAACAGCACCACCGAGGTGAAGGCGCCGAGGCGTTTTACACCCAGACCCAGAGCCCGGGAGTTCTGGCGCAGGTTGTTGCCGTACCAGCGGAACATCAGTTTGCGGCTGGCCTTGATGAAGCTCTTTTCCGGCGGGTGTTCAACGGTATTGATCGCCGCATCCGGCACGTAAAAGGTGTCGTAGCCCAGGCGCATCAGGCTGAACCAGCTCGACTTGTCGTCGCCGGTCAGGAATTTGAAACGGCCCAGGCGCCAGTGTTGCAGCGAGTCGCTTTCAACGTCGGCGATGAATTCCGGGTTGGTGACCACGGTGGCGCGGAACACCGACATGCGCCCGGTCATGGTCAGCACGCGTTTGGACAGGGCCATCGAGCACATGTTGATGTGGCGCTGGGCGAAACGCAGCTTGTGCCATTCGCTCATGATGTAGCCGCCGCGCACTTCGCAGAATTCGTTGGTGGTCAGGCCGCCGACGTTGCCGAACATCTGGAACCACGGCACGGTTTTGCGCACTACGCCTTCGCCGAGCACGGTGTCGCCATCGATCACGGCCACCACGGCGCGGTCGTCCGGCAGGTGACGGGAGATCGCGCGGAAACCATAGGCCAGGCCATCGCGTTTGCCGGTGCCGGGAATGCGTACGAAGTCGAGTTTCACGCGGTCTGGCGGATTCATCCGCGCCCACAGTGCCTTGACCAGCAACTCATCGGACATTTCGACGATGGAGCAGACCACGGTGGTTGGCAGTTCGCAGTCGATGGCTTCGCGGATCACCGAGCTGTAAACCTGCGCGGTGGTCAACGCGTCGATGCGGAAACTGGTGACCATCAGAAACACATGGGACGGGTCCGCCGCCTTACCCAGCTTGCGAACCTTGCGGCGCAGGTGCGGGTAGACGATGTAGAGAAAAATCATGCCGCGCACAAAGTGCGTGGCACCCATCGAGTAGCGCCAGATACCTACGGCGCCAATCAGGAAAATGAAGTCCTTCGACTCGGAGTCGAATGTGGACGTGGGCAGCATCAGGGCCAGGCCCATCAGCAGGCTCAGAAACAAAAGCCAGCCGGCGGATTGCAGAAAAAAATGTTTGAGCTTGGACATGACCGTCATCCGAAGGTGATGGGAGCTTTAAGCGACAAGCTTCAAGCTTCGAGCTGCAAGTGAAACGCTTTGGCTTGCAGCTCGAGGCTTGTCGCTTAGGGCCGAGTTACCAGCAGATGCCTTCAGTGCGGCTACCGGCACTGGTGGCCTTGGACATGAAGCCCACCAGGTCGATCACCTGCTTGCCCTGCGGCGCTTCTTCGGCGAGGGCGCGGAACTTCTCGTCGCGGTTGCCCAGGATGATCACGTCGGAGTTGTCGATCACCGAATCGAAGTCCGAATTGAGCAGGGACGATACGTGCGGGATCTTCGACTCGATGTAGTCCTTGTTCGCGCCGTGGACACGGGCGTACTGGACGTTGCTGTCGTAGATGCTCAGGTCGTAGCCCTTGCCGATCAGCATCTCGGCCAGCTCCACCAGCGGACTTTCGCGCAGGTCGTCGGTGCCGGCCTTGAAGCTCAGGCCCAGCAGGGCGACTTTGCGTTTGTCGTGGCTTTCAACGATATCGAAGGCGTTCTGCACTTGCGATTCGTTGCTGCGCATCAGCGAGTTGAGCAGCGGCGCTTCGACGTCCAGGGAGCCGGCGCGGTAGGTCAGGGCGCGCACATCTTTCGGCAGGCACGAACCACCGAAGGCGAAGCCCGGGCGCATGTAGTACTGGGACAGGTTGAGGGTCTTGTCCTGGCAGACCACGTCCATCACTTCGCGGCCATCGACGCCCACCGCTTTGGCGATGTTGCCGATCTCGTTGGCGAAGGTCACTTTGGTGGCGTGCCAGACGTTGCAGGTGTACTTGATCATCTCGGCGACGGCGATGTCCTTGCGGATGATCGGTGCGTCGAGTTCTTCGTACAGCGATTGCAGAACGTCACCCGACGCCTTGTCGAACTCGCCGATGACGGTCATCGGTGGCTGGTCGTAGTCGGCGATCGCGGTGGATTCACGCAGGAACTCTGGGTTGACCGCCACGCCGAAATCGACGCCGGCTTTCTTGCCGGAGCAGTCTTCGAGAATCGGGATGACAACGTTTGCCACGGTGCCCGGCAGTACGGTGCTGCGCACGACGATGGTGTGACGGGTGGATTTTTCACGCAGGACAAAACCGATCTCGCGGCACACCGCTTCGATGTAGTTCAGTTCCAGGTCGCCGTTCTTCTTGCTCGGCGTACCGACGCAGATCATCGACAGGTCGGTGTCGCGAATCGCTTCGGCGAAGTTGGTCGTACCGCGCAGACGACCGGTCTGGATACCTTGTGCGAGCAACTCACCCAGGCCCGGTTCAACAATGGGAGATTTGCCAGCGTTGATCATGTCGATCTTGTCTTTGGCAACATCGACGCCCACCACGTCGTGGCCCCGAGCAGACAGGCAACCGGCACATACTGCGCCAACGTAACCCAAACCAAATATGCTGATGCGCATCGCAATTACCTCTGTATATATCAGGCCTTAGAGGGCCGGAGTTAATGGTGTTCAGCGTTCATTAGTGCACTCGAAAGTGCGGCATACAGGCGCCACAATGCCGTGTGCAGGCATACTAAGTTTCGAGTGTCTAAATAAGTGCACTCAAGATGTGCGTAACCAGGCCTTGTTGTTATGACGTGCCCTGTTATGCAGCCGATCTTCTTTGGAGAAGACTCTTGTGCAATCGTCTTGCGCGCTCGATGTCAGGATGAAAGTCCCGTAAATCAAGCGGTTGGGTGCTCAGGCGAGCACGTTTATAAGGGCGCGGCCATGGCCTTTGTAGGGGATATTAATGGTTCGTATCTCCTGTCCATCGTCTGCTTTGAGACTAGTTAGTCATCTAGGCAAGTTGCTGTGACAACTTGGTTACATGGCTATCTGCTCCGCGTAAGTTATCTCGTACAAACTCGGCGAGAATCGTTACCGGTGGTATGAGCTATGCATTCGGACGAAGTTCCTGTCCGCTCATCGCGAAATCTGAAATTTCTTGAAATATTGTCAGAGATGGCACCAGTATCAATTTGATAGCAATTTCGTTTTCGACCTTTAATAACAGGCGAAAAATCACGTTAGATAGTTTTGTGCCACTACGGTGAAAAAATTTAGGTGCCACTACTGAAAAAAATGATCAGTGTCGAGTGAAACTAATCTTAGAAAAGGCAGGGAGGTTTTTCTGGCGCCATTAAAATGGCGAAATGTGGCGAGGGTTTTTTGACATCGTGCGAGCTGCACGACTCTTCATATAAAGAGTCGTGCATTAGGCATGCTTTATTCGGGGGCGTGATCGCGTAGAAACACCAGATTATCCGGTTTCGATTGCTCGGCGCTGTAGCGATAACCCTGCACATCGAACTGTTTGAGCAGGGCCGGATCGTTGATTTTTTCCTGGATCACGAAACGGCTCATCAGGCCTCGGGCCTTTTTCGCGTAGAAGCTGATGATCTTGTATTGGCCGTTCTTCTGATCCTTGAATTCGGTGTTGATGATCCGCGCGTTCAGGGCCGTGCGCTTGACCGCCGAGAAGTACTCGTTGGATGCCAGGTTCAACAGCACGTCATCGCCCTGATCGGCCAGCGCTTCGTTCAGCCACTCGCTGATGCGCGTGCCCCAGAAGGCGTACAAGTCTTTGCCCCGGGCGTTGGCCAGTTTGGTGCCCATTTCCAGGCGATATGGCTGCATCAGGTCGAGCGGGCGCAGCAGGCCATAGAGGCCGGAGAGCATGCGCAGGTGTTTTTGCGCGTAATCGAAATTGGCTTCACTGAAGGATTGCGCGTCGAGACCGGTGTAGACGTCACCCTTGAACGCGAGCAGCGCCTGCTTGGCGTTTTCCGGCGTGAACGCTGGTGTCCAGCTGCCGAAACGCGCGGCGTTGAGGCCGCCGATCTTGTCGGACACGTGCATCAGTTCGCTGATCTGCGCCGGGCTCAGTTCGCGCAGTTGCTGGATCAGTTCCTGGGAATGGTCGAGGTATTGCGGCTGAGTGAAGCGCTGGGTCGCCGGCGGTGTTTCGTAATCGAGGGTCTTGGCGGGGGAAATCACCATCAGCATGAAGTCGTCTCCTTTAATCGTGGGGGCGATTCTAGGGGGTTGGGGCGGATGACTCCAGCTATCAGGTCCATAGGTGATCGGCGGTGTGCCACCCAACCCTGATCGTTTCCACGCTCTGCATGGGAATGTAGTCAGTGACGCTCTGCGTCACCCCGGCAGCGGACGCAGCGCGTCCGGGGAGGCGTTACCACGCAGAGCGTGGGAACGATCATCTGTGTGCCTGCAGGAATTACTGTCGGATCGGCTATAGTGCGGCGCGGGTTTTGTAATGGAGACACCCTTTGCGCATTGTTCTTTTCTTCACCGCGTGGCTGTTGAGCGTCGGTGCCGTTGCGGCGCCGGGCGATATCGCGACGCTGGATCGCAGCACCTGGCCGGAAAAGCTCGACAACCCGACGCTGTTCGACGTCGCCTCGCGGGCGGAAATTCTGATGTTCGCCCGAGGCCTGCTCGGCACCGAAGCGCTGGATGAGGCTGCGCTGGCTCAGCGTCTGGGGCTGCGCACGGTCAATCTGGATGCGATCAACAGCCTGCGCGAGCGGCTGTGGCAGCGTCTGCTCGCCAACTACAACTTCGCCCAGCAAAGCTGCGATCAGGACGCCTCGTTCTGCTTCCTCGTCGAAGACCTGCCGACCTTGCGCGAGCAGGCCGCCAAATTCGTGGTCAGCGACGAAAGCTATTACACCAAGTGGGCCGAGCCGAGCCGGATCTTCCATCTGCAATATCTCGATGAACTGATGCGCAAGGCTGCGCTGTCACCGCAGACCAGCAGCGAAATCGATCATTTCGGAGACTACGAGCGCAACGGCGACGACATGCACGATCGCCTGTTTCTGCTGACTTTCGACAGCGCCGCCAACCTGCAGCCGGACAATACCGACTGGCTCGCCGAGTACCTGCGCAAGTCGAACCTGAGCGGCACCTTCTTCATGTTGGGCAAGGATGTTCAGGCGCGATTGGCCGACCGTTCCGTCAGCAGCCTGCAAGCGGCGTTTTCGCAGCAGTGCGTCGGCGTGCAGGGCTGGGAATTCAGGTCCCACAGCCACTGGCAGGACTGGCAGGATTCGGTGCGGCGCAGTGCCGATCTGGTCCGCAACAAGCTGCCGGAAAACTACGTGCCGCTGTTCCGTCCACCGGAAGGGCAACGTCGCAGCGATGCCCGGAGCTTTTTCAACAGCCAGGGCCTGCAAGTGGCGCTGTGGGACATCGATGCCCAGGACGGCGCCGGCAAGCTCAAGGGCGCTCCGAGCGCGCAGCGGGTGCTGACCCTGATGCTGCTGTGGCGGCACGGGGTGATCAATTTCAACATGAAACAGGATGCGGTGAAGACCGCGTTGCCGTGGCTGATCACGCAAACCGCGCAAAGCGGCATCGGCTGGGAAGACTGTCAGGACGCGTTTCGCTGAAAAACGGCAAGAGCCCGGAAACATTGGGCTTGGGGTGAATTTTTTGCAGAATTCGATGCAGGCGGACTTCCGACTCTAACGGGGGCAGGGCGGTCCGCCAAGGGCTTTTCGTCACTTTGCAAAATAAACTTCAAAAAAGCGTCAAAGTGCTTTTTTCTGTCACGGGTTTTGGAGTATTACGAAGTCAGACCGCCGAAACCTGCAACACAGGTGGCGTCTTCCAAGACCCATTTTGTGTGCAGTTCACCTGCTATCCCGACAAAAGCTGTGCAGGTGGATTCGGCAGTCACTTCGAGGCGCAGCACCGCCGAGGTATTGCGTCGAATGGCTCCCACAAAGGTGACCGAGTATGGATGATCACGGACGTAGCCCTTCCTCCAACCAGCCAATCCTTTATGTACTCGATACCAACGTACTGATTCACGATCCGAACGCCCTGCTGAATTTCGAAGAACACCACGTCGCGATCCCGATGACCGTGCTTGAAGAGCTGGACAAGCTCAAGAGCGGGCATCACAGCGTGGCCGCCGAATGCCGTCAGGCGATCCGGCTGATCGACAAGACCCTGGGCGATGCCTCACCCGATGATGTCGAACAGGGCGTGCCGATCCAGCGTGGCAAGGGCGGTCCGAAGGGCTTGCTGTCGATTCTGATGAGCAAGCAGGCCGAATCGAACCTGATTCTGCCCGAGCATCTGAACGACAACAAAATCATCAACCAGCTGATTGACCTGCACACCCGCGAACCGAGCAAACCGGTGGTGCTGGTCACCAAAGACATCAACATGCGCCTCAAGGCGCGCGCCTGCGGGATCGACGCCGAGGACTACAGCACCGACCAACTGGTCGACGACGTGTCCCTGCTGCCCAACGGCTATCACAACATGACCGGCTCTTTCTGGGACCGCGTGAGCAAGGTCGAAACCCGTCAGGACCACGGCCGCACCTGGCATCAGGTACAGCTGATCGACAACCTGCCTGCCGTGCACATCAACGAATTCATCATTGATGAGCAGGGCTTCGTCGGCTGGATCAAGGAGATCGAAGAAGACAAGCTGCTGATCCTCGACCTGCACCAGGAACCGCTGTTGCACCAGGAAGCCTGGGGCCTCAAGCCAAGGGACATCTATCAGAGCCTGGCGCTGTATGCGCTGCTGGATCCGGATATTCACCTGGTCAACCTGTCCGGTGCCGCCGGTTCGGGTAAAACCATTCTGGCGCTGGCCGCTGCGATCGAGCAGACCATGGTCAGCAAGCGTTATCGCCGCATCATCGCCACCCGCAGCGTGCAGGGCCTGGACCAGGAAATCGGCTTCCTGCCGGGCACCGAAGCGGAAAAAATGGAGCCTTGGCTCGGCGCCATCACCGACAACCTCGAAGCCTTGCACATGGATGACGAAAACACCCATGGCAGCGTCGACTACATCCTCAGCAAAGTGCCGTTGCAGTTCAAATCGCTCAACTACATTCGCGGTCGCAGCTTCCAGCAGAGCCTGATCCTGATCGACGAATGCCAGAACCTCACGCCGCACCAGATGAAAACCATCATCACCCGGGCCGGCGCCGGTTCCAAAGTGGTGTGCCTGGGCAACCTGGCACAGATCGACACCCCTTACCTGTCCGCGACCAGCTCCGGGCTGACTTACCTGACCGAACGCTTCAAGGATTTCCCCAACGGTGTGCACATCACCCTGCAAGGGGTGCCTCGCTCGATCCTGGCCGAATACGCCGAATCGCATCTGTAACCGTCAAACCGAACCGGGCGACTGCAAAGTCGCCCGGTTTTTTATGTGCGCAATTCTGACCCCCAGGTTTACAATCGACGCTCCTGATCAGGAGTAATCCCGTGCTGACTCATCTCGATTCCCAAGGTCGCGCCAACATGGTCGACGTCACCGAAAAAGCCGTGACGTTCCGTGAAGCGACGGCCCAAGCGCTGGTGCGCATGCTGCCCGATACCCTGCAGATGATTGTCAGCGGCGGCCATCCCAAGGGCGACGTGTTCGCCGTGGCGCGCATTGCCGGCATTCAGGCGGCGAAGAAAACCAGTGACCTGATTCCCCTGTGCCATCCGCTGATGCTGACCGGCGTCAAGGTCGAACTCAGCGCCGAAGGCGATGACACGGTACGCATCGTGGCTCGCTGCAAACTGTCCGGGCAGACCGGCGTCGAGATGGAAGCACTGACCGCCGCCAGCGTCGCCGCGCTGACGATCTACGACATGTGCAAGGCCGTGGACCGTGGCATGACCATCGAAAGCGTGCGTCTGCTGGAGAAGGTCGGCGGCAAGAGCGGGCATTTCCAGGCGGAGCAGCCATGAACCTGACCGTGAAGTTTTTTGCCCGTTACCGCGAGGCGCTGGGCGTGGATTCGGTGAAGGTCGAGGGTGATTTCTTCACCGTCGATGACGTTCGTGCGTTGCTGGCGCAGCGTGAGGGGGCCGAGGTGCTGAGCGAACAGAACCTGATGTGCGCACGCAACGAAGACCTCTGCCAGCTCGACGAGCCGGTGGTGGATGGCGACGAAGTGGCGTTTTTCCCCACCGTGACCGGAGGCTGAGCCATGCACATTCGGGTGCAGTCCGAACCGTTCGATCCGGGTGCCGAAGTCAACGCGATGCACGCGGCCAATGTCGGCGTCGGCGCGGTGGTGAGTTTTGTCGGCTACGTGCGCGACTTCAACGATGGCCTCGATGTCGCCGGAATGTTCCTCGAACACTATCCGGGCATGACCGAAAAGGCTCTGGGCAAGATCGCCGTCGAGGCCGAACAGCGCTGGCCGCTGTTGAAGCTGGAAGTGTTGCACCGCATCGGCGCGCTGGAGCCGGGCGAACCGATCGTGTTCGTCGGCGCCGCCAGCGCCCATCGTCAGGCGGCATTCGACGCCTGCGCCTTCGTCATGGATTACCTGAAGACCCGTGCACCGTTCTGGAAGAAAGAGAACACCAGCGACGGCCCGCGCTGGGTCGAAGGCCGTGACAGCGATCATGCGGCGGCGGATCGCTGGAAGCAGTAAATCTTCTTTTATCCCCTCTAGTGCATCAGCCGACCATTGGCTGATGCCGATGGCTTTTGCCTGATTGACGATTTGTACATGAAAGTCCAATATGGATTTACAAGTACAAAAATAGTCTCATGCTTGAAGCTTCAGGCTTGCCGCTTGCAGCTGCTCTTCTTCGTCTTGCCAAACCAACAACAACCCGCGAGAGAACGAACATGAAGAAATTCCCCCTCATCACCGGTCTGGCACTGAGCCTGTTGGCGTGCAGCAGCGCGTTCGCCGCCGAGAAAACCCTGCGCATCGGTATCGAAGCGGCGTATCCGCCCTTCGCCTCGAAGACCGACAAGGGTGAAATCGTCGGTTTCGACTACGACATCGGCAATGCCCTGTGCGCGCAGATGCAGGTCAAGTGCGTGTGGGTCGAGGGCGAGTTCGACGGTCTGATTCCTTCCCTGAAAGTGAAGAAAATCGACATGGCGCTGTCGTCCATGACCATCAACGAAGACCGCAAGAAGTCGGTGGACTTCACCCACAAGTACTATTTCACCTCGTCGCGGCTGGTGATGAAGGAAGGCGCGAGCGTCGATGACCAGTACGCCAGCCTCAAAGGCAAGACCGTCGGCGTACAGCGTGCAACCACCACCGACCGTTACGCCACCGAGGTGTTCGAGCCCAAGGGCATCAACGTCAAGCGCTACGGCAACAACGAAGAAATCTACATGGACCTGGCGGCCGGGCGTCTCGACGCGATCTTCGCCGACACCATCCCGCTGAACGACTTCCTGTCGATGCCGCGCGGCAAGGGGTACGCCTTTGTCGGGCCTGAGCTGAAGGATCCGAAGTATGTGGGCGAGGGCGCGGGGATTGCGGTGCGCAAGGGCAATACCGAACTGGTCAGCCAGTTGAACAGTGCCATCGACGGCATTCGCGCCAGTGGCGAATATCAGAAGATTTCCGAGAAGTACTTCAAATCGGACATCTACGGCGACTGATCGTCCGCCATCGCTGGCAAGCCAGCTCCCACAGAGATTTTCGGTGTACACAAAACCTGTGGGAGCTGGCTTGCCAGCGATGAGGCCGTCAGATTCACCGCAAAATCTTCAGCCCTTCAATTCCTTCAAATGCTTGTACACCGTCGCCCGCCCCATGTTCAGCACATTGGCCACATAGTTCGAGGCGCTCTTGCCCTTGAACGCCCCCTCGGCGTGCAGCGCCAATACCAGTTCGCGTTTGTGATCGCGGGTCAGCAGGTTCAGGCTCAGTTGCCGTTCGCGTAGCCAGGCGTGCAGGAAAGTGTTGATGCGCTCCTGCCAGTCATCGCGAAACAGCGAGTCCGGTTGCGGGATCAGTTTGCTCGGCGAGAGGAACAGGTCCAGCGCAGCTTTGGCATTTTCGAACAGCGAAATATTCAGGTTGATGCACAGCACCGCCAGCGGATGCCCTTCGCTGTCGCGCAGCACGGTGCTCAGGCTGCGAATCTTCTGGCCGTCCCAATTGAGCTTTTCGTACGGGCCGATGTTCCGTTCGCTGACCTCGTCGCTGAGCATGTCTTCCAGCGACGATTCATCGCCGATCACCCGTTTCGACAGGTTGTTGGCGATGTAGTCGACCTTCTGCGTGCGCAGGTCATGCAACACCACTTCGGCATGGGGAAAGAACAACGTGGCAATGGCATCGGCGATGGCGTGGTAGTTATCCAGCGCGGCGTCATGCAGCTCGGGCGTGTGTTCGGGGGCGGTCATAACTGTGGAGCTCCAGGCAACGTCAACGCCCCCGTGATCCGGGGGCGTTGCGAGTGTGCCGCAATCCGTCGGGCGCGTCATCCGGGCGGACGTTCAGGCCAGGCGGGCAGGGGCGAGCATGGCGGCGGTCAGGCCGAACTGCTTGAGATGGTCGGGCAGCGATTCGCCACGCACCAGCGCTGCGCTGGCCATGCCCATGGCCGGTGAGGTCTGGATACCGTAACCGCCCTGGGCCGCAACCCAGAACAGCCCCGGCACCTGCGGATCGAACCCGGACAGCAAATCGCCGTCGGCGACGAAACTGCGCAGGCCGGCCCAGGTGCGGGTCGGGCGGCGGATGGTCAGGGTCGTCGCTTCCTCGATCTGGTAAATGCCCATGGCAATGTCCAGTTCTTCGGGCTGTACGTCGTGCGGTTCGACCGGGTCGGCGTTGGCCGGCGAGCCGAGGAACATGCCGGCGTCGGGCTTCATATAGAAGGATTCGTCGAGGCTGACCAGCATCGGCCAATGGTGGATGTCGACGCCCTCGGGGCCGGCGAAAATGAACGCGGCCCGGCGTTTCGGTTGCAGGCCCAGCGGCCGGGCGCCGGCCAGGGCAGCGATCTTGTCGGCCCAGGCGCCGGCGGCGTTGATCACGACGGGAGCGCTGAAGCTCTGGCCGTTGGTCTGCACTTGCCAGATGCCGTCGGCGTCGCGGCTCATTCCGAGCACTTCGCAATCGGTCTGCACCTGGCCGTTGTTGCGGCGGATACCGCGCAGATAGCCCTGATGCAGGGCGTCGGTGTCGATGTCGCTGGCGGTCGGGTCGTAGATCGCGCCATGGACTTTCTCCCGACGCAGGATCGGCAGCCGCGCGCAGGCTTCATCCGCGCTGAGCAGCTGCATCTGTGGCACCGTGGCCTTGGCGCTGAGGTATTGATTGTTCAGCTCGGCGGCGTCGCCGGTGAAGTCGACGGTCATTTCGCCGCGCGGGGTCAGCAGCGGGTGCTCGCAGAAACCGCTGGGCGGATGGTCGAAGAATTCGCGGCTGGCCTGGGTCAGCGCCCGGACCTGCGCAGTGCCATAAGCAGCAGTGAACAGAGCAGCCGAACGCCCGGTGGAGTGATAGGCCGGGTGCGACTCGCGCTCCAGCACCATGACCTTGCCATGTTGCGACAGCCAGAATCCGGTGGAAGCGCCGGCAATCCCGCCGCCGATGATGATGAAATCTGCATGACTCATGAAAATCTCCGGTGTCAGCGCTGCAATTGATAGACGGCGTTGGCCAGGGCGATGTCTTCCAGGCCCAGACCGATGGAGCGGAAAAACACGTGACGGTTGTAATCGGGGCGCTGCACTTTTTCGCTGAGCAGATCCGCGAGATCACCGAGGATCGCGCTGTGGTCCCAGCCATGTTGTTCGCTGGCGATCAGCATCTCGCCGGCCGAGTCCGGGGTGGTCATACGATAGTCACAGAACACCTGCATGTCGTTGAGGCTTTGCGGCGGCACTTCGTGGGCGCGCGGTGCGTTGGTGCTTATCGAAGTGATGAGCGCCGGTTTGCTTAAAGTTGCCGGGTCGATCACGGGGCCGGCGGACGAGGTGCAGAGCATGATCACGTCGGCCTCGGCGATGGCGGTTTCGCGGCTGTCGGCGATGCTCACCCGTGAATCAAGGGTTTGCAGTTGGCGGGCGGTTGCCGGGTCGTCGCTCAAGGTCGGCGAGTACACACTGATGCTCTGCCAGTCGCGCAACGTTTTGACGTAATGCAGGTGCGCCTGTGCGACCTTGCCGCTGCCGATGATTGCCAGACGCGTGGCGTTCAACGGGGCGAGGGCATCGACCGCCACGGCCGTGGTCGCAGCGGTACGGGCAGTGGTCAGTTCGCCGGCATCGCAGAGCAGCAGCGGTTGGCCGGTGTGCATCGACATCAGCAGCGTCCACGCCGTCACCAGCGGGCCTTGTTCGCGTACGATGTACGGCGAGGTCTTGACTCCGTACACGCCGTCTTCCGCCAGCACGCCGAGATAGTTGATGAAGTCCCCGGCGCCCTGGGGGAATTCCACCAGTTGCTGCGCCGGTTGCACCGCGTCTCCGGCCGCCAGATCGCGGAACAGCTTGCGCAGGATCTGCGGCACATCGATTCGGGCCAGCAGCTCGCGGGCCTGGGTTTGGTCGATCACGTAAGGCGTACTGGACATGTTGGACTCCGCAGATTGTTTCTAAACTAATTTGTCCATTATGGACTTTTAGTTTTGTTGAACAATATCCGGGCGAAAAAAAAGCGCAGTCCGTTGCCGGCTGCGCTTCGCTTTATAGCGTCGCTTACTGTGGACGCTTGCGCTCAACCGCCCGCAATAGATGGGTCGGCGGCGTTTCACAGCTGATCTTGCGACCGAGCTTTTCTTCGATGGACGGCAACTGATAGGAGTCGTCCTCACCGGCGAAGCTGATCGACACGCCGTCGGCGCCAGCACGACCGGTACGACCGATACGGTGCACATAGTCGTCCGGGACTTCCGGCAGGGTGAAGTTGATCACGTGGCTGATGCCGTCGATGTGGATACCGCGCCCGGCCACGTCGGTGGCGACCAGTACCCGGATCTTGCCTTCGCGGAAGCCTTCGAGCGTCTTGATCCGCTTGTGCTGCGGCACGTCGCCGGACAGTTGCGCGGCGTTGATGCCGTCACGCACCAGGCGTTCTTCGATACGGCGCACTTCGTCCTTGCGGTTGGCGAACACGATCACTCGCTCCCAGCCGTTATCGTTGACCAGGTTGAACAGCAGTTTGTATTTGTCGGCACCGGCCACCGCGTAGATGTGCTGCTCGACGTTCTCGTTGGCCACGTTGGTGACTTCGATTTCGACGATCGCAGGATCGGTGGTCCACTGCTTGGCGAGGTTCATCACGTCGTCGGTGAAGGTCGCGGAGAACAGCAGAGTCTGGCGTTCGCTTTTCGGCGGGGTCTGGCGAATGATCTGTCGGACCTGCGGGATGAAGCCCATGTCGAGCATGCGGTCGGCTTCGTCCAGCACCATCACTTCGACCATGTCCAGGTGCACGTCGCCGCGCTGGTTGAAGTCAAGCAGGCGGCCCGGGGTCGCGACGAGGATGTCGCAATGGCGCGCTTCGAGGTGCTTGAGCTGCTTGTCGAAGTCCATGCCGCCGACGAACGTCATGACGTTGAGGCCGGTGTACTTGGTCAGGTCGGCTGCGTCCTTGGCGATCTGCACCACCAGCTCGCGGGTCGGCGCGATGATCAGCGCCCGTGGTTCGCCCATGTAGCGCTCTTTCGGCGGCGGGGTCTGCAACAGCTGGGTGATGATCGAGATCAGGAACGCGGCGGTCTTGCCGGTGCCGGTCTGGGCGCGGCCGATGGCGTCTTTGCCGGCGAGGGTATAACCCAGCACCTGGGCCTGGATCGGTGTGCAATACGGGAAACCCAGGTCGTGGATGGCGTGCATCAGTTCCGGGGCGAGCTTGAAATCGTGGAAGCGGGTCTTGCCTTCCTGCGGCTCGACGACGAAGTCTTCGAGTTTCCAGGGAATCACCGGCGCCTTGGGCTTGGGTTCGCGACGTGGTTTGGCCGGTTTCGGTGCTTCGCTGCGGGCCGGCTCGGTAGCGGGCGCGGCAGCTGGAGCGGGTTTCGGTTCGCGTTTGGGCGTCTGGCGGTCGGCCTGGCTGGCATCGTTGCGATGACCGGGGGCGTGCGACGGCGCAGTGGGGACTGGCGCGAGCTGCTCAGCCTCGCTTTTACCGAACATTTTCTTGAGTGCTTTGAGCACGGTCATCTCATCAATTGGTTAAGGAATGTACGCCGGCCAGTGTAATGCAAGAAACGGGCGCGGCGTAGTGGGATGATCAAAGGGCGAGCCCTGTCGCAATTGTCAGCGCAGGCGTTCGCTCAACCATGTGCCGATGTCGCGAATTTCTTCGGGTAACACTTCGTGCTCCATTGGGTATTCCTGCCATGTCACGGTGACACCATGGGCCTTGAGATACTCATAAGCCGTGCGACCCATGGAGTTCTGCACCACGTTGTCGAACTGGCCGTGCAGTGCCAGCACCGGAATCCGCTGCTGGCTGGCGGACAACTCCAGTTCATCGCTGAACGTCGGCGCGTATGTCGATAGTGCCAGCACCCCGCCCAACGGCCCCTGCCATTTCAGGAATGCGGTGTGATAGACCACGGCGCCGCCCTGGGAAAAGCCGGCGAGGAAAATCCGCGAAGCGTCTATTCCGCTGCTCCGCTGTTCTTCGATCAATTCGATGATGCGGTCGGCGGACGCTTCCAGCTCATCGCGGTCGATTGCCCGGGCCGGGCTCATGGCTTTGATGTCGTACCAGCTCGGCATGGCATATCCGCCATTTATCGTCACCGGACGGGTCGGCGCCTGGGGCAGGACGAAACGCGTGCTCAGCAGGCTTTCCTGAAGCGCTTCGGCCACCGGCAGAAAGTCGTAGCGGTCGGCGCCGAGGCCGTGCAGCCAGATCACGCAGGCGTCTGCGGGCTTAACAGGCTGAAGAATCAAGGGCTCGGTCATGGCTGCTCCAATTGTGTGCGGGCGCTCTCATTGAGTGCGTGATTTGCGTGCGCGCCCGGTTGATCCGTTAAGAAGATGTCGCAAGGCTGCAAGTTTTGCTATTGACCTGCCACTCAATCGCTTCAGCAGCCGGTGTGGTACGGGCTTTGCTATGAGGTAGTCGTGCAATCGATCTCGCGCCTGGCGGTAACACTATCAGTGAACGCCTGGCGACGGGATAGCAAAGAATCCGGTGATGGATGTTCGCCAATGGCCGCAACGGGCTTAGCGAACGTGAAAGGGCTACCGCCCGTTCGGCCGACTGGTGAGAAGTGAGTTGTCCATGATGTGGATTGTCTCCTACTAGACTCATAGCGAAGGTCCTGCGTCGGTTGACCCCAAAAAAAGCCAACACGGGTCAACAACGCCTCAAAAGGGTGCGACTGGACTCAAGCTCCGACACAACAAGAGCAAAACTGGAGGTTTGAATGAAGATGTTGAAATCCACTCTGGCGATCGTGACTGCTGCTGCAGTACTGGGTGTCAGCGGGTTCGCTCAGGCGGGTGCAACCCTGGATGCAGTGAAGAAGAAAGGATTCGTGCAGTGCGGCGTCAGCGATGGCTTGCCAGGCTTCTCGGTTCCGGATTCCACCGGCAAGATCGTGGGTATCGATGCTGACGTCTGCCGCGCCGTGGCCGCTGCCGTGTTCGGCGACGCGACCAAGGTCAAGTTCAGTCAGTTGAACGCCAAGGAGCGTTTCACCGCGCTGCAGTCGGGCGAGATTGACATCCTGTCGCGCAACACCACCATGACCAGCTCCCGTGACGCGGGCATGGGCCTGAAATTCCCGGGCTTCATTACCTACTACGACGGCATCGGCTTCCTGGTAAACAACAAGCTGGGCGTGAAGAGTGCCAAAGAGCTGGACGGTGCAACCATCTGCATCCAGGCGGGTACCACCACCGAGCTGAACGTTTCCGACTACTTCCGCGGCAACGGTCTGAAATACACCCCGATCACTTTCGACACCTCCGATGAAAGCGCCAAGTCGCTGGAATCCGGTCGTTGCGACGTGCTGACCTCCGACAAGTCCCAGCTGTTCGCCCAGCGCAGCAAGCTGGCTTCGCCGAAGGACTACGTGGTTCTGCCGGAAACCATTTCCAAGGAACCCCTGGGCCCGGTCGTGCGTAACGGCGACGACGAGTGGCTGGCCATCGTGCGTTGGGTTGGCTACGCGCTGCTGAACACCGAAGAAGCCGGCATCTCTTCGAAGAACGTCGAAGCTGAAGCCAAAGCCACCAAGAACCCGGATGTCGCTCGTATGCTCGGCGCAGACGGCGAATACGGCAAAGACCTGAAACTGCCGAAGGACTGGGTCGTACAGATCGTCAAGCAAGTCGGCAACTACGGCGAAATCTTCGAGAAAAACCTCGGCAAGAGCACTCCGCTGGAAATCGACCGCGGCCTGAACGCGCTGTGGAACAACGGCGGCATTCAATACGCACCACCAGTGCGCTGATGGTTCTGTCACCCGGCAGGCCAACTGCCGGGTGACGTTCTGTTCCATTATTTCCGGGGCACTTCATGCAAAATTCAATCGGCGCACCAAAGCAGAGGCTCAGCCTCAGCGATCCACGAGTGCGTGCGTGGGTATTTCAGATCATCACCATCGTGGCGGTGGTCTCCCTGGGCTGGTATCTGTTCGATAACACCCAGACCAACCTGCAACACCGGGGTATCACTTCGGGGTTCGACTTTCTCGAGCGCAGTGCCGGGTTCGGCATCGCTCAACACCTGATCTCCTACACCGAAGCGGACAGTTATGCCCGGGTGTTTGTCATCGGCCTGCTCAACACGCTGCTGGTGACGTTCATCGGTGTGATCCTGGCCACGATCCTCGGCTTCATCGTCGGCGTCGCGCGCCTGTCGAAGAACTGGATCATCGCCAAACTGGCAACGGTGTACGTGGAGGTGTTCCGTAACATCCCGCCACTGCTGCAGATCCTGTTCTGGTACTTCGCGGTGTTCCTGACCATGCCGGGGCCGCGCAACAGCCACAACTTTGGCGATACCTTCTTCGTCAGCAGCCGTGGCCTGAACATGCCGGCCGCGCAAATGGCCGACGGTTTCTGGGCGTTCGTGATCAGCATCGTGGTGGCCATCGTCGCCATCGTGTTGATGAGCCGCTGGGCCAACAAGCGCTTTGAAGCCACCGGCGAGCCGTTCCACAAGTTCTGGGCCGGCCTGGCGCTGTTCCTGGTGATCCCGGCGCTGTGTGCGCTGATCTTCGGTGCGCCCGTGCACTGGGAAATGCCGAAGCTGCAGGGCTTCAACTTCGTCGGTGGCTGGGTGCTGATTCCGGAACTGCTGGCCTTGACCCTGGCGCTGACGGTGTACACCGCCGCGTTTATCGCCGAGATCGTGCGTTCGGGCATCAAGTCGGTCAGCCATGGCCAGACCGAGGCGGCGCATTCGCTCGGCCTGCGCAACGGCCCGACCCTGCGCAAGGTGATCATTCCGCAAGCGCTGCGGGTCATCATCCCGCCGCTGACCAGCCAATACCTGAACCTGGCGAAGAACTCCTCGCTGGCGGCCGGTATCGGTTATCCGGAAATGGTTTCGCTGTTCGCCGGCACCGTGCTGAACCAGACCGGTCAGGCGATCGAAGTCATTGCCATCACCATGAGCGTGTACCTGGCGATCAGTATCAGCATTTCCCTGCTGATGAACTGGTACAACAAGCGCATCGCGCTGATCGAGCGGTAAGGAATAGCGCATGAGTACTCATACTTTCAAACCCGACATGCCACCGCCGGCCAAGGTCTTCGGCCCGATGGCGTGGATCCGCGCGAACATGTTCTCCAGTTGGCTCAACACCCTGCTGACCCTGTTCGCGTTCTACTTGATCTATCTGGTGATTCCGCCGATCCTCAGCTGGGCGATCATCGATGCCAACTGGGTCGGCACTACCCGCGCCGACTGCACCAAGGACGGCGCCTGCTGGGTGTTCATCCAGCAGCGTTTCGGTCAGTTCATGTACGGCTACTACCCGCCGGAACTACGCTGGCGCGTGGACCTGACGGTGTGGCTGGCGGTCATCGGCGTGGCGCCACTGTTCATCAAGCGCGTGGCGCACAAGGCGGTGTACGGCCTGAGCTTCCTGGTGGTCTACCCGATCGTTGCCTGGTGCCTGCTGCATGGCGGCGTCTTCGGCCTCGACACCGTGGCGACCAGCCAGTGGGGCGGTCTGATGCTGACCCTGGTGATCGCCACTGTCGGCATCGCCGGTGCGTTGCCGCTGGGGATTGTCCTGGCGCTGGGCCGGCGTTCGAACATGCCGGCGATCCGTGTGGTCTGCGTGACCTTCATCGAGTTCTGGCGCGGCGTGCCGTTGATCACGGTGCTGTTCATGTCCTCGGTGATGCTGCCGCTGTTCCTGCCCGAAGGCATGAACTTCGACAAGCTGCTGCGGGCGCTGATCGGCGTGATCCTGTTCCAGTCGGCGTACGTCGCCGAGGTGGTGCGCGGCGGTCTGCAAGCGATCCCCAAGGGCCAGTACGAAGCCGCGGCCGCGATGGGGCTCGGTTACTGGCGCGCCATGGGCCTGGTGATTCTGCCGCAAGCCCTGAAGCTGGTGATTCCCGGCATCGTCAACACCTTCATCGCGCTGTTCAAGGACACCAGCCTGGTGATCATCATCGGCCTCTTTGACCTGCTCAACAGCGTCAAGCAAGCCGCTGCCGATCCGAAATGGCTGGGCATGGCCACCGAAGGCTACGTGTTCGCCGCCCTGGTGTTCTGGATTTTCTGTTTTGGTATGTCGCGCTATTCCATGCACCTGGAACGCAAGCTCGACACTGGCCACAAGCGTTAGGAGTTTTTTCGATGAGCGAAGCAATCAAAAAGCCAGTGGGCCCTGAAGGCATCATTCAGATGCAGGGCGTGAACAAGTGGTACGGCCAGTTCCACGTGCTGAAAGACATCAACCTCAACGTGCGTCAGGGCGAGCGTATCGTGCTGTGCGGCCCGTCGGGTTCCGGCAAATCCACCACCATCCGCTGCCTCAACCGTCTGGAAGAGCACCAGCAGGGCCGCATCGTGGTCGATGGCGTGGAGCTGACCAACGACCTCAAGCAGATCGAAGCGATCCGCCGCGAAGTCGGCATGGTGTTCCAGCACTTCAACTTGTTCCCGCACCTGACCATCCTGCAGAACTGCACCCTGGCGCCGATGTGGGTACGCAAGATGCCCAAGCGCAAGGCCGAGGAAATCGCCATGCATTACCTGGAGCGCGTACGCATTCCGGAGCAGGCGCACAAGTACCCGGGGCAACTGTCCGGCGGTCAGCAGCAGCGTGTGGCGATCGCCCGCGCGTTGTGCATGAAACCGAAAATCATGCTGTTCGACGAACCGACCTCGGCACTCGACCCGGAGATGGTGAAAGAAGTACTCGACACTATGATCGGCCTCGCCGAAGACGGTATGACCATGCTCTGCGTAACCCACGAAATGGGCTTCGCACGCACCGTGGCCAACCGCGTGATCTTCATGGACAAGGGCGAAATCGTCGAGCAGGCGGCACCGAACGATTTCTTCGACAATCCACAGAATGATCGGACGAAGCTGTTCCTGAGTCAGATCCTGCATTGATATCTGATGAGTAAAACCAACCCGGCCTAGTGCCGGGTTTGTTTTTTGTGGGTCAGGAGGCGGTGAGGGCTTCTTGTTCTTTGTGCTCGGTGAACTTGAAGGCGTTCCTCAGATCCGCCCCTTCACCCAGGGCTTTCGCATCGGCGAGCAAGTGCGGATAGCGATCGAGCAGGCGCATCAGCAGCATCAACGCCTTCGGCGGAAGCACTTCGCCGCGCTCATAGCGGGAAAATGCGTTGTGTCCGCCACCAGAAAGCAGTTGCACCGTTTCTTTTTGCGTCAGGTGCAATTTGCGCCGGATGCGCTTCATCTCGTTACCGATCATTTGTCGGGCAGCAATCACCAGATCATCACCGGCTTGCGTGTAGCGTTCTGCACTATCGGTATCGGCGTCCCACTCGACCTCACCGCATTTGCGACATTCCCAGCCAGCAAGGTCATCGATACGACGTTCCATGCCTTTGACACTGATGGTTTCGCCGCGGCCCTCGAAATGTGTCATTCCCTCACGTGCACCGCAGCTGAAACATTGCCGGGTCTTCATTGGTTTTTCTCCTTGAAGGAGATTACCGGTGGGCCACCTTCGGGGCGGTATGTCACCTTGATGTAAATCTCCAGATCGTGTGAGTGCGTGTGATAAACGTCTTGCCAGACTCGATGATCGTCATAGGTGGTCATCGACTTGTACAACATCCTGTTCTGCAGTTCGAAAACGATTTCTTGCATCTCTATGATGCTGAAGCCGAGATCCAGTCCGGTTTTTTCTGCGCTCTTGGTGAATGCCTGTCTTCCCCGTCGCCTGACCTCTGCCTTGATCACCACCAAGTCGTAATGGGGTGTGTTCTTTTCCATAAGAAACCAAAACCCTATCCCTGAAATTACCCTTAAAGGGTAATTTTGACTAATCGAAAATCCCGCTCCATTTGTCTCTCTCTGACCCTAGGTGGTTGCCGTCCTACACGGAGCTGACTAACATGTCAGAAAATTCATCCCATGATTGGATGAAAGGGCGAATCCTATGTCAGACATTTCTCCACTCATTAAGCGATCTTTGGTCGATCAGGCCCTGGATCAATTGCGTCAGCGCATCACCGACGGCACCTGGCAGGTCGGTCAGCGGTTGCCGACCGAGCCCGAGTTGTGCGCCGAACTCGGCATCAGTCGCAACACCGTGCGCGAGGCGATGCGGGTGCTGGCATTTTGCGGGTTGATCGAAATCCGTCAGGGTGACGGCAGTTACCTGCGGGCGGTGGTCGATCCGATGGACACGCTCAAGGCGCTGTCCAGATGCTCGCTGGACCAGGCCCGGGAAACCCGGCACATCCTTGAAGTCGAGGCCATCGGCCTGGCGGCCTTGCGTCGGACCGACGACGACCTTGTGGCTCTGCGCGAGGCACTGGGGCACGCCGGCAGTCACTACCATGGCGACCTCGACAGCTACATCGCCTGCGATCTGGTGTTCCACCGCCGTCTGGTGGACGCCGCGCACAACCCGACCCTCAGCGAGCTGTATCGCTATTTTTCCAGCATCGTCGGCGCGCAATTGCGCCAGACCCTGAACATCGTCCCCCGTCGACAGGAAGTCTTCGATTTGCACGTCGCCTTGCTGGAGGCCGTCGAGCAACGCGACCCGGAGCGGGCCAAAGCCCTGTCGAGGCAGTTGATCAATGAACCTTGAAACCGAGAAAACCATGTCCCGTCCAGAAGTCTCCCCGGCTGCCGTTCGCAAGGCCGAGCTCGAAGAGTTGTTGATCGACGCCGAAGCCGATGACGAGCAGGTGCAGCAAAGCCATCCGCTGGTGCGGCGCCCGTGGCTGTTGCTGCTGGGGCTGATCCTGGTGGCGTTGAACCTGCGACCGGCGCTGTCGAGCATGGCGCCGTTGCTCAGTGAGGTGTCGAGAAGCCTTGGCTTGTCAGCTGCTCAGGCAGGATTGCTGACGACATTGCCGGTGCTCTGCCTCGGCTTGTTCGCCCCGCTGGCCCCGGTGCTCGCGCGGCGTTTCGGTGCCGAGCGGGTGGTCTTGGGGATTCTTCTGACACTGGCCGGCGGCATTATCCTGCGCAGCAATTTCGGTGAGATCGGTCTGTTCGCCGGCAGCGTGGTGGGTGGCGCGAGCATCGGCATCATCGGCGTGTTGCTGCCGGGCATCGTCAAGCGTGACTTCGCCAAGCATGCCGGCACCATGACCGGTGTCTACACCATGGCCCTGTGCCTGGGTGCGGCGATGGCGGCGGGGTCCACCGTGCCACTGAGTGAGCACTTCAACCACAGCTGGGCCATGGGATTGGGGTTCTGGGTGATTCCGGCGCTGGTTGCTGCGGTTTTCTGGCTGCCGCAAATCGGCCAGAAGCACGGTGCGCACAACGTTGCCTACCGGGTGCGCGGTCTGCTGCGGGATCCGCTGGCCTGGCAAGTGACCTTGTACATGGGCCTGCAATCGTCGCTGGCCTACATCGTGTTCGGCTGGTTGCCGTCGATCCTCATCGGTCGCGGGCTGACGCCAACCCAGGCCGGTCTGGTGCTGTCCGGTTCGGTGATCATCCAGCTCGCCAGTTCCCTGGCGGCACCGTGGCTGGCCACCCGGGGCAAGGATCAGCGCCTGGCGATCGTGGTAGTAATGGCGCTGACCCTTGGCGGCCTGTTCGGTTGCCTGTACGCGCCGATCGAAGGTCTGTGGGGCTGGGCGATCCTGCTGGGCCTGGGGCAGGGCGGTACGTTCAGCCTGGCGCTGACCCTGATCGTGCTGCGCTCGCGGGATTCCCACGTGGCGGCGAACCTGTCGAGCATGTCCCAGGGCTTTGGCTACACCCTCGCGTCCATGGGGCCGTTCGCGGTCGGCGTGGTGCACGACTGGACCGGCGGCTGGAACGCCGTGGGCTGGATCTTCGGCATCATCGGTGCCGGGGCAATCCTCGCCGGCCTCGGTGCCGGTCGCGCGCTGTACGTGCAGGTGACAAGCGAAAAGGTCTGACGCGCACACATTGTCGGTATTCGGAATGCGAATGCCGATAGTGTTTCGCGCGGTTGCGGATTATCGTGCTGGCAATCTGTACATTTCCTGGAGATTGCCCATGAGTGAAGTAGCCCACAGCGCCCTGATCACCCGTTTCTACCAGGCTTTCCAGCGCCTCGACGCCGAGGCCATGGCCGCCTGCTACACCGACGACGTAGTGTTCAGCGATCCGGCCTTCGGCGAACTGCGCGGGCGCGATGCCGGCGACATGTGGCGCATGCTCACCACCCGCGCCAAGGACTTCTCCCTGACCTTCGACAACGTCCGCGCCGACGAACGCAGCGGCGGCGCCCACTGGGTGGCGACCTACCTGTTCAGCCAGACCGGCAACGTCGTGATCAACGACATCCAGGCACGCTTCGTCTTCCGTGACGGCAAGATCTGTGAACACCACGACCAATTCGACCTGTGGCGCTGGTCGCGTCAGGCGCTGGGCTTCAAGGGCCTGCTGCTTGGCTGGACGCCACTGGTGCGCAACGCCGTCCGCGCCCAGGCGCTGAAAGGGCTGAAGGCATTTCAGGCGAGTCGCTGATAAGATCGCCGCCTGTTTTCCTTACGCCTGAATTGTCCCGTGATCAGCCTCAGCGAAAATCCTCCCGATGCCGACGTTCCAGTGAACAAGGCCTGGTTCGTCTACCTCGTACGCGCCGCCAACGGTTCGCTGTACTGCGGGATCAGCGATGATCCCGTGCGCCGTTTTGCCAAGCACCAGAGCGGCAAAGGGGCGCGATTCTTTCTCTCAAGCCCGGCGATGGCGCTGGTCTACACCGAGCGTTGTCGCGACAAGGGTGATGCGTTGCGTCAGGAGCGGTTGATCAAGAAGCTCAGGAAGAGTGCGAAGGAATGTCTGGTGGCGTCTTATCGGCCTGATTGATCGGGGGCAGGCGGTAGAAGTCCCTGCATGTCGAAGGCGCTGCCTCAGGCAAGCGGCAGGCGAAAAAAAACCGCCTTTGCGGGGCGGTTTTTTCGGCAAGCATCGGTTTGCGGCCGCGCTTGGTGCATCTCACTGAATACACTGGCGTGGCTGAAGACTATTCGCCTTTGCGCCCATTATCAACCTGACTGATCAGTTCCCATCAGCCGGATCCGTAGGCTGCGAACGAATTGCGCGCTAAGCTGCGGGCTCACTTTCTGTGCGGCGGAGCCGAGCATGTCCGAGTTGATTCTGCATCATTACCCGACCTCTCCATTTGCCGAAAAGGCCCGGCTGCTGTTGGGTTTCAAGGGCTTGTCCTGGCGTTCGGTGCACATCTCGCCGGTGATGCCGAAGCCGGACCTGACTGCCCTGACCGGTGGCTACCGCAAGACCCCGGTGCTGCAGATCGGCGCCGATATCTACTGCGACACCGCGTTGATCGCCCGCCGCCTCGAGCAGGAAAAGGCCCAGCCGTCGTTCTTCCCGGAAGGTCAGGAGATGATCGCCGCCAGTTTTGCCGCCTGGGCCGATTCGGTGGTGTTCCAGCATGCGGTGAGCCTGGTGTTTCAGCCCGAGTCGGTGGCGGTGCGTTTCGGCAAGTTGCCGCCGGAAGCGATCAAGGCCTTCCTCGCCGATCGGGCCGGACTGTTCAGTGGTGGCAGCGCGAGCAAGCTGTCAGCCGAGCAGGCCAAACACAACTGGCCGACTGTCATGGCACGTCTGGAGCAGCAGTTGCAGCGTGAAGACGGTGACTTCCTGTTCGGTGAACCGTCGATTGCCGACTTCGCCATGGCCCATCCGCTGTGGTTTCTCAAGGCCACGCACGTGACGGCGCCCTTGGTTGATGCTTATCCGGCAGTGTCGGCGTGGCTGGGGCGTGTGCTCGGTTTTGGCCATGGCGCGGCCAGCGAGATGAGCTCGGAGGAAGCACTGGAGATCGCGCGCAGTTCGAAGCCAGCGGCGTTGCCGGACGAGGAATTCACTGATCCGAACGGGTTCGTGGCAGGTCAGCAGGTGCTGATCGCCGCGACAGACTACGGCGTTGATCCGGTGGCCGGTGAGCTGGTGTTTGCCGGTCGAGAGGAGCTGATCCTGCGCCGTGAAGACGAACGTGGCGGGGTGGTGCATGTGCACTTCCCGCGTTTCGGTTTCCGAATCGAGAAACGCTGAAACAAATGAGGGAGCTCTTGGGCTCCCTCGTTCATTTCAGTGCAGCGAGAATCTCGTCCGGATCGAACCCGCGAATCAACGTGCCATTGACGTCGATCAGCGGGATCCCGCGCCCGCCCAGCGCTTCGTACGCCTTGCGTGCCTCGGTATCCTTCTCGATATCGAATTCCTTGAACGCAATGCCTTTCTGGTCGAGAAAGCGCTTGGTCTGCTTGCAGTAGCCGCACCAGTCCGTGGCGTACAGCACGACATGGGCGTTGGCGCGAACCTGCTCGGACGACATCTGCGACGGGTTGAACACCCGCTCGATCTTGCCCCAGTTCTGATAGACCACAACCACCAGCAGAACCAGCAGAACCTTTTTCAGCACATTGCCGAGCATCAGTTGCGGCGCTTGAGCTGATCGGTCAGCGAGGTCGGCAGACCTTTGATGACCAGGGTCCCGGCTTCTTCGTCGTACTCGATTTTCGAGCCCAGCAGGTGCGCTTCGAAGCTGATCGACAGGCCTTCGGCGCGACCGGTGAAGCGGCGGAACTGGTTGAGGGTGCGCTTATCCGCCGGGATCTCCGGCGACAGGCCGTAATCCTTGTTGCGGATGTGATCGTAAAAGGCTTTCGGGCGTTCTTCGTCGATCAACTCCGAGAGTTCTTCCAGGCCCATTGGCTCGCCGAGCTTGGCCTGGCTGCTGGCGTAGTCGACCAGGGTCTTGGTCTTCTCGCGGGCGGAATCTTCCGGCAGGTCTTCGCTCTCGACGAAGTCGCTGAAGGCCTTGAGCAGGGTGCGGGTCTCTCCGGGGCCGTCGACGCCTTCCTGGCAGCCAATGAAGTCGCGGAAGTACTCCGAGACCTTTTTGCCGTTCTTGCCCTTGATGAACGAGATGTACTGCTTGGACTGCTTGTTGTTCTGCCACTCGGAAACGTTGATCCGCGCTGCCAGGTGCAGTTGACCGAGATCGAGGTGGCGCGACGGCGTCACATCCAGTTCATCGGTCACCGCCACGCCTTCGCTGTGGTGCAGCAGGGCGATGGCCAGGTAATCGGTCATGCCTTGCTGATAGTGGGCGAACAGCACGTGGCCGCCGACCGACAGGTTCGATTCTTCCATCAGCTTTTGCAGGTGCTCGACCGCGACCTTGCTGAACGCAGTGAAGTCCTTGCCGCCTTCCATGTATTCCTTCAGCCAGCCGCTGAACGGAAACGCACCAGACTCCGGATGGAACAGCCCCCAGGCTTTGCCCTGTTTGGCGTTATAGCTCTCGTTGAGATCGGCGAGCATGTTCTCGATGGCTGCGGACTCAGCCAGTTCGGAGTCACGGGCGTGCAGAACTGCGGGTGTGCCGTCGGGTTTTTTGTCGATCAAATGGACGATGCAATGACGGATCGGCATAGGCTTCTCGGCTGGTGGAAGGGAGGAGGGCGGGCTCCCCCGAAAAAGCGCCCAGTGTACCGCAACCACTGGATTTGGCGCGGGGTGAAGGGCAAATCCGGGTCAGCCGACCGCCCTTATGCATTTATTTACCGATTTAGCGCAATAAACCTGACCATTTGGCTAGCTGGAAGCGGATATTTCCTTGTCTCTGTGCTAGTTTTGCCCGGTCTTGTGCGAAGTCACCGCGACAAGCATGCATTCAGCTTTTGTCAGGTCGAACCAAACCTTGATTTCGGCATCTATAACCCCGACTCGTCGTGGTTATCGCCGAGGGTGCCAGATCCAGAAGATCGGGCTCGATGGCTGACACTGCACTCTGCAATCCATATGAATTTGATAGGGAAGGAACACTACATGGCTCTTACTAAAGACCAACTGATCGCCGACATCGCTGAAGCTATCGACGCGCCGAAAACCACCGCGCGTGCCGCTCTGGACCAACTGGGCCAAATCGTTGCCGATCAGCTGGAAAACGGTGCCGAAATCACTTTGCCAGGTATCGGCAAGCTGAAAGTGACCGAGCGTCCTGCCCGCACTGGCCGTAACCCATCGACTGGCGCTGCCATCGAAATCCCTGCCAAGAAAGTGATCAAGCTGGTTGTGGCCAAAGGCCTGACCGACGCTGTGAACAAGTAAGACGCAGCGATAAAAGAAAACCGTGCACCGGAGTGATCCGGGCACGGTTTTTTTGTGCCTGCCGATTGTGTTTCAGCAGTAGCAGCGGCTGCTTTGCGAATTAGCGCCGCCCCAGCTGAAACGTATTACGTGCGCACCCAGCGTTCGCGCCGCCAGATCTGCTGCTCGGACTTGGTCTGGAAGGTCCAGGCGACGAAGCGGCTCTGCTTCTGGCCCTGGGACATCTCCACCACCTGGCTTTCCAGCGCGCCGGCCTTCTTCAGTGCGGTTTCGATGGCAGGCAGGTTCGAGGCTTTCGAGACCAGGGTGCTGAACCACAACACCTTGTGCGCAAAGTTCGCGCTTTCGGCGATCAGTTGCGTCACGAAACGCGCTTCGCCGCCTTCACACCACAGCTCGGCCGACTGACCGCCGAAATTCAGCACCGGCAGTTTGCGTTTCGGGTCGGCCTTGCCCAGGGCTCGCCATTTACGCTCGCTGCCCTTGGTGGCCTCTTCCATCGAGGCATGGAACGGCGGGTTGCACATGGTCAGGTCAAAGCGCTCGCCGGGTTCCAGCAGGCCGATCAGGATGTGCTTGCGATTCTCCTGCTGGCGCAGCTGGATGACCTTGTTCAGGTCGTTGGACTGGACGATAGCCCTGGCGGCGGCCACGGCGGTCGGATCGATCTCCGAGCCGAGGAAGTGCCAGCGATATTCGCTGTTGCCGATCAGCGGATACACGCAGTTGGCGCCCATGCCGATATCCAGCACGTTGACGATGGCGCCGCGCGGAACCACGCCGTCGTTGTTGCTGGCCAGCAGGTCAGCCAGGAAGTGGATGTAGTCTGCACGGCCCGGCACCGGCGGGCACAGATAATCGGCCGGGATGTCCCAATGCTGGATGCCGTAGAACGACTTGAGCAGCGCCCGGTTGAACACACGCACTGCATCGGGACTGGCGAAGTCGATGCTTTCCTTGCCGTACGGGTTGGTGATCACGAACTTCGCCAGTTCCGGCGTGGTCTTGATCAGCGCCGGGAAGTCGTAACGACCCTGATGGCGATTGCGCGGATGCAGGCTGGCCTCTTTACGCGGCGCCACGGGCTTGGCCGGGGTGGCGGAGTCAGGCTTCTTGCGCGCAGGTTTCGGTGTACGTGGGGCGTTCATGGGCGTGGTCGATTCGGGTAGGGCTGAAAGTGGCGGCCATTGTCCCACAGGGAGCCGTGTTGTTGGCCGGAAAAGTGCCGGGCACAAAAAAGGGAGGCCGTTGCGGGCCTCCCTTTTCAGTGCGATACGCCGTTACAGGCTGGCAATCCGCGCGTGCTGCTCGGCCAGTTTGCCCAAGGCCTGTTCAGCCTCGGCCAGTTTGGCGCGCTCCTTCTCGATGACTTCGGCCGGGGCCTTGTCAACGAAACCGGCGTTGGACAGCTTGCCGCCGACCCGCTGGACTTCGCCCTGCAGACGCAGGATTTCCTTGTCCAGGCGCGCCAGCTCGGCGCCCTTGTCGATCAGACCGGCCATCGGCACCAGCACTTCCATCTCGCCAACCAGCGCGGTCGCGGACAGCGGCGCTTCTTCGCCGGCGGCCAGTACGGTGATCGATTCCAGACGCGCCAGCTTCTTCAGCAGCGCTTCGTTTTCGGTCAGGCGACGCTGGTCTTCAGCGCTGACGTTCTTCAGGTAGATCGGCAGTGGCTTGCCCGGGCCGATGTTCATTTCGCCACGGATGTTGCGCGTGCCGAGCATCAGACCCTTGAGCCATTCGATGTCGTCTTCGGCCGCCGGATCGATACGCTCTTCGTTGGCCACCGGCCAAGGTTGCAGCATGATCGTCTTGCCCTGAATGCCGGCCAGCGGCGCGATGCGCTGCCAGATTTCTTCAGTGATGAACGGCATGAACGGATGCGCCAGGCGCAGCGCCACTTCCAGTACCCGAACCAGTGTGCGACGGGTGCCGCGCTGGCGCTCGATCGGTGCGTTTTCGTCCCACAGCACGGGTTTGGACAGTTCCAGATACCAGTCGCAGTACTGGTTCCAGATGAACTCGTACAGCGCTTGCGCCGCCAGGTCGAAACGGAACTGATCCAGTTGACGGGTCACTTCGGCTTCGGTGCGTTGCAGTTGCGAGATGATCCAGCGATCCGCCAGCGACAGCTCGTAGGCTTCGCCGTTCTGGCCGCAGTCTTCGCCCTTGTCCAGAACATAACGCGCGGCGTTCCAGATTTTGTTGCAGAAGTTGCGATAGCCTTCGACGCGGCCCATGTCGAACTTGATGTCGCGACCGGTGGACGCCAGCGAGCAGAAGGTGAAGCGCAGGGCGTCGGTGCCGTAGCTGGCGATGCCGTCGGCGAACTCGTCGCGGGTCTGCTTCTCGATCTTCTTCGCCAGTTTCGGCTGCATCAGACCGGAAGTGCGTTTCTGCACCAGGGTTTCGAGCTCGATACCGTCGATGATGTCCAGCGGGTCCAGGACGTTGCCCTTGGACTTGGACATCTTCTGGCCCTGGCCATCACGCACCAGACCGTGCACGTAAACGGTCTTGAACGGAACCTGCGGCGTGCCGTCCTCGTTCTTGATCAGGTGCATCGTCAGCATGATCATCCGGGCAACCCAGAAGAAAATGATGTCGAAACCGGTAACCAGCACGTCGGTGGAGTGGAATTTCTTCAGGAACTCGGTCTTTTCCGGCCAGCCCAGGGTGGAGAAGGTCCACAGGCCCGAACTGAACCAGGTGTCGAGAACGTCGTTGTCCTGTTGCAGCGCAACGTCCGGGCCGAGGTTGTGCTTGGCGCGCACTTCGGCTTCGTCGCGACCGACGTAGACCTTGCCCGACTCGTCGTACCAGGCCGGAATCCGGTGGCCCCACCACAGCTGACGGCTGATGCACCAGTCCTGGATGTCGCGCATCCACGAGAAGTACATGTTTTCGTACTGCTTCGGCACGAACTGGATACGACCGTCTTCAACGGCAGCAATCGCAGGCTCGGCCAGCGGCTTGGTGGACACGTACCACTGATCGGTCAGCCACGGCTCGATCACGGTGCCGGAACGGTCGCCTTTCGGCACTTTCAGGTTGTGATCGTCGACGCTGACCAGCAGGCCGGCGGCGTCGAACGCAGCCACGATCTGCTTGCGCGCTTCGAAACGCTCGAGACCGGCATACTCGGCCGGAATCTTGCCGTCGATGCTGTCGTTCAGCGTGCCGTCGAGGTTGAACACTTGCGCTGCCGGCAGCACGTTGGCGTTCTTGTCGAAGATGTTCAGCAGCGGCAGGTTGTGGCGCTTGCCGACTTCGTAGTCGTTGAAATCGTGGGCCGGGGTGATTTTCACGCAGCCGGTGCCGAATTCAGGATCGCAGTAATCGTCGGCGATGATCGGAATGCGGCGGCCGACCAGCGGCAGCTCGACAAACTTGCCGATCAGGGCTTTGTAGCGCTCATCGTTCGGGTTCACCGCGACGGCGGAGTCGCCGAGCATGGTTTCCGGACGGGTGGTCGCGACGATCAGGAAATCCTTGCCTTCAGCGGTTTTCGTGCCGTCGGCCAGCGGGTATTTCAGATTCCACAGGAAACCTTTCTCGTCGTGGTTTTCCACTTCGAGGTCGGAAATCGCCGTGTGCAGTTTGGTGTCCCAGTTGACCAGACGCTTGCCGCGATAGATCAGACCGTCTTCGTGCAGGCGCACGAAGGCTTCTTTAACGGCTTCCGAGAGGCCGTCGTCCATGGTGAAGCGCTCGCGGCTCCAGTCTACGGACGAGCCGAGGCGGCGGATCTGACGGCTGATGTTGCCGCCGGACTGATCCTTCCACTCCCAGACTTTCTCGAGGAATTTTTCCCGGCCCAGATCATGGCGGTTCTGGCCCTGGGCTTCGAGTTGACGCTCCACCAGCATCTGCGTGGCGATACCGGCGTGGTCGGTGCCCGGCTGCCACAGGGTGTTGCGACCCTGCATGCGGCGGAACCGGATCAGGGCGTCCATGATCGCGTTGTTGAAACCGTGACCCATGTGCAGGCTGCCGGTGACGTTCGGCGGCGGGATCATGATGGTGTAGGAGTCGCCCGCGCCTTGCGGGGCGAAGTAGTTCTCGGACTCCCAGGTGTTGTACCAGGAAGTTTCAATGGCGTGCGGCTGGTAGGTCTTATCCATGCGCGGCGGGACCCTATTGGCATTTATTCAGGAAAAGCCGGGAAGTATAGCTGGGGGGGCAGCGGCAGGCTACAAGCTGCGAGCCGCAAGCTATTGTCTGCGGACTCAGGCAGCTGTGGATTTCAGAAGGTATGCGGCTTTTGCTCGCCGCTTAAAGCTTGCCGCTCGAAGCTGCGGCGAGAAGCCGTTCCATCCGCGCCTCGAGGCGACGTTTGATTTCGGTTTCGATGTGCGGAGCGAAGTCGTCGATCACGTCCTGCATGATCAGTTGCGCAGCGGCGCGCAGTTCGCTGTCCAGGTGCAGGATAGCGTCGGGGCCTTTCTCCACAGGCGCAGCGGCAGATTGCGGAGCAGGCGTTGGCGCGGGTGCAGCTTCGACGGCTTGCGGTGTGTTGTCGACCGAATCGAACAACATCGGAATCTGTTCCTGTTCGCCATCATCGACCGTGTCGGTCAAAAGCGGCGGTTGCAGGTTGTCATCGCCGAGCAACTGGCGGATCGACTCGAGGTCGTCCAGCAGGTGCGCGGGTTTTTGCAGCGGTTTTGGAGTGTCCATCGGCGTACTCAGAGTCGCTGTAAACGGTGGTCTTGCAGAGGATAGCCCTGTTCGCGGTAGAAACGGAAACTCTCCCGCGCCGCAGTGCGGATCGCCGGATCTTCCACCACCACCTCGGCAACGCGGGCGAATTTATTGGCGAAAACCGGGACTTTCAGGTCAAGGTTGACCAGTAAGTCTGTGTGCTGGCCGCAGTCATCGCCCAGTCCCAGCACGATCAGTCCTTCCGGTTCGCTGTCGGCCGGGCCATGAGGCACGAAGGTTTCGCCCTTGAACGCCCACAGTCGCGCATCGAGATCATCACGCTGGGCGGCATCGCTGCAATGCAGGTAGATGCGGTGGCCCATGCGCCAGGCTTTATCGGTGAGCTTGCAGGCAAAATCCAGACGCGCCGAAGGGTCGGCACTGGGCAGGATATAAAAGTCGACTTTGGTCATTGCGGTTCCTGAGCCTCGAACGGCGCCACCCGAAGGCAGCGCCGCCCAGGTTCATCGGTTTCAGGCTTTGGCGCGATCCAGCAGGTATTGAGTCAGCAACGGAACCGGACGGCCGGTGGCGCCCTTGTCCTTGCCGCCGCTGGTCCAGGCGGTGCCCGCGATGTCCAGGTGCGCCCAGTTCAGGTTCTTGGTGAAGCGCGACAGGAAGCACGCGGCAGTGATGGTGCCGGCTTTCGGACCGCCGATGTTGGCGATGTCGGCGAACGGGCTGTCCAGTTGCTCCTGGTACTCATCGAACAGCGGCAGTTGCCAGGCGCGATCGTCGGCAGCCTTGCCGGCGCTCAGCAGTTGCTCGATCAGTTCGTCGTTGTTGCCCAGCAGGCCCGATGTGTGGGCGCCCAGCGCAACGACGCAGGCACCGGTCAGGGTGGCGATGTCGATCACGGCTTGCGGCTTGAAGCGCTCGGAGTAGGTCAGTGCATCGCACAGCACCAGACGGCCTTCGGCGTCGGTGTTGAGGATTTCCACGGTCTGGCCGCTCATGGTGGTGACGATGTCGCCCGGGCGCGAAGCGGTGCCGCTCGGCATGTTCTCGGCGCAGGCCAGGATGCACACCAGGTTGATCGGCAGTTTCAGTTCCAGCACGGCGCGAAGGGTACCGAACACGCTGGCGGCGCCACCCATGTCGTACTTCATCTCGTCCATGCCGGCGCCCGGTTTCAGGCTGATACCGCCAGTATCGAAAGTGATGCCTTTACCGACCAGTGCGTACGGCTTCTCGGATTTCTTGCCACCGTTGTATTGCATGACGATCAGGCGCGGCGGCTGGGCGCTGCCCTGGCCGACGGCGTAGAACGAACCCATGCCCAGGGATTTGATCTTCTTCTCGTCGAGGACTTCGACTTTCAGATCCTTGAACTCTTTACCGAGGTTCTTGGCTTGCTCGCCGAGGAAGGTCGGGTGGCAGATGTTCGGCGGCAGGTTGCCCAGGTTACGGGTGAACGCCATGCCGTTGGCGATCGCGGTGGCGTGGTTCACGGCGCGTTGCACTTCGGCCTGAGCGGCCTTGATGGTCAGCAGGGTGATTTTTTTCAGGGCGCGCGGTTCGGCTTTCTGGCTCTTGAACTGGTCGAAGGTGTATTCGCCATCGACCAGGGTTTCGGCCAGCAGACGGGTCTTGCCGTAGCTGTCGCGGTTCTTGATGATGATTTCATCGAGCGCCAGCACGGCGTCGCTGCCACCCAGGCCTTTAAGCGTGTTGAGGATGCCGGCGACGATCTTGCGGAACGGACGGTCGCCCAGTTCTTCATCCTTGCCCACGCCGACCAGCAGCACGCGTTCGGCTTTCAGGTTCGGCAGGCTGTGCAGCAACAGGCTCTGGCCGACCTTGCCGGCCAGGTCGCCACGCTTGAGCACGGCGCTGATGGCGCCGCCGCTCAGTTCGTCGACCTGTTTGGCGGCAACGCCGAGTTTGCGGCCTTCGCCGACGGCAACCACCAGGGTGGCGGTTTTCAACGTTTCTGGGCTAACGCTTTTTACAACCAGTTCCATGTCCGGATCCCTGAATGAATGGTCAACACGCAGGCGTTCGACGTGTCCGCCGTCGCCTGCTTATAGAGAGAAGAGGCGCAGGCCAGTGCCTGCGACAGAGGCGGCAGTTTGAACCTCGCTCACCGCGCCTGACAACCCTCGGTTGTACGATCTTCAACGGATTGCATGCTTGCGTGAGTGTGCGCAGTGACAGGCGCCCTCAATCACAGGATAATGCCGCATCTTTTTTCGACGGCTCTGCCTTGCGGGCCCGTCGATACGTTTGCTTGTTTGGCCGCCTTAGCCTGACAACCCTGGAGTGTCTGGTTTGATCGTCTTCCGTTATCTGTCCCGCGAAGTCCTGTTGACCCTGAGTGCGGTAAGTGCCGTGCTGCTGGTCATCATCATGAGCGGTCGCTTCATCAAATACCTTGCCCAGGCCGCCGCGGGCCAGCTCGATCCGGGATCGCTGTTCCTGATCATGGGCTACCGTCTGCCGGGCTTCATGCAATTGATCCTGCCGCTGGGGTTGTTCCTCGGGATTCTGCTGGCCTACGGCCGGCTGTATCTGGAAAGCGAAATGACCGTGCTCTCGGCCACCGGCATGAGTCAGCAACGGCTGTTTCGCATGACCCTGTTCCCGGCCACCCTGGTGGCACTGGTGGTTGCGTGGCTGAGCCTGAGCCTGGCCCCGCAAGGCGCCAACCAGTTCCAGCTGCTGCTGAACAAGCAGGACGCCCTGACCGAATTCGACACCCTCGAGCCAGGCCGCTTCCAGGCCCTGCGCGACGGTACGCGGGTGACCTACACCGAAACCCTGAGCGACGATCGGGTCAACCTTGGCAGCGTGTTCATTTCGCAGAAGAACCTCGGCGCCAACCAGAAAGATCGCGGGATTTCCGTGCTGGTGGCGGAGAAAGGTCGTCAGGAAGTGCGTCCCGACGGCAACCGCTACTTGATCCTCGACAATGGCTACCGCTACGACGGCAGCCCGGGTCAGGCCAACTACCGCGCCATCCACTACGAAACCTACGGCGTACTGCTGCCCAAGCCGGATGTCAGCGAGGAAGTCACCGACCGTGACGCCATGCCGACTTCGTCCCTGCTGGGCAGCGACGACATTCGCTCGAAAACCGAACTGCAATGGCGTCTGTCGCTGCCGTTGCTGGTGTTCATCGTGACCCTGATGGCGGTGCCGCTGTCGCGGGTCAACCCGCGTCAGGGGCGTTTCCTCAAGCTGCTGCCGGCGATTCTTCTTTATATGGCTTACCTGACCATCCTGATTGCCGCCCGCGGCGCCCTCGAGAAAGGCAAGATTCCACCGGCGCTCGGCTTGTGGTGGGTGCATGCGATCTTCCTGGCGATCGGTCTCGGTCTGCTGTACTGGGAGCCTTTGCGCCTGAAGCTGGCCAGCCGTCGCAGCGCAGCGCTGGAGGTGGCCCGTGGTTAAACTCGACCGCTATATCGGCAGCAGCGTGTTCATGGCGATCATCGCAGTGCTGGCGATCATTCTCGGCCTGGCCACCTTGTTTGCGTTCATCGACGAGATGGGCGACGTCAGTGACACCTACACCCTGGTCGACGTTCTGAGCTTCGTGCTCCTGACCGCGCCGCGTCGGCTCTACGACATGCTGCCGATGGCGGCGCTGATCGGCTGCCTGATCGGTCTCGGCAGTCTGGCGAGCAGCAGCGAGCTGACCGTGATGCGCGCCGCCGGTGTGTCCATCGGGCGCATCGTCTGGGCGGTGATGAAGCCGATGCTGGTGCTGATGCTGGCCGGTGTGCTGATCGGTGAATACGTGGCGCCGGCCACCGAAAGCATGGCCCAGGCCAACCGTTCGCTGGCGCAAGGCAGCGGCGACGCGCAAAGCGCCAAGCACGGCATGTGGCACCGCCAGGGTGACGAATTCATCCACATCAACTCCGTGCAACCCAACGGTCGTCTGTACGGCGTGACCCGCTATCACTTCGACAGGGAGCGCCATCTGCTCAGCTCGAGCTTCGCCAAGCGCGCCGAGTTCGACACCGATCACTGGCAGCTCACCGACGTGACCACCACCAAATTCCACGAGCGCAGCACCGAAGTGGTCAATACGCCGGTCGAGCGCTGGGACGTTTCCCTGAGCCCGCAACTGTTGAGCACCGTGGTGATGGCGCCGGAATCGCTGTCGATTACCGGTCTGTGGGGTTACATCCACTATTTGGCTGATCAGGGCTTGAGCAACGGTCGTTACTGGCTGGCATTTTGGGTCAAGGTGTTGCAGCCGCTGGTGACCGCCGCGCTGGTGCTGATGGCAATCTCCTTCATCTTCGGCCCGCTGCGTTCGGTGACCCTCGGTCAGCGGGTGTTCACCGGTGTGCTGGTGGGCTTCACCTTCCGCATCGTCCAGGATCTGCTGGGTCCATCCAGCCTGGTATTCGGCTTCTCGCCGCTGTTCGCGGTGCTGGTGCCGGCTGGCGTGTGTGCGCTGGCAGGTGTCTGGCTGTTGCGCCGAGCCGGTTGATGAACAAGGTTTCACCCACGCTTTAGCCTTGAAAACGCCTCGGTCGCCAGACCGGGGCGTTTTTGCATGCAATCCGGGTGACAGGCGAACGTGACGCTTGCGCCGTGTATCAGGTACAATTCCCGGCTATTTTTCGGCGGGCCAAGCCTGCAGCCTTTTTGAGTGTTGATCCGTGAGTGATTTGAGTCATATCCGCAATTTCTCCATCATCGCCCACATTGACCATGGCAAGTCGACGCTGGCTGACCGTTTCATCCAGATGTGCGGTGGCCTGGCCGAGCGTGAAATGGAAGCCCAGGTACTGGATTCCATGGATCTGGAGCGCGAACGCGGGATCACCATCAAGGCCCACAGCGTTACCCTCTATTACAAGGCCAAAGACGGCGTCACCTATCAGCTGAACTTCATTGACACCCCGGGCCACGTCGACTTCACCTACGAAGTCAGCCGTTCCCTGGCGGCCTGTGAAGGTGCGCTGCTGGTGGTCGATGCGGGGCAGGGCGTGGAAGCCCAGTCCGTGGCCAACTGCTACACCGCCATCGAGCAGGGCCTCGAGGTCATGCCGGTCCTGAACAAGATCGACCTGCCACAGGCCGAGCCCGATCGCGTCAAGGACGAGATCGAGAAGATCATCGGCATCGACGCCACCGACGCCGTCACCTGCAGCGCCAAGACCGGCCTGGGTGTCGACGAAGTGCTCGAGCGTCTGGTCGCCACCATTCCTGCGCCGACCGGCAACATCGAAGATCCGCTGCAAGCGTTGATCATCGACTCCTGGTTCGACAACTACCTGGGCGTTGTCTCCCTGGTGCGCGTGCGTCATGGCCGCGTGAAGAAGGGCGACAAGATTCTCGTCAAGTCCACCGGCAAGGTGCATCTGGTCGACAGCGTGGGTGTGTTCAACCCGAAACACACCGCCACCGCTGACCTGAAGGCCGGCGAAGTGGGCTTCATCATCGCCAGCATCAAGGACATTCACGGTGCGCCGGTCGGTGACACCCTGACCCTGAGCTCCACCCCGGACGTTCCGGTACTGCCAGGCTTCAAACGCATCCAGCCGCAGGTTTACGCCGGTCTGTTCCCGGTCAGTTCCGACGACTTCGAGGACTTCCGCGAAGCGCTGCAGAAACTGACCCTGAACGACTCGTCGCTGCAATACACCCCGGAAAGCTCCGACGCGCTGGGCTTCGGCTTCCGTTGCGGCTTCCTCGGCATGCTGCACATGGAAATCATCCAGGAGCGCCTGGAGCGCGAATACGACCTGGACCTGATCACCACGGCGCCAACCGTAATCTTCGAACTGGTGCTGAAAACCGGTGAAACGATTTACGTCGACAACCCGTCGAAGCTGCCGGACGTCTCGTCGATCGAAGATATGCGCGAGCCGATCGTGCGCGCCAACATTCTGGTGCCGCAGGAGCATCTGGGCAACGTCATCACTCTGTGCATCGAGAAACGCGGTGTGCAGGTCGACATGCTGTTCCTCGGCAGTCAGGTGCAAGTGACCTACGACCTGCCGATGAACGAAGTGGTGCTGGACTTCTTCGATCGTCTGAAATCCACCAGCCGCGGCTATGCTTCGCTGGACTACCATTTCGATCGTTACCAATCGGCTAATCTGGTGAAACTGGACGTGCTGATCAACGGCGACAAGGTCGACGCTCTGGCGTTGATCGTGCACCGTGACAATTCGCACTTCAAAGGTCGCCAGTTGACCGAGAAGATGAAAGAGCTGATTCCTCGTCAGATGTTCGACGTGGCCATCCAGGCTGCCATTGGCGGTCAGATCGTCGCCCGGACAACCGTCAAGGCACTCAGAAAGAACGTATTGGCCAAGTGCTACGGCGGCGACGTCAGCCGTAAGAAAAAACTGCTTGAGAAGCAGAAGGCCGGTAAGAAACGCATGAAACAGGTCGGCAACGTGGAAATCCCGCAAGAAGCCTTCCTCGCCGTGCTCAGGTTGGAATAGTCAGGTCCTATGTCACTAAATTTCCCGCTGTTGCTGGTCATTGCCGTGTTCGTCTGCGGTCTGTTGGCGTTGCTCGATCTGTTGATCCTGGCACCGCGTCGGCGTGCCGCCATCGCCTCCTATCAGGGCAGCGTCAGCCAGCCTGATGTGGTGGTGGTCGAGAAGCTGAACAAGGAACCGCTGCTGGTCGAATATGGCAAGTCGTTCTTCCCGGTGCTGTTCATCGTGCTGGTGCTGCGTTCGTTCCTGGTGGAACCGTTCCAGATTCCGTCCGGCTCGATGAAACCGACCCTGGACGTCGGCGACTTCATTCTGGTGAACAAGTTTTCCTACGGGATCCGTTTGCCGGTGATCGACAAGAAGATCATCGAAGTCGGTGACCCACAGCGCGGCGATGTGATGGTGTTCCGCTACCCGAGCGACCCGAACGTCAATTACATCAAGCGTGTGGTCGGCCTGCCGGGCGATACCGTGCGGTACACCGCCGACAAGCGCCTGTTCGTCAACGGCGAGTCGATTGCCGAGCAACTGGTCGGCTCCGAGCCGGGTACGTTGGGCAGCGCGGAACTCTACAAGGAAAAACTCGGCGCCGCCGAGCACCTGATCCGCAAGGAAATGAGCCGCTACCGCGCCACGCCGGACCATAGCTGGACCGTGCCGGCCGGTCACTACTTCATGATGGGCGACAACCGCGACAACTCGAACGACAGTCGCTACTGGGATGATCCGAACATTCCCAAGGATCTGCTGGGCATGGTTCCCGACCAGAACATCGTCGGCAAGGCCTTCGCGGTCTGGATGAGCTGGCCGGAACCGAAACTCAGCCACCTGCCGAACTTCTCGCGGGTCGGCCTGATCAAGTAAACAAACACGGCGCTGTTGACCACAGCGCCGAATGCATTTCTGGCGTCGGCACAACCGGCTCCGGGGCATGAAGCCACGATATTCAGGACGTCATTTTTGAACACAGCGTTAATTGTCCCAGGCCTGCGCCGTATCCCGGCGATGGCAGTGGAATCCAGCCACGAACTCAGCGTGGGTAAACCGTGAGCGTTTCTCTAAGCCGTCTCGAGCGTCAGCTCGGTTACACCTTCAAGGACCAGGAACTGATGGTCCTGGCCCTTACGCACCGCAGCTTTGCCGGACGCAACAACGAGCGTCTGGAATTCCTCGGCGATGCGATCCTCAACTTTGTTGCCGGCGAAGCCTTGTTCGACCGTTTCCCGCTGGCTCGCGAAGGCCAGTTGTCGCGTTTGCGCGCACGGCTGGTAAAAGGTGAGACGCTGGCGGTGCTGGCCCGCGGTTTCGATCTGGGCGATTACCTGCGCCTGGGTTCCGGCGAGTTGAAGAGCGGCGGTTTCCGTCGCGAGTCGATTCTGGCCGACGCCCTTGAAGCGCTGATCGGTGCGATCTACCTCGACGCCGGCATGGAAGTCGCCCGCGAGCGCGTACTGGCCTGGCTGGCCGGCGAGTTCGAAGGCCTGACGCTGGTCGACACCAACAAGGATCCGAAGACCCGCCTGCAGGAATTCCTGCAATCGCGCGGCTGCGAATTGCCGCGTTATGAAGTGGTGGATATCCAGGGCGAGCCGCACTGCCGTACCTTCTTCGTCGAGTGCGAAGTTGTCCTATTGAATGAAAAAAGCCGGGGTCAGGGTGTGAGCCGTCGTATTGCCGAACAGGTAGCGGCCGCCGCAGCACTGATTGCCCTGGGTGTGGAGAATGGCAATGACTGATACAAACGCAACGCGCTGTGGCTATGTTGCCATCGTCGGCCGTCCCAACGTGGGCAAGTCCACGCTGCTGAACCACATCCTCGGCCAGAAGCTGGCGATCACCTCGCGCAAGCCGCAGACCACTCGCCACAACATGCTCGGGATCAAGACCGAAGGCGACGTGCAGGCGATCTACGTCGACACTCCCGGCATGCACAAGGGTGGCGAAAAGGCCCTGAACCGCTACATGAACAAGACTGCTTCGGCCGCGTTGAAAGACGTCGACGTGGTGATCTTCGTGGTCGACCGTACCAAATGGACCGAAGAAGACCAGATGGTTCTGGAGCGCGTGCAGTACGTGACCGGCCCTTTGATCGTCGCCCTGAACAAGACCGACCGCATCGAAGACAAGGCCGAGCTGATGCCGCACCTGTCGTGGTTGCAGGAACAGCTGCCGAATGCGCAGATCATTCCGATCTCGGCGCAACACGGGCACAACCTCGACGCGCTGGAAAAGGTCATCGCCGACCATCTGCCGGAGAACGATCACTTCTTCCCGGAAGACCAGATCACCGACCGCAGCAGCCGTTTCCTCGCCGCCGAACTGGTCCGCGAGAAAATCATGCGCCAGCTCGGCGCCGAGCTGCCGTACCAGATCACCGTGGAAATCGAAGAGTTCAAGCAGCAGGGGGCGACGCTGCACATTCATGCGCTGATCCTCGTCGAGCGTGACGGCCAGAAGAAAATCATCATTGGCGACAAGGGCGAGCGCATCAAGCGCATCGGCACCGAGGCACGCAAGGACATGGAGCTGCTGTTCGACTCCAAGATCATGCTCAACCTGTGGGTCAAGGTGAAGGGCGGCTGGTCCGACGACGAGCGTGCGCTGCGTTCGTTGGGTTACGGCGACCTGTAAGCGCTGATCCCGAGAACACCGATACCCACTGTGGGAGCGAGCCTGCTCGCGATAGCGGTATTTCAGTCGACATCCTTGTTGTCTGATACACCCTCATCGCGAGCAGGCTCGCTCCCACATTAGTTTTTGGGTTTGTGTGTAAAACTGCGTTTCGTCATCGAGAACTCAATGTCGCAAAGCCCGCCTCCCGCCCAACCCGCCTACGTCCTCCACTCCCGCGCCTACCGCGAAACCAGCGCCTTGGTGGACTTCCTCACGCCGCAAGGTCGGCTGCGGGCGGTGTTGCGCAGTGCACGGGGCAAGGCCGGGACATTGGCGCGGCCGTTCGTGCCGCTGGAAGTGGAGTTTCGCGGCAAGGGTGAGTTGAAGAACGTCGGGCGCATGGAGAGTGTCGGCAACGCCACGTGGATGGTCGGCGAGGCGCTGTTCAGCGGCCTGTATCTCAACGAACTGTTGATTCGCCTGTTGCCCGCCGAAGACCCACACCCGGCAGTATTCGATCATTACGCGGCGACCTTGCTGGCATTGGCCGAAGGCCGGCCGCTGGAGCCGCTGCTGCGTTCTTTCGAATGGCGGCTGCTCGACGACCTCGGTTATGGCTTTTCCCTGAACACCGACATCAACGACGAACCCATCGCTGCGGATGGCCTATACCGTTTGCAGGTGGATGCCGGGCTCGAACGGGTCTATCTGCTGCAACCCGGCCTGTTCAACGGCACCGAACTGCTGGCCATGGCCGAAGCCGACTGGTCGGCACCGGGCGCGCTGTCCGCCGCCAAGCGCTTGATGCGCCAAGCTTTGGCCGTGCATCTGGGCGGTCGTCCTCTCGTCAGTCGCGAGCTGTTTCGCAAGCCCTGATCTCGCCGTATGCTGTGCGCCGAATCTTTCCATTCAGGAGCGCATCCGTGACCACCAGCAATCGCATTCTTCTTGGCGTGAACATCGACCACGTCGCCACCCTGCGTCAGGCCCGGGGCACGCGCTATCCGGATCCGGTCAAGGCAGCGCTGGACGCGGAAGAGGCGGGCGCTGACGGCATCACCGTGCACCTGCGCGAAGACCGTCGGCACATTCAGGAGCGCGACGTGCTGCTGCTCAAGGATGTGCTGCAAACCCGCATGAACTTCGAAATGGGCGTCACCGAAGAGATGATGGCGTTCGCCGAGCGCATCCGTCCGGCGCACATCTGTCTGGTCCCGGAGACTCGTCAGGAGTTGACCACCGAAGGCGGTCTGGATGTGGCAGGGCAGGAAGAGCGGATCAGGGCGGCGGTCGAGCGTCTGTCGAAGATCGGCAGCGAGGTATCGCTGTTCATCGACGCCGACGAGCGGCAGATCGCTGCGTCGAAGCGCGTCGGCGCACCGGCCATCGAGCTGCACACCGGGCGTTACGCGGATGCCGAAACGCCGACCGAAGTGGCTGAAGAGCTCAAGCGTGTGGCGGACGGCGTGGCCTTCGGTCTGGCCCAGGGCCTGATCGTCAATGCCGGCCATGGCCTGCACTATCACAACGTCGAGGCGGTTGCCGCGATCAAGGGCATCAACGAGCTGAACATCGGTCATGCGCTGGTGGCGCACGCGTTGTTCGTAGGCTTCAAGTCTGCTGTCTCTGAAATGAAAGCGCTGATCCTGGCCGCCGCCAAACACTAAGCCTCAACAAAAAAAACTGTGGGAGCGAGCCTGCTCGCGAAAGCGCTGTATCAGTCAACGATGATGACGGCTGACACGACGCCTTCGCGAGCGGGCTCGCTCCCACATTTATTTTGGGGTGTTTGTTACAACGGGGCGGGCTCTTGAGCGGGTTTCGACTTGTCGATCCCCGGCACATGCAGGTTGCCCTCGGCCACCTGATCGCCTTCAAGCTGCGGCTGGGTCACCCAGGTCAGGATGTCGTAGTAGCGACGGATGTTCGCCACGAAATGCACCGGTTCGCCGCCCCGGGCATAGCCGTAGCGGGTCTTGCTGTACCACTGCTTCTGCGACAGGCGCGGCAGGATCTTTTTCACATCCAGCCACTTGTCCGGGTTCAACCCTTCCTTGGCCGCCAGTTTGCGCGCGTCATCCAGATGACCGCTGCCGACGTTGTAGGCCGCCAGGGCAAACCAGGTGCGATCCGGTTCCTGGATCGACTCGTCGAGCTGATCCTTCATGTAGGCCAGGTACTTGGCGCCGCCCATAATGCTCTGCTTCGGATCGAGGCGGTTGGACACGCCCATGGCCTGGGCAGTGTTCTGGGTCAGCATCATCAGCCCGCGCACGCCGGTCTTCGAGGTGACCGCCGGTTGCCACAGCGATTCCTGATAACCGATCGCCGCCAGCAGGCGCCAGTCGACTTTCTCTTTCTTGGCGTAGGCCTTGAAGTGCTGTTCGTATTTGGGCAGCCGCTGCTGCAAATGTTGGGCGAAGGTGGTGGCGCCCATGTAGCCGAGGACGTCGACGTGGCCGTAATAGCGGTCTTTCAGACGTTGCAGGGTGCCGTTCTTCTGCACCTTGTCCAGATAACTGTTGATCTCGTTGAGCAGGCTGTTGTCTTCGCCGGCGGCCACGGCCCAGCTCTGGCTGCGCGCGTCGCCGAGGTCGAAGGCCACGCGGATGTTGGTGAAGTACACCTGGTTCATCGCCACTTCGTTGGAATCGACCAGGGTCAGGTCGATCTGACCTTCATCGACCATGCGCAGCAGGTCGACCACTTCAACGGCGTCGGACTCTTCGTACTGGATGCCAGGATATTTCTGTTTCAGCTCCGCCAGTTGTTCGGCGTGGGTGCTGCCCTTGAGCACCATGATCTTCTTGCCCACCAGATCGCCCGCATCGGTAGGGCGTGACTGGCCGTTGCGATAGATGATCTGCGGGGTGACTTCGAGGTAGGAGCGGGAAAAGCGCACCTGTTTCTTGCGCTGTTCGCTGCTGACCAGGCCGGCGGCCGCCAGTACCGGGCCGTTAGGCTTGCCGACCTGGTTGAACAGGTCGTCGAGGTTGTCGGCGGTTTCGATCTTCAGCTCGACCCCCAAATCGTCGGCAAAGCGCTTCACCAGCTCGTATTCGAAGCCGGTTTCACCGCTGCGATCCTGAAAGTAGGTGGCGGGGCTGTTTCGGGTGACCACCCGCAGCACGCCATCCTCCTTTACGCGCTCGAGTGTGTTGGGTTTATCAACACAGCCACTGAGCATCAGGAAGAGTCCGGTAGCGATCAGCCATTTGGCGTATCGCGGACGCAAAGCCGTTGGGGAAAACATGTGCGCAGTATACGCAAAGGACAACGGGCGCCATATCTCGACAGTCGAGGGGTTGTCTGCTAGGCATCACAAAACCGCGCGAAACCCCGCAGAAACGGGCCCGAAAGGCATTTTGTGACAGAAAAAATAACCCGCCTTGCAATACCCCATAAATTTGACCCTCAAGGCAGGAACACCACTCGACATCCGGGTGCAACCGTGCGTAGCGTTTCGGGTGATGTTGAGGGCGGTTTAGGCTAGAATGCACGGCCTCAAAGCACACCCCTTCCCGAGGCTGTCCCGAAGATGTTGATCCTGCGCGGCGCTCCTGCCCTTTCTGCCTTTCGCCACAGCAAACTCCTTGAGCAACTGAGCCAGAAGGTTCCAGCTGTCAGTGGCCTGTATGCTGAATTCGCTCACTTCGCCGAAGTCACCGGCGTCCTGACCGGCGACGAACAGCAGGTGCTTGCGCGCCTTCTGAAGTACGGTCCAAGCGTTCCGGTTCAAGAGCCGACCGGTCGTCTGTTCCTGGTGTTGCCGCGTTTCGGCACCATCTCGCCATGGTCGAGCAAGGCCAGCGACATCGCCCGCAACTGCGGCCTGAGCAAGATCCAGCGTCTGGAGCGCGGTATCGCGTTCTATGTGGCCGGTCAGTTCAGCGAAGCCGAAGCACAGCAGATTGCCGATGTACTGCATGACCGCATGACGCAGATCGTTCTGGCCAACCTCGAGCAGGCCGCCGGTCTGTTCAGCCACGCCGAACCGAAGCCGCTGACCGCTATCGACATCCTCGGCGGCGGTCGCGCCGCGCTGGAAAAAGCCAACGTCGAACTGGGCCTGGCCCTGGCCGAAGACGAGATCGACTACCTGGTCAACGCCTTCAACGGTCTCAAGCGCAACCCGCACGACATCGAACTGATGATGTTCGCCCAGGCCAACTCCGAGCACTGCCGCCACAAGATCTTCAACGCCAGTTGGGATATTGACGGCGAGAGCCAGGAAAAAAGCCTGTTCGGCATGATCAAGAACACCTATCAGATGCACAGCGAAGGCGTGCTGTCCGCTTACAAGGACAACGCCTCGGTGATCGTCGGCAACGTCGCCGGCCGCTTCTTCCCGGATCCGGAAACCCGCCAGTACGGCGCGGTGCAGGAGCCGGTGCACATCCTGATGAAGGTCGAAACCCACAACCACCCGACCGCGATCGCTCCGTTCCCGGGCGCGTCTACCGGTTCCGGTGGCGAGATCCGCGACGAAGGTGCAACCGGTCGTGGCGCCAAGCCGAAGGCCGGCCTGACCGGTTTCACCGTGTCGAACCTGCAGATCCCTGGCTTCGAACAGCCTTGGGAAGTGCCGTACGGCAAGCCTGAGCGCATCGTCAACGCGCTGGACATCATGATCGAAGGCCCGCTGGGCGGCGCCGCGTTCAACAACGAATTCGGTCGTCCGGCCCTGACCGGCTACTTCCGTACCTTCGAACAATCGATCACCACTCCGCACGGTGACGAAGTTCGCGGTTACCACAAGCCGATCATGCTGGCTGGCGGCATGGGCAACATCCGTGAAGAACACGTCAAGAAAGGCGAGATCGTTGTCGGCTCCAAGCTGATCGTGCTCGGCGGCCCGGCGATGCTGATCGGCCTGGGCGGCGGCGCTGCTTCCTCCATGGCCACCGGCACCAGCTCGGCGGATCTGGACTTCGCTTCGGTTCAGCGTGAAAACCCTGAAATGGAACGTCGCTGCCAGGAAGTCATCGACCGTTGCTGGCAGCTGGGTGACAAGAACCCGATCAGCTTCATCCACGACGTGGGTGCGGGCGGTCTGTCCAACGCCTTCCCGGAACTGGTCAACGACGGCGACCGTGGTGGCCGTTTCGAACTGCGCAACATTCCGAACGACGAACCGGGCATGGCCCCGCACGAAATCTGGTCCAACGAATCCCAGGAACGTTACGTTCTGGCGGTCGGCCCGGCCGACTTCGAGCGCTTCAAGGCGATCTGCGAACGTGAGCGTTGCCCGTTTGCCGTTGTCGGTGAAGCCACCGCCGAGCCGCAACTGACCGTGACCGACAGCCACTTCGGCAACAACCCAGTGGACATGCCACTGGAAGTGTTGCTGGGCAAGGCGCCGCGCATGCACCGTTCGGTGGTTCGCGAAGCCGAGCTGGGCGATGACTTCGATCCGTCGAACCTCGACATCGGCGAAAGCATCGAGCGCGTTCTGCACCACCCGGCCGTGGCAAGCAAAAGCTTCCTGATCACCATCGGCGACCGCACCATCACCGGCCTCGTGGCCCGTGACCAGATGGTCGGCCCTTGGCAGGTTCCGGTGGCCGACGTGGCCGTCACCGCCACCAGTTTCGACGTCTACACCGGTGAAGCGATGGCGATGGGCGAGCGCACTCCGCTGGCGCTGCTGGATGCGCCGGCGTCGGGCCGCATGGCCATCGGCGAAACCCTGACCAACATTGCCGCTTCGCGCATCAACAAGCTCTCCGACATCAAACTGTCGGCGAACTGGATGTCCGCTGCCGGCCATCCGGGCGAAGACGCGCGTCTGTACGACACCGTGAAAGCGGTCGGCATGGAACTGTGCCCTGAGCTGGGCCTGACCATTCCGGTTGGCAAGGACTCGATGTCCATGGCCACCCGCTGGAACGACAACGGCGAAGACAAGACCGTCACCTCGCCAATGTCCCTGATCGTGACCGGTTTCGCGCCAGTGGCTGACATCCGTCAGACCCTGACTCCGGAACTGCGCATGGACAAGGGCACCACCGACCTGATCCTGATCGACCTCGGTCGCGGCCAGAACCGCATGGGCGCCTCGATCCTCGCGCAGGTTCACGGCAAGCTCGGCAAGCAGGCTCCGGACGTCGACGACGCCGAAGACCTGAAAGCGTTCTTCGCCGTGATCCAGGGCCTCAACGCCGACGGTCACCTGCTGGCTTACCACGACCGTTCCGACGGTGGTCTGCTGACCTCCGTGGTGGAAATGGCCTTCGCCGGTCACTGTGGTCTGAGCCTCAACCTGGACAGCGTTGCCGAAAGCTCCGCTGAAATCGCCGCCATCCTGTTCAACGAAGAACTGGGTGCCGTGATCCAGGTTCGCCAGGACGCGACCCCGGACATCCTCGCCCAATTCAGCGCTGCCGGTCTGGGCGACTGCGTTTCCGTGATCGGTCAGCCGATCAACAATGGCCAGATCAACATCACCTTCAACGGTGACACCGTGTTCGAAGGCCAGCGTCGTCTGCTGCAACGTCAGTGGGCCGAGACCAGCTACCAGATCCAGCGTCTGCGCGACAACGCCGACTGCGCCGAGCAAGAGTTCGATGCACTGCTGGAAGAAGACAACCCGGGCCTGAGCGTCAAGCTGAGCTACGACGTCAACCAGGACATCGCCGCGCCTTACATCAAGAAAGGCATCCGCCCACAGGTTGCCGTACTGCGTGAGCAGGGCGTCAACGGTCAGGTGGAAATGGCGGCAGCGTTCGACCGCGCCGGTTTCAACGCGATCGACGTGCACATGAGCGACATTCTGGCCGGCCGTGTCGACCTGAACGAGTTCAAGGGTCTGGTGGCCTGCGGTGGTTTCTCCTACGGCGACGTTCTCGGCGCCGGTGAGGGCTGGGCCAAGTCCGCACTGTTCAACAGCCGTGCCCGCGATGCGTTCCAGGGCTTCTTCGAACGTAACGACAGCTTCACCCTCGGCGTGTGCAACGGTTGCCAGATGATGTCCAACCTGCACGAGCTGATCCCGGGCAGCGAATTCTGGCCGCACTTCGTGCGCAACCGCTCCGAGCAGTTCGAAGCGCGCGTGGCGATGGTTCAGGTTCAGGAGTCGAACTCGATCTTCCTGCAGGGCATGGCCGGTTCGCGCATGCCGATCGCCATCGCTCACGGTGAAGGCCATGCCGAATTCGAAAGCGAAGAGGCACTGCTCGAAGCCGATTTGTCGGGTTGCGTGGCGATGCGTTTCGTCGACAACCACGGCAAGGTCACCGAAGCTTACCCTGCCAACCCGAACGGTTCGCCGCGCGGGATCACCGGCCTCACCAGCCGCGACGGTCGCGTGACGATCATGATGCCGCACCCGGAGCGTGTGTTCCGCGCCGTGCAGAACTCGTGGCGTTCGGAAGACTGGAACGAAGACGCACCCTGGATGCGTATGTTCCGTAACGCTCGTGTGTGGGTGAACTAAGCGCTGTGTACAAGCTCGGGTTTTTTGTTCCTGACAGTCATGTTGAGGTGGTCAAAGGGGCTGTGTTCGCTGCCGGTGGTGGGCGGATTGGTGACTATGACCACTGTGCTTGGCAGGTGCTTGGTACGGGTCAGTTTCGGCCTCTGGACGGGAGTCAGCCGTTCATTGGTGAGGCGGGGCGGGTTGAGCGGGTCGAGGAGTGGAAGGTTGAGCTTGTCGTTTGCGATGAGTTGATTCGCTCGGTAGTGGCGGCTCTTAAGTTGAGCCATCCCTACGAGACGCCGGCTTATGAGGTTTGGCGGTTGGAGGATTTTTGATCTTCCTTGGCTGCTGAAACGGGAAGCCCGCTGAGAGTGATTTCAGCGGGTTTTTTGGTTTTTGGGATTGAGTGAATATCCGTTGCTTCGGGTGTTGCCACTGGCGGTTTCGCCCTTACGGCGAGTCACTTTTTTCAAACGCCCGGAATGCCGGCCCAGAAAAAAGTAACCAAAAACGCTGGGCCCCGGCGTTCGGCACCTCGCTTTGGCTCGGTGTTCCTTCGTTCCGGGATTCATCCGGGGGCATCGCCTACGGTTTGCTTCGCTGCACCTCCTCTCGATGCATGCGGCTGCGCCGCACGGTCGCTGCGCTCCCACCCCCGGATAAATCCCTCCACTCAGCCTGCCGATGGGGCCGGCACGTCAAAGCCTTACTCGAGCTAACGCTCATCGTGTTGAGTGGTGGGGAGCGAAAGCAGAAGCGGAAGCAGGAAGCAGGAAGCAGGAAGCAGGAAGCAGGAAGCAGAAGGTAACTTTGTACTGCTTGATCGTTCCCACGCTCCGCGTGGGAATGCAGCCTGGGACGCTCCGCGTTCCATTTTCGAATGTTTAAAGATGTGTGGGTTTTACCGAATCTTCCCATTTGGTTTTAGCTTGCCCCTCGGAAGCTCCGGTCCTGCGGTGGTTGCTTCAAATGAAACAGGAAACCCGGCCTGGGCCGGGTCTCTTGTTTGTAATCGCTTAAAGTCAAAACTGGATGGCGACCATCAGACTTTTGCACTCACCTCACTCCGATTAACCAACCCCTCCAACGCCGCACTCAGGCTCTGCGCCCGATCCCCCACCAGCAAGTGCCATACGCCATCTTCCAGCGCGCTCACACCCAGACATCCAAGTTCTTTCAATCGGCTTTCCGACAGCGCTTTGCCATCGGCCAGTTGCAGGCGGATCCGGCTCATGGCGATGCAGTCGAGTTGCAGCACGTTGTCGCTGCCGCCCAGGGCGCTCAGCCATTGCTGGGCCTGGGGTGCGGCTATAGCAACGGGCTCGCTGGTTTCGACGACGGCGACAGGAGCAGTCGCTGCGGCTCGGCCCAATGCGGGCATCGCCAGGCGGATTTCGTCGGCAATGCTGTCGGCCATCGGCCCGACGACCACCTGCAGACTGCCGCCCTTGCCCGGACGTACCACGGCCATTGCACCCAGTGCTTTCAAATCGGCATCGGAGGCTTTGTTGCGATCGACCATTTCCAGTCGCAGCCGCGTGGTGCACGCGCCGACGGTGACCAGATTCTCGGCACCTCCCAAGGCTTTGATGTACGCAGCGGCGCGCTCGTTTTCTGTCAGCACGGATTTCTCGGCAGCGGTCACGTCTTCACGTCCCGGCGTTTTCAGATTGAAACGGCGGATACAGAAGTCGAACACCGCGTAATAGATGACGGCATAAACCAGTCCCACCGGCACCACCAGCCAGCCGTTGGTGGAGCGTCCCCAACCCAGCACCATGTCGATGAAACCGCCGGAGAAGGTGAAGCCGAGGTGAATGTTCAGCGCATTGGTAATCGCCATCGACAACCCGGTCAGCAACGCATGCACCAGATACAGCAGCGGCGCCAGAAACATGAAGGCAAATTCGATGGGCTCGGTCACCCCGGTCAGGAAAGAAGTCAGGGCCATCGACAGGAAGATCCCGCCCATGACCTTACGGCGTTCCGGCAGGGCGTTGCGGTACATCGCCAGGCACGCGGCCGGCAGGCCGAAGATCATCATCGGGAACATGCCGGTCATGAACTGGCCGCCCTTGGGATCGCCGGCGAAGTAACGCGACAGATCGCCAGTGACCAGAGCACCGGTGGTCGGGTCGGTGAAGTTGCCGAACACGAACCACGCCATGTTGTTGAGGATATGGTGCAGGCCGGTGACGATCAGCAGGCGGTTGAACACGCCGAAGACGAAGGCGCCGAAGCTGCCGCTTTCCATCATCAGGCTGCCGAAGCTGTTGATGCCTTGCTGGATCGGCGGCCAGATGTAGCCGAACACCACGCCCAGACCGACCGCCGCGAACCCGGTGACGATCGGCACAAAACGCCGACCACCGAAGAAGGCGAGGTACTCCGGCAGCTTGATGTCCTTGAAGCGGTTGTACAGCGCGCCGGCCATCAGGCCGCTGACGATCCCGGCGAGCATGCCCATGTTGATGCTGGCGTCGAGCACCTTGAGGGTGGAGATCATCACCAGGTAGCCGATCACTCCGGCGAGGCCGGCGGTGCCGTTGTTGTCACGGGCGAAGCCGACCGCGATGCCGATGGCGAAGATCATTGCCAGGTTGGCGAAGATCACCTGGCCGGCGTCGTGGATGATCGCGATGTTCAGCAGGTCAGTGTCGCCCAGGCGCAGCAGCAGGCCGGCGATCGGCAGGATCGCGATCGGCAGCATCAGCGCGCGGCCGAGGCGTTGCAGGCCTTCGATGAAGAGTTGGTACATGGCGTTTGTCCTTGTTGTTTTTGTTAGCGCAGAGGCCAATGTTGATGACAGGCATGACGCACCGCGGCGGCGCTGCTCAGCTTGAGCAAGTCCCGGGCGAGGCGTTGGCATTCGGCTTCGTGCAGCTGGCGCACGCGGTCCTTGATTTCGCCGATCTGTACCGGGCTCACCGACAGTTCGGTCACGCCCAGGCCGATCAGTACCGGCGTCGCCAGCGGATCCGAGGCGAGGGCGCCGCACACGCCCACCCAGCGTTTATGCACCGCCGCGCCTTCGCAGGTCATGGCGATCAGGCGCAGCAACGCCGGGTGCAAGGCATCGACCCGCGCGGCAAGGCCGGCGTGGTCGCGGTCCATGGCCAGGGTGTATTGCGACAGGTCGTTGGTGCCGATGGACAGGAAGTCGGCGTGCTCGGCCAGTTGCTCGGCTTGCAGGGCGGCGGCCGGGACTTCGATCATCACGCCGATTTCCGGACGTTGATTGATGCCCAGTTCCAGACACAGCGCATCTACCCGTTGGCGGATGTGCAGCAATTCGTCGACCTCGGTGACCATCGGCAGCAGGATCCGGCAACGCTGCAACGGGCTGACTTGCAGCAGCGCACGCAGTTGCTGATCGAGGATTTCCGGGCGGGCCTGGGCCAGGCGAATGCCGCGCAGGCCGAGCACCGGGTTGGCTTCCACTGGCAGTGGCAGGTAGTCGAGTTGCTTGTCGCCGCCGACGTCGATGGTGCGGATGATCACCGACTTGTCGCCCATGGCATCGATCACGGCTTGATAGGCAGCGCGTTGCTCTTCGACGTCCGGCGCAGTCTGGCGGTCGACGAACAGAAATTCGGTGCGCAACAGGCCGACGCCATCGGCGCCATTGGCAAACGCATCGGCCGCTTCATGGCTGGAGGCGACGTTGGCGACCACTTCGATGGATACGCCGTTGCGGGTTTCGGCCGGCAGATGGGCCTGGGCCTGCTGGGCGTCGCGCCGTTGTTGACGGTCGATTTGCGCCTGCTGCACTTCGGCCAGACGCTCGGCATTCGGCGTCAGCTCGAGGCGACCGCCGTCGGCGTCGAGGACCACCGACAGGCCTTGCGCTTGATCGAGCAGCGCCGAGCCCAGTGCGACCACGCACGGCAGGCCTTTGCCCCGAGCCAGAATCGCCACGTGGGAAGTCGCGCCACCTTCGGCCATGCACAAACCTGCGACGCCTTGCGCGCTCAGTTGCAGCAGGTCCGAAGGCGTCAGTTCGTGAGCGGCGACGATGGCGCCGGTCGGCACGTCGTAATGCCAGGCTTCGCCGAGCAGGGCGCGCAGCACTCGTTGCCTGAGGTCGCGCAGATCGTTGGCGCGCTCGGCCAGCAGTGGGCTGCCGGTGTTTTGCAGCACTTGGCATTGCGCATCGATGGACTGGCTCCAGGCGTGGGTCGCCGCCGTGCCGGTTTCAATCGATTGCTGGGCGGCGTCGAGCAAGGCCGGGTCTTCCAGCAAGGCCAGGTGCGCGGCGAAGATCGCTTCTTCGTCGGCATTGCGCTGTTTTTTCGCCTGGGCGAGGGTGCCGTCGATTTCGCTGCGAACCTGATTCAGCGCGGTGTCGAGAATCTGTAGTTGATGTTCGGGCTGATGATTGCCGCTGTCGGCCGGCAGGCTGATCGCGTTCAGACGAAACAGCGGCCCGCCGACCAGGCCCGGTGCGGCGCACACACCGTGCAACACGCCAGCCTCTGCCGGGCGATTGCGTGGAGCGGCGGCAACCGGTGCGGCAGCGTGATGGTCTTCGGGCAGTGCGGTGGCCAGCGCAGTGAGCAAGGCTTGCAGCGCAGCCTGTGCGTCCGGGCCCTGGCAACTGACCTGCACTTCGTCCTGCTCGCCAATCGCCAGGCCCATCAAGCCGATGAGGCTGTTGCACGATGCCGACTTGCCGGCGAAATGCAGCTGCGATTGGCTCTTGAACCCTTGCGCGGTCTGGCGGATCAACGCCGCCGGGCGCGCATGCAGACCGCCGCGATGGGCAACCTGCACGTGACCGAGAACTTCCGGGCCGCCGAGTTCTTCTGCATTCGCCGCTGTGCTGTGACGAGCGACGATGTGCAGCAGCGGCTCGCCGACCTTCACCGTTTTCAGGGTGATGGGGCGCGCCTGGAAATCCTGGCTGTTGGTCAGGATCAGCAGGCTGACCAGGCTTTTGCACTGGCGGCCGACCTTGTCCAGGTCATAGCGCAGCAGCGGCTGGCCATTGCTGACCCGCGCGCCTTCCTTGACCAGCATCGAGAAGCCTTCACCTTGCAATTCCACTGTGTCCAGACCGAGGTGCAGCAACAGCTCGGCGCCGTTGTCGGCGCGCACGGTCAGCGCATGGCCGGTGCGGGCGACGTGGATCACCACCCCGGCGCAGGGCGAATACAGGGTGTCGTTCAGCGGATCGATGGCAATGCCGTCGCCCATCGCGCCGCTGGCGAACACCGCGTCCGGAACGTTGGCGAGCGTGAGCACCGGGCCGCTGAGCGGGGCGCTTAAAGTCAGCTCTTTATTGTTGTTGTGCATGGCTCGGTCTCATCAGGAAAACGTTCGGTTCGGACTCAGTGCGTACGGGTGACTTTGCTCAGGTGTCGCGGCTGATCCGGGTCCATGCCACGGGCCACGGCCAGACCGGCCGCCATCACGTAGAAACTCTGGATCGCCAGGATCGGATCGAGGGCCGGGTGTTCGGCACGGCTGAGGGTTAGGTCGCGTTCGCTCACGTCATCCGGCGCGGCCAGCAGCACGCGGGCGCCGCGCTGACGCATCTCGGCTGCCAGGCTCAGCAAGCCGGCCTGTTCGGCACCGCGTGGGGCGAAGACCAGCAGCGGGTAGTGCTCGTCGATCAGGGCCATCGGGCCGTGACGGACTTCGGCGCTGCTGAAGGCTTCGGCCTGGATCGCCGAGGTTTCCTTGAATTTCAGCGCGGCTTCCTGGGCAATGGCGAAACCGGCGCCACGGCCGATCACCATCAAACGCTCGCAATCGCGCAGGGCGTCGATGGCCAGGCTCCAGTCCTGTTGCGCGGCTTCGCGCAGGCCTTCGGGCAGAGCGTTGTGCGCTTCCAGCAATTCGGCGTCTTCTTTCCAGTGGGCGATCAGACGGGCGCTGGCGCTGAGGGTGGCGATGAAACTCTTGGTCGCGGCGACGCTGCTTTCGGTGCCGGCCAGCAATGGCAGGCTGAATTCGCACGCAGCCTCCAGCGGCGAATCGGCGGCGTTGACCATCGACACACTGAGCGCGCCACGTTTGCGCAGCAGGCGCAGGCTGTTGACCAGATCCGGGCTCTGCCCCGATTGGGAAAACGCGAACGCAACCTGACCGCTGACCTTCAACGGCGCCTGTTGCATGGTCACCACCGACATCGGCAGCGACGCCACCGGAACCCCCAGTTGCTGCATGGTCAGGTAGGCGAAGTAGCTCGCCGCATGGTCGGAGCTGCCTCGGGCGACGGTCATTGCCACTTGCGGCGGCTGACGGCGCAGGCGCCCGGCGATCTCGATCATTTGCGGGTCGAGCTGCTGCAGTTGGGCTTGCACGGCCTCGAACGAGGACAGCGCCTCCTCAAGCATTTTTGAAGTCAATGTCTTCTCCTTCGACCATGACGGCGGTCAGTGTGAGTGAGCGATCCAGCCGCACGCAGTCGGCCCAGGCGCCAGGTGCAAGGCGCCCGCGTTCGGTGATGCCGAGGTAGTCGGCGGGGAATTGCGAAAGACGCTGTGAGGCCTCGGCGATCGGCAGACCGATTTTCACCAGATTGCGCAGGGCCTGATCCATGGTCAGGGTGCTGCCGGCCAGCGTGCCGTCGGGCAGGCGCACGCCGCCCAGGCATTTGGTGACGGTGTGGCTGCCGAGCTTGTACTCGCCGTCGGGCATGCCGGCGGCGGCGGTCGAGTCGGTCACGCAGTACAGGCACGGAATCGAACGCAGGGCCACGCGGATCGCGCCGGGGTGCACGTGCAGCAAATCCGGAATCAGCTCGGCGAATGTGGCGTGGGCGAGGGCGGCGCCGACGATGCCCGGCTCGCGGTGATGCAGCGGGCTCATGGCGTTGTACAAGTGGGTGAAACTGGTGGCGCCGGCTTCGAGGGCGGCGACGCCTTCCTCGTAACTGCCGAGGGTGTGGCCGATCTGCATGCGGATGCCACGGCTGCTGAGTTCACGAATCAAGCCGTCATGGCCGGCGATTTCCGGGGCGATGGTGATCACGCGGATCGGTGCTAGCGCCAGATAGTCTTCGACTTCGGCCATCAACGCGGTGTGGGCGAAGTTCGGCTGGGCGCCGAGTTTGCCGGGATTGATGTACGGGCCTTCGAGGTGAACGCCGAGGACTCGGGCGGAGCCTTTCGGGCGCTGTTCACAGAACTCGCCGACTTCCCTGAGCACGCTGGAAATCTCGGCACTCGGCGCGGTCATGGTGGTGGCCAGCAGCGAGGTGGTGCCGAAGCGCACGTGGGTCTTGGTGATGGTCTCGAACGCGCTGGCGCCTTCCATGATGTCCTTGCCGCCACCGCCGTGGACGTGCAGGTCGATGAAACCCGGCAGCAGATACGGCAAGTCATTGGTCACCGGATCGCAAGGCACGCCTTCGATCGACACGACCCTGCCGTGTTCGTGGATCAGCCGGCCGCGAATCCAGCCGCCAGCGGTGAGGATGTTGTCTTCAGACATTTCGCTTCTCTCGTTTGGCCTGGCTGCTGATCAGCGGCGAAGCTCTGCAACAAAGTCGTAGTAGTCGTTGCGGCAATAGGTGTCGGTGACTTCGATCGGCGTGTTGTCTTCCAGGTAGCCGACCCGGGTCATCAGCAGCATCGCGGTGCCGGGGGCGATGCCGACCAGTGCGGCGAACTCATCCGAGGCGTTGATGGCCTGGATGTGTTGCAAGGCGCGCACGATCGGTTTGCCGATGCTGTCGAGGTGTTCGTAGAGGGAATCGCCCACCACCTGTGGCTTGGGCATGATCGAGGCGGGCAGGGTGCTCATCTCGATGGCCATCACGGTGTCGTCGGCTTTGCGCAGGCGTTTCATGCGAGCAACCTTGTCGTTCGGTGACAGGCCGAGGCGGATCAGTTCTTCGTGGGTGGGCAGGGTGATTTCCCGTTCCAGCCATTGCGAGCTGGGCACGAAGCCCTTGAGGCGCAGCATTTCGCTGAAACCCGACAAGCGTGACAGCGGTTGTTCCAGGCGTGGGGTGATGAAGGTGCCGGAACCTTGCAGGCGGCGGATCAAACCTTGGTCGAGCAGAACCTCCAATGCCTTGCGCGCGGTCACTCGGGAAATCCCCAGCAGTTCGCTGAGATTGCGCTCCGACGGCATCGCCTGTTCGGCTTTCCACTGGCCGGCATGGATCGCCGCTTCCAGGTTGCGCGCCAGTTGCAGGTATAGCGGCGTCGGCTGGGAGTCGTCGGGGCGTAGGGCGTGGAGGTCGTTCATGTAAGGCATTTCCGGCGCTGATGTAGGATTGTTGTCGCTCGGTTGTCGGGCGAAAACTAATACCACTTGCATACCATGTCAACGCGTCGGAAATGCCTGTAGGCCTATGGGTTCGAGGGTTTCAAGGTGGGTGGTTTCAAGTGGTATTAGAGGTGGACTGTAAAACGCAAAAGATCGCAGTCTGCGGCCGTTCTGGCGGGTGAAAGTGGTATCACCGTTCAGGCCTGGCCGCAGGCTGCGATCTTTTGAATTTATTTTTTACGGGCGACCAATGGTCAGGAGAAAGGGCCGCATCGCGGCCCGCAGAGAGCTGGCACCCTGGTGAAAGAATCAGGGGCGGATTTCGATCATCGTGCCATCCGGCACCAGGTTCCAGACTTCGCGCATGTCGATGTTGCGCATGGCAATGCAGCCGTCGGTCCAGTCGAGGGTGTGGAACAGTTGTTCCGGGGTGTCCTCGGAGTCGGGTGTGCCATGGATCATGATCATTCCGCCAGGCTCGACGCCTTCGCGCCGTGCGCGGGCGGAGTCGCTGATGTTCGGGTAGGAGATGTGCATCGACAGGTTGAATTTGTCACTGGTCTTGCGCCAGTCGATCCAATAGAAACCTTCCGGTGTGCGTTTGTCGCCTTCAATCAGTTTCGGGCCTTTTTTCGCCCCTTTGCCCAAGGAAATACGATAGCTCTTGAGTGGCTTGCCGTCGGCTATGAGCTGCAGTTGATGAGCCGATTTGAGCACCAGTACTTTTTCGATGAATGGGGTGTTCGAAGGCGTCACGGTGGTCACGAATGACGCTTGGGAGGCGGTGACGAATGACAGGCAGAACAGGGCAAGCAACCAGCGCATTGAAACGATTCCCCGGAAATGAAGCAGATACTTTATTTATAGATAGTGTGCAGGCGCTGTCGCGGGCTGCGTTAGCCGGTTATCGGCCGGCCGCCGCCGAAATCAAGTGATGGCCGGTTGAGCGAGCGGCGGGATCGATTCGGAGCGAACCGGATAGACCTCGACGCGCCGGTCAGCGAAGAAGCATTCCAGAGTACGGCCCACCGTGCGGAAAGCCAGCTCGTCCCAGGGAATGTCTTTCTCGTCGAACAATTGCACTTCCAGGCTTTCGGGTCCGGCGGCGAAGTCCAGATCCGCCAGCTCGGCGCGGAAAAACACATGCACCTGACTGATGTGCGGCACGTCGATCAGGGTGTAGATGCTCAGGTTGCGCACCCGGGCGCAGGCTTCCTCGGCGGTTTCGCGGATGGCGGCCTGTTCGATGGTCTCGCCGTTCTCCATGAAACCGGCAGGCAGGGTCCAGTAACCGAGGCGTGGCTCGATGGCGCGGCGACACAGCAGGACCTTGGTGCCCCAGGTCGGTACACAACCGGCCACGATATTGGGGTTCTGGTAGTGAATCGTCTGACAGCTGTCGCAGACGAATCGCAGCCGCGAGTCGCCTTCGGGAATGCGCTGGGTCACCGGGTTGCCGCACTGGCTGCAAAATTTCATGCTGGGGTTCCTGAATGCTGCGCCTATCTTGGCGTGCAGCGGTGTCAGTCGGCAAGTTGTCGTTTCGCGACATGACCCCCGTTCGGGGGTTGGGCGGTCGCAATGATTGGTGCATGATGCAGGGTAAGGCACCGATCGAGAACACTTATGCTGGACGAGCTACTGCACCGGGTAAGCAATCACACGCCGCGCACGCTGGAGACCGACACGCGTTTCCCCGAGGCCGCTGTCCTGGTGCCGATTACTCGCAGTGACGAACCCGAACTTGTCCTCACCCTGCGGGCCAGCGGCCTTTCGACCCACGGCGGCGAAGTCGCCTTCCCCGGTGGACGACGGGATCCGGAAGACCCGGACCTGGTGTTTACCGCTCTGCGTGAAGCCGAAGAGGAAATCGGCCTGCCGCCGGGACTGGTCGAAGTGATCGGTCCGCTCAGCCCGCTGATTTCCCTGCATGGCATCAAGGTCACTCCGTATGTCGGGGTGATTCCCGATTTTGTCGAATACCAGGCCAATGATGCCGAGATCGCTGCGGTGTTCAGTGTGCCGCTGGAGTTCTTCCGCAAGGATCCGCGCGAACACACCCACCGCATCGACTATCAGGGTCGCAGTTGGTACGTGCCGAGCTATCGTTACGGCGAATACAAGATCTGGGGGCTGACGGCAATCATGATCGTCGAGTTGATCAACCTGCTCTATGACGCCAGAATCAGCCTGCATCAACCGCCCAAAAGCTTCATCAATACCTGAAGCCATCCTTCGAATGGCCAGCCATCGTGAGCCCTGAGGAAAACAAGATGAAATACCGCCTGGGCGACGCCCGAGTCGACACCCATCCGCAGAGCTGGGTCGCCCCCAATGCCGTGCTGGTGGGCAAGGTCAGACTGGAAGAGGGCGCCAACGTCTGGTTCAACGCCGTGCTGCGCGGCGACAACGAACTGATCCTGATCGGCAAGAACAGCAATGTTCAGGACGGCACGGTGATGCACACCGACATGGGCTATCCGCTGACCATCGGCACCGGCGTGACCATCGGCCACAACGCCATGCTCCACGGCTGCACGGTCGGCGACTACAGCCTGATCGGCATCAACGCAGTCATTCTCAACGGCGCGAAGATCGGCAAGAACTGCATCATCGGCGCCAACTCGCTGATCGGCGAAGGCAAGGAAATTCCTGACGGCTCGCTGGTGATGGGCTCGCCGGGCAAGGTGGTGCGCGAACTCACTGAGCCGCAGAAGAAAATGCTCGAAGCCAGTGCCGCGCACTATGTGCATAACTCCCAGCGCTATGCGCGCGATCTGGTCGAGCAGGAAGAATGACAACCCCGGAAAGACCTGTCGCCTCGCCGTGCGTGAGCATTTGCGCGCTGGACGAAGACGATATTTGCACCGGTTGCCAGCGCACGGTCGAGGAGATCACTCGCTGGAGCCGCATGACCAATGATGAACGCCGGGTTGTGCTCGGGCTGTGCCATGAGCGGGCCAAGGCCAGTGGCCTGGTCTGGATGATCGGCAAAACGCCGGGGCAATAGCCGATTTGATTGGCGTCATCGAAGGGCTGAAGTAACCTGTGCGCCAAATTGACAGGTCACGGCCCATGATTTTCCTCATCTCTTACATCAGCAGCGTCGTGCTGATCAACTTCGCCTTCTCCACCGCGCCGCACCTGGACATCATCTGGTCGGCCTGGGGCGGGTTGGTGTTCGTGCTGCGCGACATGGTGCAGACCCGTTTCGGTCATGGCGCGATCGTGGCGATGCTGGCGGCACTGGTGCTGTCTTATGTCACGTCCGATCCATCGATTGCGCTGGCCAGCGCCACGGCGTTCGCGGTCTCCGAGTGCATTGACTGGCTGGTATTCACCATCACCAGGCGCCCGTTGCGCGACCGCTTGTGGATCAGTTCGGCGCTGAGCATTCCCCTCGATACCTTCATCTTCTTTGGCATGATTGACCTGCTGACACCGCCGGTGCTTATCACCGCGCTGGCCTCGAAGTTCGCCGGTGTTACCGCCGTCTGGCTGATCATGGCCTGGCGCGAACGCAAACAGGCTGTCGCCGGCTGAAGCCAAACCCTCAGGTTCATGTAAAATGCCGCGCTTTCTCCCCACGGAAAGCGCGTCTGGCGTTGCTTTCCTCGATGATCCGCTTCTTTGAGGACCTGAGATGACCCGTATCGGAACTCCATTGTCGCCGACCGCGACCCGCGTATTGCTGTGTGGCTGTGGTGAGTTGGGCAAGGAAGTGGTGATCGAGCTGCAACGCCTGGGCGTTGAAGTGATCGCCGTTGACCGCTACGCCAATGCGCCGGCCATGCAGGTTGCCCATCGCAGCCACGTGATCAACATGCTCGACGGCGCCGCCCTGCGTGCAGTGATCGAAGCCGAGAAGCCGCACTTCATCGTGCCGGAAATCGAAGCCATCGCCACCGCCACCCTGGTCGAACTGGAAGCCGAAGGCTTCACCGTGATCCCGACCGCTCGCGCCGCGCAACTGACCATGAACCGCGAAGGCATCCGTCGACTGGCTGCCGAAGAGCTGGACCTGCCGACTTCGCCGTACCACTTCGCAGACACCTTCGAGGATTACAGCAAGGCCGTTCAGGACCTCGGCTTTCCGTGCGTCGTAAAACCGGTGATGAGTTCTTCGGGCAAGGGCCAAAGCCTGCTGCGCAGCGCCGATGACGTGCAGAAAGCCTGGGATTACGCGCAAGAGGGCGGTCGCGCCGGCAAAGGTCGGGTGATCATCGAAGGCTTTATCGATTTCGACTACGAAATCACTCTGCTGACCGTGCGTCATGTCGGCGGCACGACGTTCTGTGCTCCAGTCGGCCACCGTCAGGAAAAGGGCGACTATCAGGAATCCTGGCAGCCTCAGGCGATGAGCCCGGTGGCGCTGGCTGAATCCGAGCGCGTTGCCAAAGCCGTGACCGAAGCGTTGGGCGGTCGTGGCCTGTTCGGCGTCGAGCTGTTCATCAAAGGCGATCAGGTGTGGTTCAGCGAAGTGTCGCCGCGCCCGCACGACACCGGTCTGGTGACCCTGATTTCCCAGGACCTGTCGCAGTTCGCCCTGCACGCCCGGGCGATCCTCGGTCTGCCGGTGCCGCTGATCCGTCAGTTCGGCCCATCGGCTTCGGCGGTGATTCTGGTGGAAGGCCAGTCGACCCAGACCGCATTCGCCAACCTCGGTGCTGCACTGAGCGAGCCGGATACCGCGCTGCGTCTGTTCGGCAAGCCTGAAGTCAATGGTCAGCGTCGCATGGGTGTTGCGCTGGCGCGTGACGAGTCGATTGAAGCGGCCCGCGCCAAGGCGACCCGTGCTTCCCAGGCTGTTGTTGTAGAGCTGTAATCACGCCATCTGATCGCTCCCGCCCGGGAGCGATCTTTGCGCTTACACCACCTGATTCAGGTCGTTATTGCGCGTCTCCTTCAGGCACAGCACAGCGATCAAGCTGAGCACCGCGGCCGCCGACACATACCCGCCGACGTAACTCAAACCACCCGTCGCCACCAGTTTCTGCGCGAAGAACGGCGCCGCCGAGGCTCCGACGATGCCGCCGAGGTTGTAGGCTGCCGATGCGCCGGTATACCGCACGTGCGTCGGAAACAGTTCCGGTAGCAATGCTCCCATCGGGGCGAATGTCACGCCCATCAGAAACAGTTCGATGCACAGGAACAGCGCCACGCCCCAGGTCGATCCCTGAGTCAGCAGCGGCTCCATCAGAAATCCGGAAAGAATCGCCAGCACACCGCCGACGATCAGCACCGGTTTGCGTCCATAACGATCACTGGCCCATGCCGACAGCGGCGTCGCGGCCGCCATGAACAGCACCGCAAAACAGAGCAGACCGAGGAAGGTCTCGCGGCTGTAACCCAATGTGGATACGCCATAGCTCAGGGAAAACACGGTCGAGATGTAGAACAGCGCGTAACACACCACCATGGCGGCGGCGCCCAGCAGCGTCGGTGCCCAGTATTGGCTGAACAGCTCGACCAGCGGCACTTTCACTCGTTCCTGGCGGGCAATGGCATTGGCGAACACCGGGGTTTCGTGAAGCTTGAGGCGCACGTACAGCCCGACCATCACCAGCACGGCGCTGAGCAGGAACGGAATCCGCCAGCCCCAGCTGCGGAATTGATCGTCGCTCAGGCTCATGGCCAACGTCAGGAACAGACCGTTGGCAGCCAGAAAACCAATCGAAGGGCCGAGTTGCGGGAACATGCCGAACCACGCCCGTTTGCCTTTCGGGGCGTTTTCGGTCGCCAGCAGCGCTGCACCGCCCCATTCGCCACCCAATCCCAGGCCCTGGCCGAAGCGCAGCACGCAAAGCAGGATCGGCGCCCACGCCCCGATGCTGTCGTAGCCCGGCAGCACGCCGATCAGCGTGGTGCAGACGCCCATCAGCAGCAGCGAAGCGACCAAAGTCGATTTGCGCCCGATCCGGTCGCCGAAATGGCCGAACAGCGCCGAGCCCAGCGGTCGGGCCAGGAAGGCGATGCCGAAGGTAAGAAATGCCGAAAGCATCTGCGCCGTGCCGGAAGTCTGCGGGAAGAACACCGGCCCGATCACCAGCGCAGCAGCGGTGGCGTAGACATAGAAATCGTAGAACTCGATGGCCGTGCCGATGAAGCTTGCCGTGGCCACGCGGGTGGCGGAGTTGGTCGGTTGGGCAGGCGTGGTGTCGCTGTAAGCGGTACTGGTCGTCATGCGGTGATCCCTGACAGTCATGAGCTCCGTTGGAGCGAATTATTATGGTCGAACACCCAGGGATGTGGGATGAGGCGCGATCGCTGCTTCAGGTAGGAACAGTCGTCGGTGTGATGCGGATATTGCCGATGAACCGGCCGGAACTTGTCGGGTGCGGGGTAAGCACACGGTTCGGCGGGGCTTGGGTAAGCCCCGCGATTATAGGAAGGTGGCTAACGATTGAACAAGAGGCTGCCTAGCGAACAGGGGCGAGCGCAGGGGCCGAGGAGGTGTGCCAGATCAGGACCTTGCTGACCCGGTTCTCTTCAGTTTCGAGAATCTCCAGCCGGTAGCGGCCGATCTTCAGGCAGACCGCGCTTTCCGGGATGGTTTCCAGCGCTTCGGTCACCAAGCCGTTGAGGGTCCGGGGGCCGTCGCTGGGCAGGTGCCAGCCCAGGCATTTGTTCAGTTCGCGGATCGACGCCGCGCCATCGATCACCATGCGGCCATCGGCTTGCGGGTGGATGTGCGGGTTGTCGAGGCTGTGCTCGCTTTCGAATTCGCCGACGATCTCTTCGAGAATGTCTTCCAGGGTGACAATCCCCAGCACTTCGCCGTACTCGTCCACCACCATGCCCAGCCGCCGCTGCTGCTTGTGGAAGTTCAGCAGCTGCAGTTGCAGCGGGGTGCTTTCGGGAACGAAGTAGGGCTCGTAACTGGCCGCCAGCAAGGCTTCGCGGGTCAGGTTGCCATTGTCCAGCAAATGGCGGACCTGCCGGGTGTTGAGCACCGCCTCGACCTGATTGATATCGCTGTGAAACAGCGGCAGACGAGTACGACGGTTGTGGCGCAGTTGCTCGGTGATTTCTTCGATCGGATCGTCGAGGTTGATGCCGTCGACATCGCTGCGCGGCACCAGAATGTCGTTGACCGTGATGTTATCCAGCGCATGGATGCCCGAAACCGGATGCGGGCGCACTGGATGATCGGGGTCATCATGACGCTCCGCCGGCACATCGTCTTCGCTCTGTTGCACCACCTGGGCCTTGCGGATGAACGGGCGCATCAGCAAACCACTGACGCGGCTGAGCAGCCAGGCAAGCGGGTAAACGACCTTCAGCGGTACTGCCAGCAGCGTATTGCCGAACGACAGCACCGCATCCGGATAACGCTGGGCAAGGGCGCGGGGAAAATAGTCGGCAAAAACCAGCAGCAGGGCGCCGGCGCCAAGGCAAGCCGCCCAGGGGCCGTTTTCTTCACAGAGAAAGATGGCCAGCAGCGTGGCCAGGATGACGGCGAGGGCGCGGCACAGGGTATTGCAGAGGATCAGGCTGTCGAGCGGGAAGCTAAGCCTGGCCAGGGGCTTGTCGCTGGCGCGGGATGCGGTGCGTTGCGCGAGCAGGTGCTGTTGCGCCGCTTCGACGGCGGTAAACAGCCCTGACCAGAGAATCAGCAGGACAAATACCGCGAGCATCGGCCCTATGGGCAAACCGTCCATTTATGCCGCCCGTCAGATGTGCAGGATGTATTCACGGACCAGTTTGCTGCCGAAATACGCGAGCATCAGCAGGCAGAAACCGGCGAGGGTCCAGCGGATTGCCTTGTGTCCGCGCCAGCCGAGGCGGTTACGGCCCCACAGCAGGACGCTGAACACGATCCAGGCCAGGCAGGCCAGCAGGGTTTTATGCACCAGATGCTGGGCAAACAGGTTCTCGACGAACAGCCAGCCGGAGATCAGCGACAGCGACAGCAGCGTCCAGCCGGCCCAGAGGAAGCCGAACAGCAGGCTTTCCATGGTTTGCAGTGGCGGGAAGTTCTTGATCAGCCCGGACGGGTGCTTGTGCTTGAGCTGATGATCCTGCACCAGCAGCAACAAGGCCTGAAACACCGCGATGGTGAACATGCCGTAGGCGAGGATCGACAACAGGATGTGCGCGAGGATGCCCGGTTCTTCATCGATGATCTGCACCGTACCGGCCGGCGCGAACTGCGCCAGCAGCACCGTGATCGCACCCAGCGGGAACAGCAGCACCAGCAGGTTTTCCACCGGAATCCGCGAGCAGGCGAGCAGGGTCAGGGCAATGACCGCCGCAGCGATCAGGCTCGAAGCGCTGAAGAAATCCAGGCCCAGACCGATCGGTGTCAATAAATGCGTAAGCAGGCTGGCGCTGTGGGCCAGCACGGCGAGAACGCCGAGCGAGACCAGCAGGCGCTTGTTGGCCTTGGCGCCAGTGGCCAGGCGGGTGCCCTGATCGAGGGTCGCAGCGGCGTAGAGAAGGGCGGCGGCGAGGGTGGTCAGCAAACTCGGTGACAAGGGGAGCATAAATCCTGTTAGGCAAGCCCGAAAGGGGCTGAGTTTGGCATAGAACCGCCGTTGCACGAAAGACCGGCAAGCTGACAGCGAGGTGTCCGCCAGCCGCAGTCTTCGCTATAATCCGCGACCTGCCCACGCCGCAGGCTCGCCGAGCACATGTTGATTCCGGTCTGGGCCGCCATTATCCCGGTCTACACAGGGCCTGAAAGGATCGCGCAATGTTTGAAAACTTAACCGACCGTCTCTCGCAGACGCTGCGCCATGTCACCGGCAAGGCGAAGCTGACCGAGGACAATATCAAAGACACCCTGCGCGAAGTGCGCATGGCGTTGCTCGAGGCCGACGTCGCCCTGCCGGTGGTCAAGGACTTCGTCAATTCGGTCAAGGAGCGCGCTGTCGGCACCGAGGTGTCGCGCAGCCTGACGCCGGGCCAGGCGTTTGTGAAGATCGTCCAGGCCGAACTCGAAAGCCTGATGGGCGCGGCCAACGAAGACCTGAACCTGAGCGCCGTGCCGCCCGCCGTCATTCTGATGGCCGGTCTGCAGGGCGCGGGTAAAACCACCACCGCCGGCAAACTGGCGCGCTTCCTTAAAGAGCGCAAGAAAAAGTCGGTCATGGTCGTGTCGGCGGACATCTACCGTCCTGCTGCTATTAAACAGCTGGAAACCCTGGCAAACGACATCGGCGTGACGTTCTTCCCGTCCGACCTGAGCCAGAAACCGGTCGACATCGCCAGCGCAGCTATTAAAGAAGCAAAACTGAAATTCATCGACGTGGTCATCGTCGACACCGCCGGTCGTCTGCACATCGATGAAGAGATGATGGGCGAGATCAAGGCGCTGCACGCCGCGATCAACCCGGTTGAAACCCTGTTCGTGGTCGACGCCATGACCGGTCAGGACGCGGCCAACACGGCCAAGGCCTTCGGTGATGCGCTGCCGCTGACCGGCGTGATCCTGACCAAGGTCGACGGTGATGCCCGTGGCGGTGCCGCGCTGTCGGTTCGCGCGATTACTGGCAAGCCGATCAAGTTCATCGGTATGGGCGAGAAGAGCGAAGCGCTCGATCCGTTCCATCCTGAGCGTATCGCTTCGCGGATCCTCGGCATGGGCGACGTGCTCAGCCTGATCGAACAGGCTGAAGCGACCCTCGACAAGGACAAGGCCGACAAGCTTGCTAAAAAGCTGAAGAAGGGCAAGGGCTTCGACCTCGAAGACTTCCGCGATCAGTTGCAACAGATGAAGAACATGGGCGGCCTCGGCGGGCTCATGGACAAGCTGCCGAGCATCGGCGGCGTCAATCTCTCGCAAATGGGCAATGCCCAGAGCGCCGCAGAGAAGCAGTTCAAACAGATGGAAGCCATCATCAATTCCATGACCCCGGCCGAGCGCCGCGACCCTGAGCTGATCAGCGGTTCGCGCAAGCGCCGCATCGCCATGGGTTCCGGCACCCAGGTGCAGGACATCGGTCGCTTGATCAAGCAGCACAAGCAGATGCAGAAGATGATGAAGAAATTCTCCGCCAAGGGCGGAATGGCGAAAATGATGCGCGGCATGGGCGGAATGTTGCCCGGCGGCGGCATGCCAAAGATGTAAAAGAACTCGCCGGTCGTCGCACCGGCGCAGTCCCGCAAGGAAGCGGGATCCACAGCAAACCCGCACTCGGCGGGAGCTGACTGGCCGTTTTGAACGACGGCCCCATATGCAAATCTGCACGGCATGCCACAGGCGCCGGAAAAAGTCATTTGCAAAAGTCCGGATATTCCTTAGAATATGCGGCCTTTCGGGCACCCATGCCCGCTGTGCATTTAGATTTGCAGCACCGACTACAGGAACGATGTTCACATGCTAACAATCCGTCTTGCCCTTGGCGGCTCCAAAAAGCGCCCGTTTTACCACCTGACCGTAACCGACTCCCGCAACCCGCGTGACGGTTCCCACAAAGAACAGGTTGGCTTCTTCAACCCTGTTGCCCGTGGTCAGGAAATCCGTCTGTCCGTGAACCAAGAGCGCGTTGCCTACTGGCTGAGCGTTGGTGCACAGCCTTCTGAGCGTGTTGCTCAGTTGCTGAAGGAATCTGCCAAGGCTGCAGCCTGAGCAGTATGAGCGCGACGCCAGAAAAAGCTGATGATCTGATCGTTGTCGGCAAGATTTTTTCGGTTCACGGCGTTCGCGGCGAGGTGAAGGTCTTTTCCTTTACCGATCCGATTGAAAACCTGTTGGGCTATCGCAACTGGACGCTTCGGCGCGAAGGCGTGGTGAAACAGGTCGAGCTGGTCAGCGGCCGATCCACTCAAAAGGATCTGGTTGTGAAGCTCAAAGGCCTCGACGATCGCGATGAAGCCCGTCTTCTGAGCGGTTACGAGATTTGCATCCCGCGAAGCCTTTTGCCCGACCTGACCGCCGACGAGTACTACTGGTACCAGTTGGAAGGTCTGAGCGTCATCAACCAGGACGAACAATTGTTCGGCAAGGTTGATCACCTGTTGGAGACCGGCGCGAACGATGTATTGGTGGTCAAGCCCTGCGTTGGCAGCCTGGATGATCGCGAGCGGTTGTTGCCCTATACGGAGCAATGCGTGCTGGCAATCGACCTGGAAGCAGGCGTGATGAGGGTGGAATGGGACGCGGACTTCTAAGCAATGGCCAGCCTGCGCGTAGACGTCATTACGCTGTTCCCCGAGATGTTCTCGGCCATCAGTGAGTACGGCATTACCAGTCGTGCGGTCAAACAGGGGCTCTTGCAGCTGACCTGTTGGAATCCGCGGGATTACACGACGGATCGACATCACACTGTGGACGATCGCCCGTTTGGCGGTGGTCCGGGCATGGTGATGAAGATCAAGCCCCTGGAAGATGCACTGGTTCAGGCCAAGGCAGCAGCCGGGGAGGCGGCGAAGGTGATTTACCTGTCCCCCCAAGGCCGTCAACTGACTCAGTCGGCGGTACGCGAACTGGCGAAATCGGATGCATTGATCCTGATTGCCGGTCGCTATGAAGGCATTGACGAGCGCTTTATTGAGGCTCATGTCGATGAAGAGTGGTCGATTGGTGACTATGTGTTGTCTGGCGGCGAGCTGCCGGCCATGGTCATGATCGATGCGGTTACACGACTGCTGCCCGGAGCTTTAGGGCATGCGGATTCCGCTGAGGAAGATTCCTTTACGGATGGTCTGCTGGATTGCCCGCACTACACCCGACCTGAGGTGTATGCGGATCAGCGTGTTCCCGACGTGTTGCTGAGTGGCAATCACGCGCATATCCGGCGTTGGCGTTTACAGCAGTCCCTTGGCAGGACCTTTGAACGACGCGCCGATCTTCTGGAAAGCCGCTCGCTTTCTGGAGAAGAGAAGAAGCTGCTCGAGGAATACATCCGCGAGCGGGACGATAGTTAACAACGTATCGATGGTAGATCAGACGATTTACCTTAGGAGCACAGCATGACCAACAAAATCATCCTTGCACTCGAAGCAGAGCAGATGACCAAAGAAATCCCTACCTTTGCCCCAGGCGACACCATCGTCGTTCAGGTGAAAGTGAAGGAAGGCGATCGTTCCCGTCTGCAAGCGTTCGAAGGCGTTGTCATCGCCAAGCGTAACCGCGGCGTGAACAGTGCGTTCACCGTTCGTAAAATCTCCAACGGTGTTGGCGTAGAACGTACTTTCCAGACCTACTCCCCGCAAATCGACAGCATGGCTGTCAAGCGTCGCGGTGACGTACGTAAAGCCAAGCTGTACTACCTGCGCGACCTGTCGGGTAAAGCAGCTCGCATCAAGGAAAAACTGGCTTAAGTCCAGCTTCCGATGCAGAAAAAAGCAGCCTACGGGCTGCTTTTTTGTTGCCCGCAATTTATCCACCGCATTTCTGTTTCAGGCCTGACCCATGACCCCTCGCGAGCAAGAAATCGAACGCCGCACCGAACTCTCGGTGACCCGCGTGACCAAGGCGGTGTTCCCGCCGACCACCAACCACCACAACACCCTGTTCGGCGGCACTGCGCTGGCCTGGATGGACGAAGTGTCGTTCATCACCGCCACCCGGTTTTGCCGTTTGCCGCTGGTGACGGTGTCGACCGATCGCATCGACTTCAATCACGCGATCCCGGCAGGTTCCATCGTCGAGCTGGTTGGGCGGGTGATCAAGGTTGGCAACACCAGTCTCAAGGTCGAGGTGGAAGTGTTCGTCGAAAGCATGAGCTGTGACGGGCGTGAGAAAGCCATTCATGGGCAGTTCAGCTTTGTTGCCATCGATGATGACAAGCGTCCGGTGCCGGTGCTGCCGGGTTTCGCGGCCTGATCCAGCACCGAGCCGCGAATCTATTTATGCAGCGGCGTTGGCCTCAGGCTGAATCAGCGCCAGCAACGTCCACCCAGGCCCCGGCTTCAACACGGTTTCCGGCGTCACGACATGCACCCAGCCGCTGTCATCGCGCATGAACAGCAGCGTCGCGCGATTGCCATGCAGCGCGCGGTAATCGTCCCAGCCAAACCCGTCCGTCAGCGTCGTGCTGTAAAGATCGGCACCTTGCCCCAGTTGACTGGCGAGTCTGGCGTAAGTCAGCGCCTCGCTCCCCAGTTGATTGCCTCGATGTTCGAGGCTGGCGCGGTGCTTGTCGCTGCGACGGCTTTCCTGACCGCTGGCCAGCCCGAACAGCCGCTGATGGCCAAAGTCATGACGAAAGCGCATGGCCGCCAGTGTATTGAGTTCGCCCGACGGTGACAGCGCCAGCAAATGCCCCAGTCCGACCAGGTCCAGATGCGCATCGGCGTGCTGTGAGGCCGGATTGCCGAAGTAGGTCGGCAAGCCATCCATGCGCGCGGCGCGGATATTTTCCCAGCTTGAATCCGTCAGCAGCACCCGGCTGCCCAGCTGTTGCAGCGACTTGCCGAGCAAGCGCGCAGGCCCGTTCGCCCCGACAATCAGGAACCCGCTCGGCGCCGGTTCCGCAACCTTCAACAAGCGCGCCAGTGGCCGGGCCGTCGCACTTTGCAGCACGACAGTGCCTATGATCACCGCGAAAGTCAGCGGTACCAGCAACAGCGCACCTTCATGGCCCGCTTCATCCAGGCGAATCGCGAAGATCGCCGAGACCGCCGCCGCGACGATCCCGCGCGGGGCAATCCAGCACAACAGCGCACGTTCACGCCAACTCAGGCTCGAACCGGCGGTGCTCAGCACCACGTTCAACGGTCGGGCGATCAGCTGAATCACCAGCAACAGGATCAACACCAGCGGCCCGAGACCGATCAACGCGTTCAGATCCAGTCGTGCCGCCAGCAGGATGAACAGTCCGGAAATCAGCAGCACGCTGAGATTTTCCTTGAAGTGCAGGATGTGCCGCACATCCACCCCCTTCATGTTCGCCAGCCACATGCCCATCAACGTCACCGCCAACAGCCCGGATTCGTGCATGACCTGGTTGGCGGCGATGAATATCCCCAGCACCGCGGCGAGCGATGCCAGATTGTGCAAATACTCCGGTAGCCATTGGCGCCGGATGATCGTGCCGAGCAGCCAGCCACCGGCAACGCCGAACGCACTGCCGCAGACAATCACACCACCGAAGGTCAGCAGACTCTGTTCCAGGCCGTGGCCTTCGGCCCGGGCGATGATGAAGCTGTAGACCACCACCGCGAGCAGCGCGCCGATCGGGTCGATCACAATCCCTTCCCAGCGCAGGATGTTGGCGATCGAAGCCTTCGGCCGCACCACGCGCAGCATCGGCACGATCACGGTCGGCCCGGTCACCAGGGTCAGGCTGCCGAACAGGATCGCCAACAGCCAGTCGAAGCCCAGCAGCCAGTGGGTCGCGACCGCAATCACTACCCATGTCGAGAGCGCACCGATTGTGACCAGCCGATGCACGACGCTGCCGATCTCGCGCCATTCCGACAGGTGCAGGGTCAGGCTGCCTTCAAACAGAATCAGCGCCACCGCCAGCGACACCAATGGCATCAGCAACGGGCCGAACATTTCCTGCGGGTCGAGCCAGCCCAGCACGGGGCCCGCCAGAATGCCGGTCAGCAGCAGAAACAGAATCGCCGGCAGCTTCAGGCGCCAGGCGAGCCACTGGCAGCCCAGTGCGGCAGCGCCGATACCACCGAAAGCCAACAGAATTTGCTGCTCGTTCATTGAAGCTCCCTGTTCCTTGAAATAGCGGGCTATGAAAGACTAGCGGCCATTTCAACCGTTCACTCTTTATTTGCGCGCAGTGCCAAACCTGCGTGTCTTGAGCGCCCATGCCTGCCATCGACCACCCACTGATCGACCAGTTTCTCGACGCCCTCTGGCTGGAAAAAGGTCTCTCCGACAACACTCGCGACGCCTACCGCAGTGATCTCGCGCTGTTCAACGGCTGGTTGCAGGAGAAAGGTCTCGAACTGGTCAATGCCGGTCGCGAACTGATCCTCGATCACCTGGCCTGGCGTCTGGAACAGAACTACAAACCTCGTTCCACCGCGCGATTTCTCTCCGGTGTGCGTGGTTTTTATCGCTATCTGCTGCGGGAAAAACTGATTTCGGTTGATCCGACTTTGCGCGTGGATATGCCGCAACTCGGTCGGCCGCTGCCCAAATCCCTGTCGGAAGCCGACGTCGAAGCGCTGCTGAAGGCGCCGGACTTGAGCGAAGCCATCGGCCAGCGCGATCGCGCCATGCTCGAAGTCTTGTATGCCTGCGGCCTGCGTGTCACCGAGCTGATCAGCCTGACGCTGGAACAGGTCAACCTGCGTCAGGGTGTGTTGCGGGTGATGGGCAAGGGCAGCAAGGAACGGCTGGTGCCGATGGGCGAGGAAGCGATTGTCTGGGTCGAGCGCTACCTGCGTGACGGTCGCGGTGAGCTGCTCGGCGGGCGCCCGAGCGATGTGCTGTTCCCCAGTCAGCGCGGCGAGCAGATGACTCGGCAGACCTTCTGGCACCGCATCAAGCACCAGGCTAAGGTCGCCGGCATCAGTAAATCGCTGTCGCCGCACACCTTGCGTCACGCGTTTGCCACCCACTTGCTCAACCATGGCGCCGACCTGCGGGTGGTGCAGATGCTGTTGGGCCACAGCGACCTGTCGACCACGCAGATCTACACTCACGTCGCCCGGGCACGTTTGCAGGATCTGCATGCCAAACATCACCCGCGCGGCTGAGCGCCGTTTGTCTTGCGACAGGCGCATTCGGCCACGGGAGCCTTATGTGGTAGGCTTTGCCGGTTTGCACGATGGGCGGTTATGACCCGGTGTTCCGGCACGGGCGTTCTGATCGTTCCATTTGTCCGCCTTCAGGAGTTCTCATGCGTCTGACCCAGATTTTCGCCGCCGCAGCCATTGCGTTGGTCAGCACCTTTGCCGTCGCCGATGACGCGGCCGACAAAGCGATTCGCCAAAGCCTGGAAAACCTCCAGCTCGATGTGCCGGTCGATACCATCACCGCCAGTCCGCTGCCAGGCCTGTACGAAGTCAAGCTCAAGGGCAGTCGCGTGCTCTACGCCAGCGCCGACGGCCAGTACATCGTTCAGGGCTACATGTTCCAGCTCAAGGACGGCAAACCGGTCAACTTGACCGAGAAGACCGAGCGCCTGGGCATTTCCAAACTGATCAATGCGATCCCGGTAGCCGAGACCGTGGTTTACCCGGCCGTGGGTGAAACCAAGTCGCACATCACCGTTTTCACCGACACCACTTGCCCGTACTGCCACAAGCTGCACGCTGAAGTGCCCGAGCTGAACAAGCGCGGCATCGAAGTGCGTTACGTCGCGTTCCCGCGTCAGGGCCTGAATTCGCCGGGTGACGAACAGCTGCAAGCGGTGTGGTGCTCGAAAGACAAGAAAGCGGCCATGGACAAAATGGTCGATGGCAAGGAAATCAAGGCCGCCAAGTGCGATAACCCGGTTTCCAAACAGTTCGCCCTCGGTCAGTCGATCGGCGTGAACGGTACACCGGCCATCGTTTTGGCCGACGGACAAGTCATTCCGGGCTACCAGCCTGCGCCACAAGTCGCCAAACTGGCGCTGGGCGCGAAGTAATTCGCATCGTCACGCTCAGGCGTTGACGAGCGTGGTCCGGCGGCAGGATTGCCGGGCCATCAACAGAGAGCCGCGAACCTGCGGTTGTTTTCACGGCCGGCCTCGTGTCGGCCGTTTTATGGGGAGTTCACAGTGAAACCGGTCAAAGTAGGCATCTGTGGGTTAGGGACCGTCGGTGGCGGAACCTTCAACGTACTTCAGCGCAACGCCGAGGAAATTGCTCGTCGTGCCGGGCGTGGAATCGAAGTGGCACAAATTGCCACGCGCACGCCAAAGCCTCAGTTCCAGACGACCGGTATTGCGATTACCAACGATGTCTTCGAAGTGGCCACGAACCCTGAGATCGACATCGTCATAGAGCTGATGGGCGGCTACACCGTTGCCCGCGAGCTGGTACTCAAGGCCATCGAGAATGGCAAGCATGTGGTCACCGCGAACAAGGCTCTGATTGCCGTTCACGGTAATGAAATTTTCGCCAGGGCACGCGAGAAAGGCGTGATCGTGGCGTTCGAAGCGGCGGTCGCCGGCGGCATTCCGGTGATCAAGGCGATCCGTGAAGGCCTGTCCGCCAACCGTATCAACTGGGTCGCCGGGATCATCAACGGCACCGGCAACTTCATCCTCACCGAAATGCGCGAGAAGGGTCGCACCTTCGAAGACGTGCTGGCCGAGGCGCAAGCGCTGGGTTACGCCGAAGCCGATCCGACCTTCGACGTCGAAGGCATCGACGCGGCGCACAAGCTGACGATCCTGGCGTCGATCGCATTCGGTGTTCCGCTGCAGTTCGACAAGGCTTACACCGAAGGCATCACCAAGCTGACCACCGCCGACGTGAATTACGCCGAAGCGCTGGGCTACCGCATCAAGCATCTGGGCGTGGCACGCAGCACCGCCGCCGGTATCGAGCTGCGCGTACACCCGACGCTGATCCCGGCCGATCGCCTGATCGCCAACGTCAACGGTGTGATGAACGCGGTGATGGTCAACGGTGACGCTGCCGGTTCGACCCTGTTCTACGGCGCCGGCGCCGGCATGGAGCCGACCGCTTCGTCGGTGATCGCGGATCTGGTGGACGTGGTTCGCGCCATGACCTCCGATCCGGAAAACCGCGTGCCGCACCTGGCCTTCCAGCCGGACTCGCTGTCGGCCCATCCGATCCTGCCGATCGAAGCCTGCGAAAGCGCCTACTACCTGCGCATTCAGGCCAAGGACCATCCGGGCGTACTCGCTCAGGTGGCGAGCATCCTCTCGGAGCGCGGCATCAACATCGAGTCGATCATGCAGAAGGAAGTCGAGGAACACGACGGCCTGGTGCCGATGATCCTGCTGACACACCGCGTGCTGGAACAGCACATCAACGATGCGATCGCCGCCCTCGAAGCGCTGGCGGGCGTGGTCGGTCCGGTCGTGCGGATCCGTGTCGAGCACTTGAACTAAACAGAAACAGCTGCAAGCTTCGAGCTGCAAGCAGCAAGAGAAAAGCAGTCCGGCTTTTACTTGAAGCTTGTAACTCGTAGCTTGAAGCTCAAACCGAAGGTTTGCCCCTATGCGTTACATCAGTACCCGCGGCCAGGCACCGGCCCTGAATTTCGAAGACGTCCTGCTGGCCGGTCTCGCCACCGACGGCGGTCTGTACGTCCCGGAAAACCTGCCACGTTTCACCCAGGAAGAAATCGCTTCCTGGGCCGGCCTGCCGTATCACGAGCTGGCTTTCCGCGTCATGCGCCCGTTCGTCACCGGCAGCATTCCGGACGCCGATTTCAAAAAGATTCTTGAAGAAACCTACGGTGTGTTCGCCCACAACGCCGTTGCGCCGCTGCGTCAGTTGAACGGCAACGAATGGGTGCTGGAGCTGTTCCACGGCCCGACCCTGGCGTTCAAGGACTTCGCCCTGCAACTGCTCGGTCGCTTGCTCGACTACGTGCTGGAAAAGCGCGGCGAGCGCGTGGTGATCGTCGGCGCCACCTCCGGTGACACCGGTTCGGCCGCCATCGAAGGCTGCAAGCACTGCGAAAACGTCGACATCTTCATCCTGCACCCGCACAACCGTGTGTCCGAAGTGCAGCGTCGGCAGATGACCACCATTCTCGGTGAGAACATCCACAACATCGCCATCGAAGGCAACTTCGATGACTGCCAGGAAATGGTCAAGGCCAGCTTCGCCGACCAGAGCTTCCTCAAGGGCACCCGCCTGGTGGCAGTGAACTCGATCAACTGGGCACGGATCATGGCCCAGATCGTTTACTACTTCCACGCGGCCCTGCAATTGGGCGGCCCGGCGCGTTCGGTGTCGTTCTCGGTGCCGACCGGCAACTTCGGCGACATCTTCGCCGGCTATCTGGCGCGCAACATGGGCCTGCCGATCAACCAGTTGATCGTCGCCACCAACCGCAACGACATCCTGCACCGCTTCATGAGTGGCAACCAGTACGTCAAGGAAACCCTGCACGCCACGCTGTCGCCGTCGATGGACATCATGGTCTCGTCGAACTTCGAACGCCTGCTGTTCGACCTGCACGGCCGCAACGGTGCGGCAATTGCCGGGCTGATGGATTCGTTCAAGCAGGGCGGCGGTTTCAGCGTCGAACAGGAACGCTGGACCGAAGCACGCAAACTGTTCGACTCGCTGGCCGTGGACGATGCGCAAACCTGCGAAACCATCGCCGAAGTCTACGAGCAGACCGGTGAGGTGCTGGATCCGCACACCGCCATTGGCGTGAAAGCCGCGCGCGAATGCCGTCGCAGCCTGGACATCCCGATGGTGATTCTGGGCACGGCGCATCCGGTCAAGTTCCCGGACGCGGTGGAGAAAGCTGGTGTAGGAAAAGCTCTCGAACTACCTGCACATCTTTCTGATTTGTTTGAGAGAGAAGAGCGCTGCACAGTGCTGGCAAACGAGCTGAAAGCCGTGCAGGCCTTTGTCAGTCAGCATGGCAACCGCGGCAAGCCTCTTTAAGCCCGCAAAGCTGTCACATTTTGAAGCCCGTCTCCTGACGGGCTTTCTTGTTTTTGCATGCCACACTGCGCGCGTTTCGCCCACGAAGGACGGGCGAGTCGATGACGAAGGATGTGGCAATGCGGTTTTTTTCAGGATTGAAAGCAGCTCTGTGCTGGTTGTTTTTATTGGGGGGCTTCGAGTTGTCGCAGTCGAGCGAAGCTGCCCATCTGGCGAGGCATTCCGAAGGGGGGGAGAGTGTCCAGCCCATCGAGCTGGATGAAAATGAGCGTCAGTGGATTCGGGACAATCCCCGGGTGACGGTCGCCTCGGTGCAATACCCGTTGTATCTGTTTCAGGACGAACATGGTCAGTGGAGCGGCTTGAACAACGATGTGCTCACGCATATCAGCGCCATGACCGGATTGCAGTTCGTCCATCAGGAGTCGTTTTCCACCGATCACATGCTGGAACGGCTCCAGAGTGGCGTGGCCGACATCAGCACGACGTTGGCAATGAATGACGAGCGCAAGGCATTCCTGGACTTCAGTCACGCGTTCGGCGGTGCCGGCTGGGTATTCGTCGGTCGTTCGGGCGAGCCGCCGATAAAGTCGCTCGAAACGCTGGCCAAACGGGTGTTGGTCCTGCCGGCAAGGCACGCGCTGGAGGACAGCATTCGACGCGACTATCCGTCCATCGAGATCCGCTCGGTCAAGACCTATGCCGAGGCCCGGGCGCTGGTCGAGAGTGGTGAGGCCTACGCCACCATCGAAAACGAGATCGGCGCGCAGCTGTTTCCCTCCGGCCTGCTCAGGGTCTCGGGTCTCGTGGAAGGCAAGTGGGAGGCCGATCATCTGGCGGTGCGCAAGGGGCTGCCAGAGCTTGTGAGCATCCTCAACAAGGCACTGGGCGCTTTCTCGGCAGCCGAACTGCGCGCCATGCGCCTGAAATGGCTGGATGGCATTTCTCCCGCTCCGGTACCCTCGATCAGCTCGCTCCTGATCAAGTGGGGGTGCTGGGCGATGGGTGGGCTCGGCGTGTTCGGGCTGTTGCCGTTGCTGTGGAACCGTCGATTGACGGTCGAGGTAAAACAGCGGCGTGCGGCCGAAAAAGATCTAAGTGATCAACTGGCTTTTCAACATGCATTGATCGATGCGATGCCCGACCCCGTGTTCGTGCGCGATCTGCAGGGGCGGTTGATCATGTGCAACCGCAGCTATGAAGATGCGCTGTCGGTTCGGCTGGAGCAGGTACAGGGCCGGAAGCTGTTCGAGATCGATGCGCTTCCACAGGCCACGGCACTGATGTTGCACGACGAGTTCATGGCGCAGTTGGGCACTCGTAAAACACGTTTCAGCAAACGACAGCTGATGTTCAAGAGCGGCCCCCGTCAGATTTATCAGTGGACGGTGCCGTTTTACAGTGCCGATGGAAAACTGCGTGGCCTGCTCGGAGGCTGGACCGACATCACCGAGCGGCGGAAGGAGAGCGGGTGTCAATGTCTGCATTAAAGATGGGAAAAGTCCTATAAACCGCGATTCCTTTTCTGATGGGAGGCTTAGGACGACTGCCCTAGAGTGACAGGCCACTGCGGCGTGAATCCGCGATTGTCGCTCCAGAGGTCGTCCCATGCGCTCGCTCAAGATCCTGATTCTAGAACCCAATCCGTTCCAGCTGATGGCGTTGCACCAGATGCTCAACGCCATCGGTATCTACGATGTTCTGACCGCGCCGTCGCTGGGCTCGGCAAAGCGCTCACTGGAGCGTCGCGGAGCCGTGGACATCACCCTGTGCAATCCACAATTGCAGAACGGTGACGGGCTTGCGCTGATTCGGCATCTGGCCGACCGACAGAAAGCGCGGGCGATGATTCTGCTGGGGGCCGTGGCACCCAGCCTGCTGGACGATCTGGAAACCTTGCTGGGCGAGCACCGGATCACCTTGCTGGGGCGTTTGCACACGCCAGTCTCGGCGGTGTTGATGAGGGCGCTGCTGGATGCCTACATGACCCTCCCCAGGCATTCCGTCGACGCCTGAGCCCCCGGTTATTTTTCTGTCATCTTCCCCATGCATGCTCCGATAGGCCGGTGACGCACCGGGAGAAGCCGGCGACAAGCAGAACTTTCCTCTCGGGCCGGTGGTCATTTACTGTGAACACGCCCCAGGCACTGTGTTTTCGGACTATTGAGTGGAGATCGAGATGGAAAGTATCAGTCTATTGCTCGGTGAGGCTCTAAGCCCGTATCAAGTGACGTTGACCCCTCGGGGTCGCCATGGCGAATGCCTGGTGACCTTGAAGAACGGCAGCGGCGCGATCGTGGTGGAGCGCGAATTCAATCAGGCGCAATTGAGCGACAAGCGCCAACTGACGGATGTGGTCGATGGCCTGCACCGTGACATCCTGATTGCCGAAGGCCGGCTGGAACCCTGTGTGATCGCCGCGTTGCGAAACGCAGCCCTCGACAAGCACCCGGCCCTCTGAAACTGATTTTTCATTTGTGGGAACCTTCCTGCATCCAGGTCGGTCAGACCCGGTAACAGCAGGAGCAAGCATTGTGCTCCGGTGCTTGTCGCTTGCTGCTACGGGTCTTTGATACAGGCCACGTTTAACCCCGAGTCGTCTCCCCACTTCTCGGGGTTTCTTTTTGCCCGGATTTTACTGCGCGGCTTGTCGCTGGAAGAAAATCCGTGCCTGTTCCAGATAATCCTGACGCCTTTCGGGGTCGAGCCAGTCGGCGTAGAGCTGGTTGAGGTGATCGTGGGGCAGGGTGCGCAACAGCTGATTGATCTCGGTGATCGCCTGGCGACCCGCCGTGGTGTCGGTGCAGCCGACATGGCCCGACAGGTACTTGCCCGTGCCGCGAATCGGGAAGAACAGCAGTTCGTCCTCGGTGATCTCGGCCTGGCGCGCCTGATAACGGATTTCCGGCCAGTAACCCAGCACCACCTGCAAACGTCCCAGGCGCTGCATCGACAGCAGGCTGCTGAGCGCATCGTTGCCGTAATGGGGCGTCAGCGCGCCGCGCGGTGCCTGATGCAGCAATGTATCGATGTACTCGCCATAACTGCGCTCGGCTACCACGCCGACTTTTCGCTCGCCGTTGGCCAGAAATGCCGACAGATCGACTTCATCGTCGACCAGAAACGGCTCCAGCACTTCGCGATCTCTCTGACGCACCACCAGGCCATTGCTGACAGCGCGAAACGCGGGGATGGAGAAGGCGATCCATTGCGCCCTCTCCTTGTTCCAGATCAGCGACGGATCGCAGGCGAAGGGATGTTCATGAAGCATTTGAATGCCACGGGCGCGATTGACCCGCATCAAGGTGTGTTCGTATTGCGGCATGCCGGCAATCAGCATCGGCATCAATTGATCGATAACGCCCTGGCCCTTTTTCGGGCCTTCGAAAATCGTCAGCGGCGGCAGGTCGCGCAACAGCCAGATCAGCGTCGGTTTGGCCTGCGCCCACGTCGGCAGCACCAGCAGGAACAGCAGGCCGAACAACCGCCAGGTCCACCAATGGTGGGCGCGGCTCGAGGCCGAGGGCATCAGGGGCTTCAGCTCAGATGGCTCCGTCTTCGCGCAGCCGGGCGATCTGCTTCTCGTCGTAGCCAAGATCGTGGAGTACCTGCGCATTGTGCTCACCGAGCTGCGGTCCGACCCATTCGGACGTGCCGGGTGTCTCAGAGAGTTTTGGCACGATGCCCGGCATCTTGAAAGGTTTGCCGTCCGGCAGTTTGGCGTGGAGGAACATTTCCCGGGCCAGGTACTGCGGATCGTTGAACATGTCTTCGGCGCTGAAGATCCGGCTGGCCGGCACTTCGGCCTGATTCAGCAGATCCAGCACGGTTTGCAGCGGCAGCGACTTGACCCAGCGGTCGATCACCCCGTACAACTCATCGCGGCGAGTATCGCGCCCGTCATTGCTGGCCAGCGCCGGGTCATTGGCCAGATCTTCACGGCCGATGATCAGCATGAAGCGCTTGAAGATCGCATCGCCGTTGGCGCCGATCTGCACGTGTTTGCCGTCGGCACTGGTGTGAATCGACGACGGGGTGATGCCCGGCATGATGTTACCGGTGCGCTCACGAATGAAGCCGAAGACATCGAACTCCGGCACCATGCTTTCCATCATGGCGAAGATCGCTTCGTACAGCGCCACATCGACCACCTGGCCGAGGCCGCCGTTGACCTCGCGATGACGCAAGGCCATCAACGCGCCGATCACGCCCCACAAAGCCGCAATCGAATCGCCGATGGAAATCCCGGTGCGTACCGGCGGGCGGTCTTCGAAACCGGTGATGTAGCGCAGGCCGCCCATGGATTCGCCGACCGCACCGAAACCTGGCTGATCTTTCATTGGCCCGGTCTGGCCGAAACCGGACAGGCGCACCATCACCAGTTTCGGGTTCAGCGCGTGCAGGGTTTCCCAGCCCAGGCCGAGTTTTTCCAGCACGCCGGGGCGGAAGTTCTCGATCAGGATGTCGGCTTCACCCAGCAGTTTTTTCAGGATCGCCAGGCCATCGGGGTGTTTCAGGTTCAGCGTCAGGGACTTTTTGTTGCGCGCCTGGACGAACCACCACAACGAGGTGCCTTCGTACAGCTTGCGCCATTTGCGCAATGGATCACCGCCGTCCGGCGATTCGATCTTGATCACTTCGGCGCCGAACTCGCCGCAGATGCGCGAAGCAAACGGCCCGGCAATCAAAGTACCCAATTCAATGACTTTCAGACCGCTGAGCGGTTTGTTGGCGAACGGCATGCGAGATCCTGTAGGACAAGGCTGAGCAGATACAGCGTTTTAACATAGCCGGCTGTCAGTCGCGCAAGGTTGATCGCCATCAATTCGTGGATTGCCTACAGCATCGGTTAGACTTGCCGACTTTCCTCGTATCAAGAAGCCCGTTCATGGCCCAGCCGTCCACTACCTACAAATTCGAACTGAACCTCACCGACCTTGACCGCAGCGTCTACGAGAACGTGAAGCAGACCATCGCCCGCCATCCTTCGGAAACCGAAGAACGCATGACCGTGCGGCTGTTGGCCTACGCGCTCTGGTACAACGAGCAACTGTCGTTCGGGCGTGGTCTGTCGGACGTGGATGAACCTGCGCTGTGGGAAAAGAGCCTGGACGACCGCGTCCTGCACTGGATCGAAGTCGGCCAGCCGGATGCCGATCGCCTGACCTGGTGCTCGCGCCGCACCGAACGCACCAGCCTGCTGGCCTACGGCAGCCTGCGCGTCTGGGAAGGCAAGGTGATTCCGGCGATCAAGAACCTGAAGAACGTCAACATTGCCGCTGTTCCGCAGGAAGTGCTGGAAACCCTGGCCAAGGACATGCCCCGCGTCATCAAGTGGGACGTGATGATCAGCGAAGGCACGATCTTCGTCACCGACGACCGTGGCCAGCACGAAGTCCAGCTCAGCTGGCTGCAAGGCGAGCGCGGTTAAGTCCGCGCTACTCCCGAAAAATCCCACGTATCCAAGAGAAGCTCCTGTCACCCCATGCGTATCGATCCTCGCCCGTTGCCCGCCACTCTGCCGTTTCTCGGTGAACTGCCACCGCTACTGACCCGCCTGTACGCGGCGCGGGGCGTGCAGTCCGAGGCGGAGCTGGACAAGAGCCTGGCGCGGCTGATTCCGTTCCAGCAGCTCAAAGGGATCGATGCGGCGGTCGATCTGCTGGTGACGGCGCTGGAGCAGCGTCAGCGGATCCTGATCGTCGGCGACTTTGACGCCGACGGCGCGACGGCCAGCACCGTGGGCGTGCTTGGTTTGCGCCTGCTGGGCGCGGCGCACGTCGATTATCTGGTGCCCAACCGCTTCGAATACGGCTACGGCCTGACCCCGGAAATCGTCGAAGTCGCAATGACCCGCGAGCCGCAGCTGCTGATCACCGTCGACAACGGTATTTCCAGCGTTGAAGGTGTCGCGGCCGCGAAGCGCCATGGCCTGAAGGTCTTGATTACTGACCACCACTTGCCCGGCGATGAACTGCCGCAAGCTGATGCACTGGTCAATCCGAACCAGCCCGGCTGCGAGTTTCCGAGCAAGGCGCTGGCCGGGGTCGGGGTGATTTTCTATGTGTTGATGGCCTTGCGCGCACGCCTGCGCAGCCTCGGCTGGTACGAGAGCAAACCGCAACCGAACATCGGCGAACTGCTGGATCTGGTGGCGCTGGGCAGCGTTGCCGACGTGGTGCCGCTGGATGCCAACAACCGGATTCTGGTGCACCAGGGCCTGGAACGAATTCGCGCCGGACGTGCGCGGCCGGGGATCAAGGCGATCCTGGAAGTGGCCAAGCGTGAAGCTTCGCGCATTACGTCTACCGACCTCGGTTTTATCGTCGGCCCGCGTCTGAACGCGGCGGGGCGTCTGGATGACATGAGCCTGGGCATCGAATGCCTGCTGACCCACGACCCTGCGCTGGCGCGGGAAATGGCCGCACAACTGGACGGCATGAATCAGGACCGCAAATCCATCGAGCAAGGCATGCAGCGCGAAGCGCTGGCCCAGCTCAAGGACTTGCCGGTCGAGTCGATGCCGTTCGGTTTGTGCCTGTTCGATCCGGAATGGCATCAGGGTGTCATCGGTATTCTGGCGTCGCGGATGAAGGAGCGTTATTTCCGCCCGACCATCGCCTTCGCCGATGCCGGTGACGGTCTGCTCAAGGGCTCTGGGCGTTCGGTTCAGGGCTTTCATATTCGTGATGCGCTGAGTGTGGTGGCAGCGCAGCATCCGGACCTGATCAGCAAGTATGGCGGCCACGCGATGGCGGCTGGCCTGACTTTGCCGCAGGAGAATTTTCCGTTGTTCGCCGAGGCATTTGACGCCGAGGTGCGCAGGCAGCTTCGCGAAGAAGACCTGACCGGGCGCCTGCTGTCGGACGGCACGCTGGCGGTCGAGGAGTTTCATCTGGAACTGGCTCGGGCCCTGCGTCACGCCGGGCCGTGGGGCCAGCATTTCCCGGAGCCGCTGTTTCATGGTGTGTTCCAGTTGGTCGAGCAGCGGGTGGTCGGCGAACGACACCTGAAAGTAGTGCTGAAAACCGAATGCGGCTCGGTGAAGCTGGATGGCATCGCCTTCGGCATCGATCGTGATATCTGGCCGAACCCGACAATCAAATGGGTCGAACTGGCGTACAAGCTCGATCTGAACGAGTTTCGCGGCAATGAGACCGTGCAACTGATGATTGCCCACATCGAACCGCGTTGACGCCTTCGCGAGCAAGCTCGCGCAGGCGGACTTACATACACAGAATTACTCTGAACCCTCCCTCATCCCCGGATGTCGACTAGGCTCTAAGCACTGCTTGATTGGCCTTGTGACGTCTTGTCGAAATTTTTTGCCCGCGGGGGCGGGTGCTGCACCTTTTTCCTGTCACTCGTCGACTTTTCAAACAGAACCCTGGAGCCTGCCCACTGATTTGAGAGGTGCCCCATGAGTCTGCTGCTTGAACCCTTTACCCTTCGCCAACTGACCCTGCCCAACCGCATCGCCGTGTCGCCCATGTGCCAGTACTCCAGCGTCGATGGCCTGGCCAACGACTGGCATCTGGTGCACCTCGGCAGCCGTGCCGTGGGCGGCGCTGGCCTGGTATTCACCGAAGCCACGGCAATCACGGCCGACGGGCGGATCACCGCCGAAGACCTGGGCCTGTGGAACGACGAACAGATCGCACCACTGCAACGCATCACCCGTTTCATCACCGCCCAAGGCGCAGTGGCCGGCATTCAACTGGCCCACGCCGGGCGCAAGGCCAGCACCCACCGGCCGTGGATCGGCAAGCACGGAAGCGTCAAACCGGAGGACGGTGGCTGGACGCCGGTCGGGCCTTCGCCGATTGCCTTTGACCCGCAACACACCCAGCCGAAACAACTGGATGAAGGGCAGATCGCCCAGGTCATTCAGGACTTCGTGGCCGCAGCCAAACGTGCTTTGACCGCCGGTTTCAGTGTGGTCGAGGTGCATGCGGCGCACGGTTATCTGTTGCACCAGTTTCTGTCACCGCTGAGCAACCAACGCCGTGATCAATACGGCGGTTCGTTCGAAAACCGCATTCGTCTGGTGCTGCAAGTGACCGAGGCGGTGCGCGCGGTGTGGCCGGAAGAATTGCCGGTGTTTGTGCGCCTTTCGGCTACCGACTGGGTCGAGGACGGCTGGAATCCGGATGAAACAGTGGAGCTGGCGCGACGCCTGAAAGCCTTGGGGGCTGATTTGATCGATGTGTCATCGGGCGGCACGGCAGCCAACGCGGAAATCCCCGTGGGTCCGGGATATCAGACGCGCTTCGCCGAGCGGGTGCGCAAGGAGTCAGGCATCGCCACCGGCACCGTGGGAATGATTACCGAGCCTGCGCAAGCCGAGCACATCCTGCGGACCTGTCAGGCCGACATCATCTTCCTCGCCCGCGAGCTGCTGCGTGATCCGTACTGGCCGCTGCACGCCGACGATGACCTGGGGGGACGCAAAGCGGTGTGGCCGGCGCAGTATCAACGTGCGACCCATCGTGATCAGCCGATTCATGAGTCTGACCTGCGGGATTGATTCCGACCGGTCGCAAAGCCTATAAAACCCGCCATTGAACCGGCGGGTTTTTTCTTGCCTGCCGTCCGGAATTGCAAAGGAATGGAACGCAATGTTGATCGAACGTGAGCTGACTGAATCGGACTTGCCATTGTTGGCACTGATCGACCGCAGTGAGTTGGTTGAGGAGTGCTATCGCGTAGAGAACGGTGAGCTGATTCTGTATCCGGCGCGTTTCGACATGCGCGGCTGGCCCGAAGGGGAGGCGGAGGAGAATGCGCGGGTATTGGAAAAATGCTGGCGCAGCGGCGCTTGGCTACACGGGCTTTTCGATGGGGAGACACTGGTGGCAGCGGTGGTTGTGAATAACCGGGTTATTCACAATCAGGGCCTGAAGATGCGGCAGTTGAAGTTTTTGCACATCAGCCGTGCCTGGCGCGGGCAGGGATTGGGCGGGCGATTGTTTGCACTGGCTTGCGAGCATGGCCGAGAGGTCGGCGCCGAGGCGTTGTACGTCTCGGCGACCGAGTCGCGCAATACCGTGGAGTTTTATCAGCGCCAGGGCTGCTGGTTGCTGAAGCAACCGGATCCCGAGCTGTTTGATCTGGAACCCCACGATATTCACTTGTACTGCCCGTTGGCCTGACGGCTCAACGCATCAAGGGTACTTGCGCTTGTCCGGCGCCGGTGGGAAGTACTGGTACAACCAGGTCTCGCTCAGTGTGCGATCGTTGGTACGGATAAACAGCCGCAGCTCAACCGGCTCCACGCTGTCATTAGTCGGGTACCAGTCGAACAGAATCCGGTAACCCTTGATGTCATCCAGCACCAGCACGCTGAAATCCTGCACCTTGCCGTTGGAGCAAGTCACCACCGGTTCGATCCCGGTGCCCTGCGGCAGGCGATCCAGACCGCCACCGGTGAAGTCCACGGCAAAACGACGGGCCCAGACCGGCGGGTAATGCTCACCCGGTGCCCAACCCTCGACAAATCCACCCATGCCCGAACGGGTCGCATGCACCCGCGCCAGCGGCGTACCGACCGGCGGCAGGGCACTCCAGTAGAGCTTGTAGCCGTAGTTCAGCGAATCCCCGGCGGCTACCGGTTTCTTCGGCGTCCAGAACGCAACGATGTTGTCCAGGGTTTCGCCGGTTGTAGGAATTTCCAGCAGATCGATAGAGCCTTCGCCCCACGCGGTTGTAGGTTCTACCCACAGGCTCGGACGCTTGCTGTACCAGTCGACGGTGTCCTGATAGTTGGCGAATTCGTGGTCGGTCTGCACCAAACCGAACCCTTTCGGATCGGTGTCGGCGAAGGCGTTGAATTGCAGGGTCGCCGGGTTGTTCAGCGGGCGGCAGATCCACTCGCCGTTGCCGCGCCACATGGCCAGACGATCCGAGTCATGGATTTGCGGGTGAATGGTGTCGCACATCCGGCGCTCGTGGGTGCCGCAGCTGAACATGCTGGTCATCGGGGCGATGCCCAGTTGCTCGATGGCGGTACGGGCATTGATGTGGGCGTCGACTTCCATCACCACGCGCTCGGCCTGGCAGTCGATGTCGAAGCGATAGGCGCCGGTCGCGCTCGGCGAGTCGAGCAGGGCGTAGACCACAAAGCGGGTCGCGTTCTGATCCGGGGTTTCGAACCAGAACTTGGTGAAGTCGGGGAATTCTTCGCGTTTCTTGGCGTAGGTGTCCACGGCCAGGCCACGGGCGGAGAGGCCATATTGGCCAGTGGCATCCACCGCGCGGAAGTAGCTGGCGCCGAGGAACGACACCACGTCATGCCGATCCAGTTCCGGCGCCTTGAACAGCTTGAAGCCGGCAAAACCCAGGTCGCCCTTGAGCTGCTGGGTGTCGACCGAAGTGTTTTCATAGTTGAACAACTGAGGGCGGAAATGCACCTCGCGGGCCGTGCGGGTCTTCGGATCGACGCTGTACATGCGCACCGGCTGACGGAAACCCATGCCGACGTGGAAGAACTGCACATCGAGCTGACCCTTGTTCTCCTTCCACAGCGAATGCTCGCCGTCGTAGCGGATCGCGTTGAAGTTCTGCGGGGTCATGGTCGCCAGGGTCGGCGGCAGCACCTGTTTGGTGTCCTGATAGGCGTTGCCGGCCAGTTGTTTGGCCTGACGCTTCAGCGTTTCGAAGTCGAAAGCCTGTGCTTCACCGTCGGCGGCACCGCCAGAGGCGGCCCAGGCGCGTGCGGCGAGCAGGCCGGAGGCGGAAAGGCCGGTGTAAGCCGCAATGGCCATGGACGCTTTGAGCAAATTCCTGCGGTGCATAAATACAACCTGTCGTGGACAATCCCGCGCCGTTCCTGGCACGTACTGGATCAGAAATTACGGTTCGGACAAGCCTTCGGCCAAACGCTACGGACTAGTAACAGATGCCCGCTAGCTTAATCGGTTCGCCGATTTTGCAAAATTCATTGATATCACGGCGACAGCGTCTCAATGAAACAAGACGTTACGGTTACTTATCCCACAGTCTTTTCTGATTTATAGGGCATATCTGCTTTTTTCGACTAATTACTCTAAAAACCACTTTTCAGCGCCGATTTAATTTCTATTCTATGGGCATCGCCGGTCACGACTCATCCGACCGGCAGGGCTCAAATCGCTGCTTAAAGGAGCAGGGCGATGCGGTTTTCGAAAATTTCTGACGTACTGGAAAAGGACATCGTCCATGGCAAAAGGACAAGGCATCACCGAAATGTTAGGCATCTTTCCCTGCCTCACCAACGTCCGGCGAAGACGCCGGCTCAGTCCTGACGAACTGAAACTGGTGGAGCGTTACCGGGAGCTGTCGGAGAGCGACCGGATTGCGATGCGGTATCTGGTGGATGCGATGAGGAGTGTTTCGCGGTTTTGAAACAGGAGGTTCACCGTGAAAGCCATTTGGCTTTCACGGTGGCCAGATCAATCAACTTACCCGCGTCAGCGTCGGCGATGCCGACATGGATTGCGTGCAGATGCTCGGCAACCGCACATTGTTTGACGAGTTTTTGCAGGTAGTCTTCAGCAAAATTCTCGTCACTCGGGATGATTTCGAGAATGGGCTGAAGTGCGGGGATGGCGTTGCGCATCAGTTAGGGACTCGCTCAGAAATGTGTCGAGGTTGATGGTGAACATTGAAGGGGCTGACTCTTGAGTCCGCCCCTTTTTTCATTGGGCCAAGTGAGGCCGTCAGCTACATGTCCCCGATACCTGATAGGGCTGCTGACTGAGCACCAACTCCGGCATATCACGCCATTTCACCCAAGCCTGTTGTTGCCAGTGCAACAGCGGCACGGTGACGCCTGCCCAATGCACCGAGCTCAGGCTAGGGCAGTTTTCCGCTGTTGCTGAGCTGGTTTCCCGCAGGATGGGAATCACCTCATTGCTCAGCCATTGTCGAAGGTTGCGGTTTTCCGGGATGAAATGGTGGACGAGCAGCGCGTACATGCCGGATTCGCTGACCATTGGTGTCTCGACAACTTTGCCGTACTTGCGCAGCCGGACGGTGCGGCGTTGGTCGGGGTCGAGTTTGAGCGTGACGCGTGGGTTCAAGGGATGGCCCATCATGCGGCCCAGATCTTGAGCGCAGAACCAGGCTTGATGATCAAGCAGGAGGGCGTGGAGGAAGCGGTTGTGGCGGGTGAAAACCGTAGGGATAAAGTGCGTCTGGGTCTCTGGTGAATTTGGCGCGTGCATAGTCAATTTCTACTCCATGTTGAAATGAGAGCCGCCACTAATCCTTCGACAGATTTGGGTGGCGAACCGTGCGGCGTTCGAAGTCGGAACATTCTCGATCAACATGGAAGCCGAGAGGCCCGCGCCACACGGTCCGCCATAACGCGAATCCGAAAGGCAAAAAAGCCTCGGTTTCTATGGAGGACGCAGTTGCGCCATGTTGATGATGTACCGGCTTCGACCCCGGGCCGCTGATTGGGCAGCGACGGGGTAAAGCCTATCGGTCAGGCGCTAGCGGCGCCAAGTCTACGCTGTGGACGCGTAGCGTAGGAGATGTGGCTTCTTCTTGAAGCCTGCATCTGTAGGAATTTCCTGTTTTTGTAAGGCGGTCAGCCAGACTGCACCTGAAGCGTGATTTTTCCTTTATTTATTTGAATCTAAGGCATCCCCCAGGTGCTCGGCCCTTGGTCTCAGGGCTTAAAGGATTTTTGTGAATAATGGAGAATTCAATGAAGGTGTCCGTCAAACAGATCAACGGCCCGTGGGATCAGGGATGGGTGTTGGACAAGCACATGGTAAGTAGTACCTTTCTCGGCAACGATGATCGCGGAAACCCTTGTTTCGATAATCAGCGCACAGAGATTGGTCAGGCGACCTACCAGCTCAAATACCAGAAGGATTGGACTCAGGTCGGCCCACTGGCCCAAGCGGTAGCGACAAATGTGTTCCCTATGTTGGATCAAGTAGGATTTGTGCTGCCCATGCCTGCTTCAAATATCCGTCAGCGACAACCGGTAACTGAGGTCGCTCTGGAGTTGGGACGAATTGTCGGGCGGCCGGTTTTTTCGGATTTGCTTCGAAAGGCGACTACGGGAAAGTCGCTGAAGGATCTGCACTCCAAAGCAGAAAAGGTTGCTGCGATTGGAAACAGTTTCAGCGTCAATGACGAAATTACGACAGAGGGATGCTGGAATGTTTTGGTCGTAGATGATTTGTTTGACAGCGGAGCGTCGATGGACGCGGCTTGTGCTGTCTTGCGTGAATATCCGAAGGTGGGGAAGATCTACGTAGCGGCGCTAACCTGGAAGTGAATTCAATGACGACTGTATTTATTGCTGGCTCTATCAATATCAAGAACCTTGATCCGAAGGTTAAGGAGCGTATCAGTAATATCGTTGCGTCTGAATTCGATGTGGTCGTTGGTGATGCAGGTGGTGCCGATACCTCCATTCAGGAATATCTGCTGAGTCTTGAGCGATCCAAAACTACAGTGTTCTGTAGTGGTCCCGCACCGCGGAACAACCTCGGACAGTGGCCCGCCAGAACAGTGGACTCCAAACACTCCAAAGGATCGAGGGCCTTCTTCACTGAGAAAGACGTGGTGATGGCCGAAGCCGCTGACTACGGCTTGATGATATGGGATGCGAAGAGCACCGGTACGCTCAGCAACGTCATAGAACTGTTGTCGAGAAAGAAGAAGTCCCTTGTCTTCGTCAACAAGGAGAAGGAATTCAAAGTGGTGGGAGACGTCAATCAGCTCGAAGAGTTGATTGCATTCATGTCTGACCACGCCAAGCAAAAAGCCAACGAAAAAATCAAACTGTTCGATCGTATTTCCTCGCTGAAATACGATCAGTCCGAGCTTTTCTTTTGATGTTTTGCGTCGGCTTTCTTGAACCCCGGCACTCTATCGGCGCCGGGGCCAAAATCTTTTAGCGACTCACCTTCCAGGCATCCCCAGCCGGCGCCTTCCCATGGTCATACGGCTTGCCAATCCACATGTAAACCAGCCCCAGCCCAATCACGATCGCCGTACTCAGCACCATCGCGTAGTTGATGTACCACGCTGCATCCGGTGTGCGGGGCCAGGCCATGTTGATGATTGCGCCCACGCCATACACCAGCGCGCCGATGTTCACCGGCCAGCCCCAGGCGCCGAGGGTGAATTTGCCGCTGGGTTTCCAGCCTTTGCTGCGGGCGTACAGGGCGGCGAGGACGATCATCTGGAACGCGAGGTAGATGCCGATGGCGGCGAAGCTGACGATGGTGGCCACGGCGTCTTGCAGGAAGAAGCCGAGGGCGATGATCAGGCCGGGCAGGACGCCGGACACGAACAGTGCGGCAACCGGAACCTGGGTCGTAGGAGAAATCTTTTTCAGCAGTCGGCTGCCGATGACCATTTCATCGCGAGCGTAGGAATACAGCAGACGACTCGCCGCAGCTTGCAAGCTGATGACGCAGGAGATGAAGGAAATCATCACCACGCCCATCACCACTTTCGAACCGACCGGGCCGAAGGCGTTGTTGAGGATGGTGGTGACCGGGTCCTTGTCGGTGCCGTTGATCACCGCTTGCATGTCCGGCACGGCGAGGATCAGCGCCAGGCAAGCGAACATTGCCGCGATGCCGCCGATATAGATGGTCATGCGCATGGCCACCGGGATTTTCTTGCTCGGGTTCGGGGTTTCTTCGGCTACATCACCGCAGGCCTCGAAGCCGTAGTAGAGGAACATCCCCGCCAGCGACGCGGTGAGGAAGGCCGGCAGATAGGAGCCCTCGACGCTGATATCGAAAGTGTTGAACAGCACGCTGATCGGCTGGTGACGCTCGAAAATCAGCAGGTACACGCCGACGATCACCGCGCCGACCAGTTCGCAGAGGAAGCCGAACATGGCGATCCGCGCCAGCACTTTGGTGCCGCTGAGGTTGACCAGGGTGGCGAACAGCGTCAGCACCAGGGCGATGACGATGTTGGTGTTGTTACTCGGCTCAAAACCCAGCATGGCCGCGAGGTACGGGCCGGCACCGACCGCCACGGCGGCGATGGTCACGCACAGGGCGATGGAGTAGATCCAGCCGACCATCCATGCCCATTTCTTACCCACCAAGCGACGCGCCCAAGGATAGACACCGCCGGAAATCGGGAACTGCGACACCACTTCGCCGAAGATCAGGCACACCAGCAATTGCCCGCAACCGACCAGCAAATAGGCCCAGAACATCGGCGGCCCGCCAGCGGCCAGGCACAGGCCGAACAGGGTATAAACCCCTACGACCGGTGACAGATAAGTGAAGCCCAGTGCGAAGTTTTCCCACAGGCTCATGCTGCGGTTGAAGTTGGAGGTGTAGCCCAGTTGACGCAGTTGTTCGGCATCGCTGTCGGCAACGGCGGCTGAGAGATCGGGTGATGCACTCATGTGTGTTTGCTCCGTGAAATCGGCAGATTTCGGATGGCCGAAGCCGTGGCGGGGCTTGGTGAGCGCCGCCCGGATCGGTAGTTATTGTTTTGAATGCCTGGTGGTGCGTAATGCCGGTTTCCTTCCTGGAACCGAGGTGACGCCATCGCCAGCAGGCTGGCTCTCACAAGGACTGTATTGAACCTGTGGAAGCCAGCCTGCTGGCGATGCCTTTAGTGCTTGAACATCACATGCCGAACCGTGGTGTAGTCCTCCAGCCCGTACATGGACATATCCTTGCCGTAGCCGGACAGTTTCTGACCGCCGTGGGGCATTTCGCTGACAAGCATGAAGTGCGTGTTCACCCAGGTGCAGCCGTAGTGCAAACGCGCGGACAGGCGATGGGCGCGTCCTACATCGGCCGTCCATACCGAGGACGCCAGGCCGTAGTCCGAATCGTTGGCCCACTCCAGCGCCTGGGCCTCATCGGTGAATTTGGTCACCGAGACCACCGGCCCGAACACTTCGCGACGGACGATTTCGTCGTCCTGCTGGGCGTCGGCCAGCACGGTCGGCTCGAAGAAGAAACCATTGCCTTCGACAGCCTTGCCGCCAGTGATCAAGCGAATGTGCGGTTGCGCCACGGCGCGTTCGACAAACCCGGCCACACGGTCGCGATGCTGGGCGGTGATCAGCGGCCCGAGTTCGGTCGACGGATCATCCTGTAAGCCGTACTTGATGCTGCTGACCGCCGCGCCGAGCTTCTCGACAAACTTGTCGTAGATGCCTTGCTGCGCGTAAATCCGGCAGGCGGCGGTGCAGTCCTGGCCGGCGTTGTAGAAACCGAAGGTACGAATGCCTTCGACCGCCGCGTCGATGTCGGCGTCGTCGAAGATGATCACCGGGGCCTTGCCGCCCAATTCCATGTGCATGCGTTTGACGCTGTCGGCGGTGCTGGAAATGATGTTCGAACCAGTGGCGATGGAGCCGGTCAGCGACACCATGCGCACTTTCGGATGGGTCACCAGCGGGCTGCCTACGCTCGGCCCACGCCCGAACACCAGATTGAGTACACCGGCCGGGAAAATATCCGACGCCAGTTCGGCCAGACGCAACGCAGTCAGCGGGGTTTGTTCCGACGGCTTGAGCACCACGGTATTACCGGCGGCGAGGGCCGGGGCGATTTTCCAGGCAACCATCATCAGCGGGTAGTTCCACGGCGCGATGGAGGCGATTACGCCCACCGGGTCGCGGCGGATCATCGAGGTGTGGCCGGGCAGGTATTCGCCGCCGGCCGAACCGCTCATGCAACGGCTGGCGCCGGCGAAGAAACGGAACACGTCGGCAATCGCCGGGATCTCGTCATTCAGCGCGGCGCTGTAGGGTTTGCCGCAGTTGTCCGATTCCAGTTTGGCCAGTTCTTCACCGTGGGCTTCGATGGCGTCGGCGAGTTTGAGCAGCAGCAGCGAACGGTCTTTCGGCGTGGTCTGCGACCATTCGGCGAAGGCACTGTCGGCGGCGCGCACGGCGGCATCGACCTGGGCTTCGGTGGCCTCGTTGATTTCCACCAGCACTTCACCGTGTGCCGGGTTGAGCACCGGTTGCGCCGGGCCTTCGCCGTTGACCAGTTGGCCGTTGATCAAGAGTTTGGTTTGCATGTTGTTGTCCTCTTTCTACTGCAAATTCAGGGTGGGAAAAGTCAGGGAAATCATTTGCCGCCGCTGCCGGCCACGCTCTCGCCACCCCGGGTCAGGTAGTAGGCGCCGAGGATCGGCAGCATGGTCACCAGCATCACCAGCATCGCCACGACGTTGGTCACCGGCACGTCCCGTGGGCGGCTCAACTGGTTGAGCAACCACAGTGGCAAGGTGCGTTCATGGCCGGCGGTGAAGGTGGTGACGATGATTTCGTCGAACGACAGCGCGAACGCGAGCATGCCGCCGGCGAGCAACGCCGAGCCGAGATTCGGCAGGATGATGTAGCGGAAGGTCTGCCAGCCGTCGGCGCCGAGGTCCATCGACGCCTCGATCAGGCTGTGCGAGGTACGGCGCAAACGGGCGATGACGTTGTTGTAGACGATCACCACGCAGAAGGTCGCGTGGCCGACGATGATGGTGAACATCCCCGGCTCGATCCCCAGCGTCTTGAAGGTCGCCAGCAGCGCGATCCCGGTGATGATCCCCGGCAGTGCAATCGGCAGGATCAGCATCAGCGAAATGCCCTGCTTGCCGAAGAAGTCCCGGCGGTACAGCGCAGCGGAAGCGAGGGTGCCGAGCACCATCGCAATCAGCGTGGCGATGGCCGCGATCTGCAACGACAGCTTGATCGCTTCCAGCACGTCCGGCCGGGAAAACGCCACACTGAACCAGTGCAGCGTGAAGCCTTTCGGTGGAAAGCTGAACGCCGCGTCTTCGGTGTTGAAGGCGTAGAGGAAGATGATCAGGATCGGGAAGTGCAGGAACACCAACCCGCCCCAGGCTGCAATGCGCAAGCCAATTGAAGCCTTTTCAGAGTGCATCGAAGGCCCCCAGTCGTTTGACGATGGACAGGTAGATGGCGATCAGCACGATCGGCACCAGCGTGAACGCCGCAGCCATCGGCATGTTGCCGATTGCACCCTGTTGCGCGTAGACCATGCTGCCGACGAAGTAGCCCGGCGGGCCCACCAGTTGCGGCACGATGAAGTCGCCCAAGGTCAGCGAAAAGGTGAAGATCGAACCGGCCGCGATGCCCGGCACCGACAGCGGCAGAATCACCTGCATGAAGGTCTGGCGCGGCTTGGCCCCGAGGTCGGCGGAGGCTTGCAGCAACGACGGCGGCAGGCGTTCCAGCGAGGCCTGGATCGGCAGGATCATGAACGGCAGCCAGATGTAGACGAACACCATGAACCGGCCCAGATGCGAGGTCGACAGGGTGCTGCCACCAACACCGGGAATCCCCAGAATGAACTGCAGCACCGGCTCCAGCCCCAAGTGCTGAACGAACCACTGCGCCACGCCGCCCTTGGCCAGCAGCAGCGTCCAGGCGTAAGCCTTGACGATGTAACTGGCCCACATCGGCATCATTACGGCGATGTAGAAAAATGCCTTGGTCTTGCCGGTGGTGTAGCGCGCCATGTAGTAGGCAATCGGGAACGCGACGATGGCGCTGGCGATCGACACCACGACCGCCATGCTCAGGGTGCGCAGGATGATGTCGAAATTCGATGGCTGAAACAGCGCGGCGAAGTTGGCCAGGGTCAGGTCCGGAGTGACTGCCATGGTGAAGTCGTCGAAGGTGTAGAAACCTTGCCACAACAACATCAGCAGCGAGCCCAGATAGATCGCGCCAAACCACAAAAGCGGCGGCACCAGCAGCATCGACAGGTACAGGTTCGGCTTGCGATAGAGCAGGTTGGAAAACCTGCGCAACGGCGCCGATTGAGGGAGGGCGAGGGCGGTCATGTCACACCCCGCTCGCAACGGTGTCGTGCAACGGAATCATCGCTTCCCGCGCCCAGCGTGCGCTGATGCGCTGACCGGTCTGGTGCTGCGCGCTGCTGTCGATCCACTGATTGTTGGCCTGGCTGATGCTCAGGGTCTGACCGTTTTCCAGGGTCAGTTCATAGCGCGTGGCGCTGCCCTGATACTGGATGTCGTGGAGCAGACCGCTGACTTCAATCTCGTGGCTGGCCAATGGGCCTTCGGCGAATCGCACGTGTTCCGGACGGATCGAAAACGGCTGCGGATGACCACTGAGCTGGCGCGCCAGATCGCCACGAATCACGTTCGAGGTGCCGACGAATTCGGCGACGAAAGTCGTGGTGGGTTTCATGTACAGATTGCGCGGCGTGTCGACCTGCTCGATGCGGCCCTTGTTGAACACGGCCACGCGGTCGGACATCGACAGCGCTTCGGTCTGATCGTGAGTGACGAAGATGAAAGTGATGCCGAGTTGGCGTTGCAGCTTCTTCAGTTCGCTCTGCATCTGTTCGCGCAGCTTCAGGTCGAGAGCGCCCAACGGTTCGTCGAGCAACAGCACTCGCGGGCGATTGACCAGCGCGCGGGCGAGGGCAACACGCTGGCGCTGACCACCGGACAACTGCACCGGTTTACGGGCACCGTAGCCGCCGAGGGCGACCATGTCCAAGGCTTCTTCGGCGCGTTTGTGGCGCTCGGTTTTGTTTACGCCTTTGACTTTCAAACCGTAGGCGACGTTGTCCAACACGTTCATGTGCGGGAACAGCGCGTAATCCTGAAACACCGTGTTGACGTCGCGTTGATAGGGCGGCAGACCGGCGGCTTCGGCGCCGTGAATGCGGATGGAGCCAGCGCTCGGTTGCTCGAACCCGGCGATCAGGCGCAGGCACGTGGTCTTGCCCGAACCGGAGGGGCCGAGCATGGAAAAGAACTCGCCGTCCTGGATATCGATGGAAACCCGGTCAACGGCTTTCACTTCGCCGAACTGCCGGGAAACGTTGGTGAACTGGACTGCAAGCGTCATGGTGCGGTGCTCCGAAAAGGCGAGGGCCGTCGCAGCGGCCCTGCCTGGACTTCTGAAAAACAGTGTTCGAGTTGATCGTTCCCACGCTCTGCGTGGGAATGCAGCCCGTGACGCTCTGCGTCAGCTCTTGCGAATGGACGCGGAGCGTCCGGTGATGCATTCCCACGCGGACGGTTCGACGCCTCGACGTGGGAACGATCGGTGTGTGGGTATTACCTACCGCCCATAATCGAAATGTAGTCCTGCGTCCACCGGCTATACGGCACAAACTTCCCACCCTCAGCCTGCGGTGTTTTCCAGAAAGCGATCTTGTCGAACTGATCGAACCCGTTGGTTTTGCACCCCTCGGCACCCAGCAGTTCACTACCCTGGCAAGCCGCCGGAACCGCCGGCAACGAACCGAACCATGCCGCCACATCACCCTGGACTTTCGGCTGCAGCGACCAGTCCATCCATTTGTAGGCGCAGTTCGGGTGCTTGGCCTCGGCGTGCAGCATGGTGGTGTCGGCCCAGCCGGTGGCGCCTTCTTTCGGCACGGTCGAAGCGATCGGCTGTTTCTCGTTGATCAGCCCGTTGACCTGGTACGGCCAGGCGCTGGACGCGACCACGCCTTCGTTCTTGAAGTCGCTCATCTGCACGGTGGTGTCGTGCCAGTAGCGGTGGATCAGCTTCTGCTGGGCGCGCAACAGTTCCAGCACAGCCTTGTACTGATCTTCGGTGAGCTGGTACGGATCCTTGATCCCCAGCTCAGGCTTGGTGGATTTCAGGTAAAGCGCCGCATCGGCGATGTAGATCGGGCCGTCGTAAGCCTGCACGCGGCCCTTGTTCGGCTTGCCATCGGGCAGGTTCTGCGCGTCGAACACCACGTTCCAGCTGGTCGGCGCGGTCTTGAAGACGTTGGTGTTGTACATCAGCACGTTCGGGCCCCACTGGTACGGGGTGCCGTAGGTCTGGCTGTTGACCACGTACCACGGCGCGTCTTTCAGGCGTGGGTCGAGGGACTTCCAGTTCGGGATCAACGCGGTGTTGATCGGCTGCACACGCTTGCCGACGATCAACCGCAACGAGGCATCGCCCGACGCGGTCACCAGGTCGTAACCGCCCTTGGCCATCAGGCTGACCATTTCGTCAGAGGTGGCGGCGGTTTTCACATTGACCTTGCAGCCGGTTTCCTTCTCGAAACCGGTCACCCAGTCGTAGGCCTTGTCGCTTTCACCGCGTTCGATGTAGCCGGGCCAGGCGACGATATCCAGCTGGCCTTCGCCGGCGCCGACGGCTTTCAGCGGCTCGGCGGCCTGCAGGCTGGCGCTGGCCAGCAGGGCCATGGTGATTGCACTGAGCAGTGCGGTCTTGTGCACGAACATGAGACACACCTCTTTGTTTTTTAGGTTTTTGTTAAGAGTAGTCGCAAGCGACGAGCTTCAAGCTGCAAGAAACAGCGATCTGCTTTGGGCTTGCGGCTTGTAGCTCGCCGCTTAAAGCTCCCGGCTGTGCCGGGCCATTACGTGCCGCACCACGCTGTAGTCCTGTAGCGAATCGCTGGATAAGTCTTTGCCGTAACCGGAGCGTTTCAACCCGCCGTGGGGCATTTCGCTGACCAGCATGAAATGGCTGTTGATCCAGGTGCAGCCGTATTGCAGCCGCGCGGCGACCTGCATCGCCTTGTCCAGGTTCTGGGTCCAGACCGATGAGGCGAGGCCGTATTCCGAGTCGTTGGCCCAGTCCACCGCTTGCGCCAGTTCGTCGAAGCGGGTCACGGTCACCACCGGGCCGAACACTTCGCGCTGGACGATTTCATCGCTCTGTTTGCAACCGGCCAGCAGGGTTGGCTGATAGAAGAACCCGGCGCCGGAATGCACTGCCGCGCCGGTTACCCGCTCGATGTGTGGCTGACCGAGGGCGCGCTCGACGAAACTGGCCACGCGGTCGCGCTGACGAGTGCTGATCAGCGGGCCGATTTCGTTGTCGGCATCGCGTTTGCCAGCGAAGCGCAGGCTGCTGACCGCCGCGCCGAGTTCGGCCACCAACTTGTCGTGAATTCCGGCCTGGGCGTAGATCCGGCACGCGGCGGTGCAATCCTGCCCGGCGTTGTAATAGCCATAAGTGCGCACGCCTTCGACCACCGCTTTCAGATCCGCATCGTTACAAACAATCACCGGCGCCTTGCCACCGAGTTCGAGGTGCGTGCGTTTCAGGGTTTTGGCAGCGGCCTGGAGGATTTTCTGGCCGGTGACGATATCGCCGGTCAGCGACACCATCCGTACTTTCGGGTGGCCGACCAGATGACTGCCGACCCCTTCGCCGCCACCGCAGACGATGTTGATCACCCCACGCGGCAGGATTTCGGCCAGCGCTGGCGCCAGCGCCAGAATCGACAGCGGCGTGTGCTCGGACGGCTTGAACACCAGCGTATTGCCGGCGGCGAGAGCCGGGGCGATCTTCCACGCGGCCATCATGATCGGGTAGTTCCACGGTGCAATCGAGGCGACAACACCGATCGGATCGCGGCGCACCATGCTGGTGTAGCCCGGCACGTATTCGCCGCTGAGCTGCCCGGTCTGGCAGCGCACGGCGCCGGCGAAGAAGCGGAATACATCGACGGTGGCGGTCAAGTCGTCTTGCCGCGCCAGATGCAAAGGCTTGCCGCAGTTCAGGGCTTCGAGGCGGGCGAGGTGGTCAGCGTGTTTTTCGACGGCGTTGGCGATTTCCAGCAAGAAGTTCGAGCGTTGTTGCGGGGTGGTGCGCGACCATTCGGCAAAGGCGCGGTGGGCGGCGAGGATGGCGGCTTCGACTTGCTCGGTGCAGGCCTCGGCGATCTGGGTCAGGACTTCGCCGGTGGCCGGGTTGAGGATCGGTTCGACAAAACCCTGGCCGGCGACCAGTTCGCCGTCGATCAGCAACGCGGTGTGCATGTGGGTCTGCGCGCCAGCCATTTTCCGTGATCTCTTTTCTTGTATGGCCATGTTGCTCCCTGTTCCGGGAGCCGACCGTCTTATCGATGCAGCAAGACTAGTGCGCGGCTCCGGGGTCGACAAATTCTAAATACTGAAGGTGGCATTCGATTAAATAGATGGCTTGCGTCCGCCGTGGGGCTGCTCGCGGGCCACGGTCAGGAAAGGATCGACCAGCGCGGGGCGGGCGGTGCCACGACGCCAGGCCAGACCGACGTCAAGGGTCTGGTTGAGATCGGCAATCGGCCGGGCTTCGATGATGTCGCCTTCCAGCGACCAAGGGCGGTAGGTCATGTCGGGCTGGATCGAAACGCCGAGACCCGCCGCGACCAGACTTCTTACGGCCTCGGTGGACGCAGTTCTGAGGGTTATCTTCGGTTGCAGCCCAGCGCCGCGCCACAGGCGTTGGGCGTTGCGATCCATCTCGTCGACGTTCAGCTGAATCAACGGCTCCCGGGCGACGTCGGCGAGGTTGATGCTGTCGTGTTCCAGCAGCGGATGCTGGGCCGGCAGCCACAAACGGTGCGGCGAGTGGGTCAATACTTCGGTCTGCAAGGCGTGGCGGTCTTCGAGGTTGGAGAGGATCAGCACACCGACATCGATCTCGCCACTGACCAGCAAATGCTCGATGTACGGTCGCTCGTCCTCCATCACCCGGATCTCGACATTGGGGTAGGCGCGCTGGAAACGGGTGAGCAAATCCGCCAGGTAATAACCGGCCACCAGACTGGTCACCCCGACGATCAACTGCCCGGCGACCTGATCGGTGCTTTGTTGCAGGCTGCGTTTGGCGTTGTCCACGGTGGCCAGAATCAGGTGTGCCTGGCGCAGGAATTGATGCCCCTGATGGGTAAGGGTCATGCCCTTGGCGTGGCGATTGAACAGGCTGACGCCGATTTCTTCCTCCAGTTGCTGGATGGCCAGGGTCAGGGTCGATTGGGAAATGAACGCGGTTTGCGCAGCGGCAGAGATCGAGCCGGTCTCGGCCACGGCGATGAAATGGCGGATCTGACGCAAGGTCATCATGGAAGGTTTACCCGGTGGGCGGTTTTTATAGATTGCCTCGAGTGTATATCTATTTTCGCGAAGGGCTGCGGTGGGCCAGGCAACATCTGGAAGCACACTCGCACCCAAGTCACGGGCACTTTCGAACTAGGCTGAGGGCCTTATTGATCCGGATAACCCCAGTTTGGAGACGGAACATGAACACCCGTGGATTGCTCGATCAACTCCTCAAGTCCGGCCAGGATCTGCTGCAGAACAAGGCGGGCGGGGCGCAGAACAAACCGGCTGCCGGTGGTTTGGGCGGCTTGCTGGGCGGATCTTCCAGTAACGGCGCACTCGGCGGCTTGCTGTCAGGCGCAGGCGGCGGTGCCCTGGCGGCCGGCGCCATGGGCCTGCTGCTGGGCAGTAAAAAGGCCCGTAAGGTTGGCGGTAAAGTCGCCCTCTACGGCGGCCTCGCCGCACTGGGCGTGATTGCCTACAAAGCCTACGGCAACTGGAACGCCCAGAAGGGCACTGCCCCACAAAGCGAACCGCAAACCCTCGATCGCCTGCCACCGGCACAAGTCGAACAACACAGCCAGGCCATCCTCAAAGCCCTGGTCGCCGCCGCCAAGGCCGACGGCCACATCGACGACCGCGAACGCCAACTGATCGAAGGTGAATTCACCAAACTCGACAACGATCAGGAACTCAAGCACTGGCTCCACGCCGAACTCAACAAACCCCTCGACCCCACCGACGTCGCCCGCGCGGCGAGCACGCCGGAGATGGCCGCCGAGATGTACGTGGCGAGCGTGATGATGGTGGATGAGGAGAACTTCATGGAGAAGAGCTATCTGGATGAACTGGCGCGGCAGTTGAAGCTGGAGCCGGGGTTGAAGGTGGAGTTGGAGAAGCAGGTCCGTGTAGCTACCCAGTAAAACTGTTGTCAGCGATATCAGAACCCGCAATCCCGCACAGGACGGCGGGTTCTTTCGTTGCAGCAGCTGAAATGACCAATCCATCGCCCCTTTTTGCCATTGCGTCACTGGCACGCCGACCGCCGATTGCCGGAAAGTCCCAGTCCAGAGCCCGTCGTGTTTTATGACCGGAAGGCCTGGGCGCGGCAAACCGTCTTATAAATGAAACACCGCCCTCAGCTATACTCCCCCGCATTTCGACCCGCCCCGAGGACTGACTGTGAAGAACTGGACGTTGCGCCAACGCATTTTGGCGAGCTTTGCGGTGATTATCGCCATCATGCTGCTGATGGTGGTCGTCTCGTATTCGCGGCTGCTGAAGATCGAAGCCAGTGAAAACAGCGTCCGTGACGACGCGATTCCCGGCGTCTATTACAGCTCGATGATTCGTGGCGCGTGGGTCGACAGTTATCTGCAAACACAGGAACTGCTGGGTCTCAAGGAAGGGCAGGGCATCAGCAGTGAAGATGCGGCCGATTACAAGGCTTTCGAATCCCGGCTTCAGGAACAGATGGCCAATTACCGTGGCACGGTAGTCACGGACGAGGACAAGCTCGAATTCGCGGCGTTCGAGAAGTATCACGATGCCTACCTGAAAATTCAGGATGCGGTGCTCGATCTGCACAAGCGCAATCTGGAGGCCGACGCCGTCAAGCTGTTCCACGAGCAATTGACTCCGACCTGGTACTCGGGCCGGATGAAGCTCAACGACATCATTGGCGAGAACAAGAAAGTCGCTGACAAGGCCATGGCCAACATTGATGAGGCCGTGGCGGCGGCCAAGGTCAGCATGTTCGTCTCGCTGCTGGTGGCCGTGCTGGCGGCCGGTGTCTGCGGTCTGCTGCTGATGCGCGCGATCATGGCACCGATGAACCGCATCGTGCAGATCCTCGACATCATGCGCACCGGCGATTTGAGCAGCCGCTTGAACCTCGACCGCAAGGACGAGTTCGGTGCCGTGGAAACCGGCTTCAACGACATGATGACCGAGCTCACCTCGCTGGTGTCCCAGGCCCAGCGCTCGTCGGTGCAGGTCACCACCTCGGTGACCGAGATCGCCGCCACTTCCAAACAACAGCAAGCCACCGCCACCGAAACCGCTGCGACCACCACTGAAATTGGCGCGACGTCCCGAGAAATCGCCGCGACCTCTCGCGACCTTGTACGCACCATGACTGAAGTCTCCACCGCCGCCGATCAGGCCTCGGTGCTGGCCGGTTCCGGGCAGCAAGGCCTGGCGCGGATGGAAGACACCATGCACTCGGTGATGGGCGCGGCGGATCTGGTGAACGCCAAACTGGCGATCCTCAACGAGAAGGCCGGCAACATCAATCAGGTGGTCGTGACCATCGTCAAGGTCGCCGACCAGACCAACCTGCTGTCCCTGAACGCCGCGATCGAAGCGGAGAAGGCCGGCGAATACGGTCGCGGTTTCGCCGTGGTCGCCACCGAAGTGCGGCGTCTGGCGGATCAGACCGCTGTCGCGACTTACGACATCGAACAGATGGTCCGCGAGATCCAGTCGGCGGTGTCCGCCGGGGTGATGGGCATGGACAAGTTCTCCGAGGAAGTGCGGCGCGGCATGGCTGAGGTGCAGCAAGTCGGCGAGCAGCTGTCGCAGATCATCCATCAGGTGCAGGCGCTGGCGCCGCGGGTGTTGATGGTCAACGAAGGCATGCAGGCCCAGGCCACCGGCGCCGAGCAGATCAACCACGCGCTGGTGCAACTGGGTGATGCCAGCAGCCAGACGGTCGAGTCGTTGCGTCAGGCCAGTTTCGCCATCGACGAACTGAGCCAGGTGGCCGTGGGCCTGCGCAGCGGCGTTTCGCGATTCAAAGTCTGATGAGCGAAATCACCGCCAAACGCAGCGCTGCACCGGTGGCGAAGCAGGCGTTGTTCCTGCTGTTTCGCATCGGCAGCGAACGCTACGCCTTGCGCGCCACGGAAGTGGCCGAAGTGCTGCCGCGCCTGCCGTTGAAACCGATTGCCCGGGCGCCGCACTGGGTGGCGGGGGTGTTCGCCTACCGTGGCACAGTGGTGCCGGTGATCGACCTCAGTGCCCTGACCTTCGGCCATCCTGCGCAAGCGCGTACCAGCACGCGACTGGTGCTGGTGCATTATCGCGTGGATGACTCGCAACCCTCGCAATGGCTGGGCCTGATCCTCGAACAGGCCACCGATACCCTGCGCTGCAACCCGGCTGATTTCCAGCCGTACGGCCTCGACAATCGTCAGGCGCCGTACCTGGGCCCGGTGCGTGAGGATGCGCAGGGGTTGGTGCAGTGGGTGCGGGTCAACGACTTGCTCGACGAGTCGGTGCGCACGCTGTTGTTCCCGACACCGCCGCTGGATCCGGCGCGGCTTGAGGAGCAGCCATGAGCAGCGACCAGCGCTTCTTCGACTTCCTCAAGGAACGCATCGGCCTCGACGTCGCTTCGGTCGGGCCGGCGATCATCGAACGGGCCGTGCGCCAGCGCATCACCCTGTCGCAAACGGTGAATGCCGATGAGTACTGGCAGATGCTGCAAGGCTCGCGGGATGAACAGCAGGCGCTGATCGAAGCGGTGATCGTCCCCGAAACCTGGTTTTTCCGTTACCCGGAATCCTTCGCCACGCTGGGCAAACTGGCGCGCAAACGCCTGGGCGAATTGAATAACATGCGCGCGCTGCGCATCCTCAGCCTGCCGTGTTCCACTGGCGAAGAACCCTATTCGATTGCCATGGCCTTGCTCGATGCCGGCCTCAAGCCCCATCAGTTCAAGGTCGATGGCATGGACGTCAGCCCCTTGTCAGTGGACAAGGCGCGGCGGGCGCTGTACGGCAAGAACTCGTTTCGCGGCCAGGAACTGGACTTTCGCGAGCGGCATTTTTTCGCCGAGAACGAGGGCTTTCGGGTGAATGAAATCGTCCGCGAGCAGGTGCGCCTGCAGGTCGGCAACGTGCTCGATCCGTCATTGCTGGTCAACGAGCCGCCGTTCGATTTCGTGTTCTGCCGCAACCTGCTGATCTATTTCGATCAGCCGACCCAGCAGCAGGTGTTCGCCGTGCTCAAGCGCCTGACCCATGTCGATGGCGTGCTGTTTATCGGCCCGGCCGAGGGCAGTCTGCTTGGGCGGCTCGGCATGCGTTCGATCGGGATTCCACAGTCTTTCGCCTTCAGCCGTCACAGCGATCCACAACCCGAACCGTTACCGATGCCGACCGCGATTGCGCTGCCGTTGCCTGCGCGCCAACCGCTGCGCAGCACGCCACCGCCGCCGGTGCGCAACCGTCCGTTTGCTGGCGTGACGCCTTTGCCGGCGACGGCTAAGAGCACCAACCCCGAAGCGGCGACCTTGCTGGCCAACATCGCCGCCCTGGCCAACGAAGGCAAAAGCGCCGAAGCCCGGTCCGCGTGCGAACAGTATTTGCGCAGCCATGAGCCGGTGGCCCAGGTGTTTTACTGGCTCGGCCTGCTCAGCGATGTTGCCGGCAGCGCCCTCGAAGCCCAGGGCTTTTACCGCAAGGCGCTGTACCTCGAACCGCAACACCCCGAAGCCTTGATGCACCTGGCTGCGCTGCTGCAGGCCCAGGGCGACACGGCCGGCGCCAGACGATTGCAGGAGCGCGCCGCCCGCAGCGACCGCACCGCCGACAGTGAGCGTAAACGATGATCCCGTCCGACACCTTGAACGTCACCCACGAAGACGCCCGGGCCATCGACGATTGCTGGAACCGCATCGGCATCCATGGCGACAAGTCCTGCCCGCTGCTGGACGAGCACATCCATTGCCGCAATTGCTCGGTGTATTCCGCCGCTGCCACACGCCTGCTCGACCGCTATGCGTTGCAGCAGGACGAGCGCGATCCGGTGGCGACCCAGGTCGAAACCGAGCTGAAAACCCGGTCGTTGCTGATGTTCCGCCTCGGCGAAGAATGGCTCGGCCTGGCCACCCGCAGCCTGGTGGAGGTCGCGCCGTTGCAGGCGATTCACTCGCTGCCGCACCAGCGCTCCCGGGCCTTGCTAGGCGTGGCGAACGTGCGTGGGGCGTTGGTGGCGTGCCTGTCGCTGGTCGAACTGCTCGACCTCGACAGTAACGCGGCCCCGGCGACCGGCGCGCGGATCATGCCGCGCATGCTGATCATCTCGGCCCAGGGCGGGCCAGTGGTGGTGCCGGTGGACGAGGTCGACGGGATTCACGCCATCGACGAGCGAATCCTCGACGCCGCGTCGCGCTCCGGCGCACAGGCCAGCGCCAAATACACCCGAGGCGTGTTGCCTTTCAAAGGTCGCAGCCTGCGTTGGCTGGATGAAGAACAGTTGCTGTCCGCCGTGTCCCGGAGCCTCACATGACCCCCGAGCAAATGCGCGACGCCTCCTTGCTCGAGCTGTTCAGCCTCGAAGCCGAAGCCCAGACCCAGGTGCTCAGCGCCGGGCTGCTGGCGTTGGAGCGCAACCCGACCCAGGCCGATCAGCTCGAGTCGTGCATGCGTGCGGCGCACTCTTTGAAAGGCGCGGCGCGGATCGTTGGTATCGACAGCGGCGTCAGCGTCGCCCACGTGATGGAAGATTGTCTGGTCAGTGCGCAGGAAGGCCGGTTGTTCCTGCGCCCGGAACATATCGACGCGTTGTTGCAGGGCACCGACTTGCTGATGCGCATCGCCACCCCGGCCAATGGCCCGCAACCGGCGGACATCGAGGCTTACGTGGCGTTGATGGGCGGATTGCTCGATCCGACGGCGCCGCCACTAGTGCCCGCCGCTGCGAGTGCGCCGCTGATGGCCGAGTTGCAGCTTCAGCCACCGTCGGTGGCGGAGCCTGCGCCGGTTGAAATCCCGGTCGAGGTTGCCGAACCGGAACCCGCGCCGCGCAAGAGCAAACGCGCCACCGAAGGTGGCGAGCGGGTGCTGCGGGTCACCGCCGAACGTCTGAACAGCCTGCTCGACCTGTCGAGCAAATCCCTGGTGGAAACCCAGCGCCTCAAGCCGCACCTGGCCACGATGCAGCGCCTCAAACGCATGCAGAACAACGGCCTGCGGGCGCTGGAAAGTCTCAACGTTCATCTCAAGGAGCACGCCCTGAGCCTTGAGGCTCAAGAGGCGCTGGAAGACGCGCGCCGTTTGCTCGCCGAATCCCAGCAACTGCTGGCAGAGAAAAACGCCGAACTCGACGAGTTCGCCTGGCAAGCGAGCCAGCGCGCACAAGTGCTCTACGACACCGCGCTGGCCTGCCGCATGCGGCCGTTCGCCGATGTACTGTCCGGGCAGGTGCGGATGGTGCGCGACCTCGGTCGCAGCCTCGGTAAACAGGTGCGGTTGGAGATTGAAGGCGAGAAGACCCAGGTCGACCGCGATGTGCTGGAGAAACTCGAAGCCCCGCTGACGCACCTGCTGCGCAACGCGGTCGATCACGGCATCGAAACCCCACAGGAACGCCTGCTCAAGGGCAAGTCCGAGGAAGGCCTGATCCGTCTGCGCGCCTCGCATCAGGCCGGTCTGCTGGTGCTCGAACTGAGCGACGACGGCAACGGCGTGGATCTGGAAAAGGTCCGGCGCAGCATCGTCGAACGTCAGTTGTCGCCCGCGGAAACCGCCGCCCAGTTGAGTGAAGAAGAACTGCTGACCTTCCTGTTTCTGCCGGGTTTCAGCCTGCGGGACAAGGTCACCGAGGTCTCCGGTCGTGGCGTCGGCCTCGATGCCGTGCAGCACATGGTTCGCCAGCTGCGCGGCGCGGTGGTGCTGGAACAGACGGCGGGCGAGGGCAGCCGTTTCCATCTGGAGGTGCCGCTGACCCTGTCGGTGGTGCGCAGCCTGGTGGTGGAAGTCGGTGACGAGGCCTACGCCTTCCCGCTGGCGCACATCGAGCGCATGTGCGACCTGGCGCCGGAGGACATCGTGCAGGTCGAAGGGCGCCAGCATTTCTGGCACGAGGGCCGACATGTCGGGCTCGTCGCGGCCAGTCAGTTATTGCAACGTCCGGTCAGTCAGAACAGCGGCGACACCCTGAAAGTCGTGGTCATCCGCGAGCGCGATGCGATCTACGGCGTGGCGGTCGAGCGCTTCATTGGCGAGCGCACGCTGGTGGTGCTGCCGCTGGACGAGCGGCTGGGCAAGGTGCAGGACATTTCCGCCGGGGCCTTGCTCGACGATGGCTCGGTGGTGCTGATCGTCGACGTCGAAGATATGCTGCGTTCGGTGGACAAACTGCTCAATACCGGGCGTCTGGAGCGCATTGCGCGTCACGGCCATCAGGCCGCAGAAGCCGCGCGCAAACGGATTCTGGTGGTCGACGACTCGCTGACCGTGCGCGAGCTGCAACGCAAGCTGCTGCTCAATCGCGGCTACGACGTGGCCGTTGCGGTGGATGGCATGGACGGCTGGAACGCCCTGCGCTCCGAGGATTTCGATCTGCTGATCACCGACATCGACATGCCGCGCATGGACGGCATCGAGCTGGTTTCGCTGCTGCGCCGCGACAACCGTCTGCAATCGCTGCCGGTGATGGTGGTGTCCTACAAGGATCGCGAGGAAGATCGCCGCCGTGGACTGGACGCCGGGGCCGACTATTATCTGGCCAAGGCCAGTTTTCATGACGACGCCCTGCTCGACGCAGTGGTTGAGCTCATCGGAGGAGCGCGGGCATGAAGATCGCAATCGTCAACGACATGCCTTTGGCAGTGGAGGCCCTGCGCCGCGCGCTGGCCTTCGAGCCGGCGCATCAGGTGCTGTGGGTCGCCAACAACGGCGCCGAAGCGGTACGGCTGTGCGCGGAGAACACCCCGGACCTGATCCTGATGGACCTGATCATGCCGGTGATGGATGGCGTCGAGGCCACCCGCCGGATCATGGCCGAGAGCCCGTGTGCGATCGTCATCGTCACCGTGGACCGCCAGCAGAACGTGCACCGGGTGTTCGAAGCCATGGGCCACGGCGCGCTGGACGTGGTCGATACCCCGGCCATCGGCGGTGGCAATCCTCAGGAAGCGGCGGCGCCGCTGCTGCGTAAAATCCTCAACATCGGCTGGCTGATCGGCGAGAAAACCGCCCGCTCACGCCCCGCACCTGCGGCACCGCGCAGTACCGCCTCGCGCCAGCGACTGGTGGCGATCGGCTCTTCGGCCGGTGGCCCGGCGGCGCTGGAAATCTTGCTCAAAGGCCTGCCGCGCCACTTTTCGGCGGCCATCGTGCTGGTGCAGCATGTCGACCAGGTGTTTGCCGCCGGCATGGCCGAATGGCTGGCCAGCGCCAGCGGCCTGGATGTGCGTCTGGCCCGCGAAGGCGAACCGCCGCAGGCCGGCGCAGTGCTGCTGGCCGGCACCAACCACCATATTCGTTTGCTCAAGAACGGCACGCTGGCCTACACCGCCGAGCCGGTCAACGAGATCTACCGCCCCTCGATCGACGTGTTTTTCGAAAGCGTCGCCAATTACTGGAACGGTGACGCAGTAGGGGTTTTATTGACAGGGATGGGACGCGACGGGGCGCAAGGGCTTAAGCTCATGCGCCAACAGGGTTACCTGACCATCGCGCAGGATCAGCAGAGCAGTGCGGTGTACGGCATGCCCAAGGCCGCAGCGGCCATCGATGCGGCCGTAGAAATCCGTCCACTGGAAAAGATAGCGCCACGGTTGCTGGAGATTTTCCCAAAATGAATACGTCCATCGGCAATCCTGGCCCCCGCAGCACTCAGGTGACCGCCCATGAATGACTTACAGATCGATGACATCAAAACCGACGAGAACGCCGCCATGGTGTTGTTGGTGGACGATCAGGCGATGATCGGCGAGGCCGTGCGCCGTGGGCTGTCGAATGAAGAGAACATCGACTTCCACTTCTGCTCCGACCCGCATCAGGCCGTGGCCCACGCGGTGCGGATCAAGCCGACCGTGATCCTGCAGGATCTGGTGATGCCGGGCCTCGACGGCCTGAGCCTGGTGCGCGAATACCGCAATCACCCGGCGACCAAAGACATTCCGATCATTGTCCTGTCGACCAAGGAAGACCCGCTGATCAAGAGCGCGGCGTTCTCCGCCGGGGCCAACGATTATCTGGTCAAACTGCCGGACAACATCGAGCTGGTGGCGCGCATCCGCTATCACTCGCGCTCCTACATGACCCTGCTGCAACGGGACGCGGCCTACCGCGCGTTGCGGGTCAGCCAGCAGCAATTGCTCGACACCAACCTCGTCCTGCAACGCCTGATGAACTCCGACGGCCTGACCGGGCTGTCCAACCGCCGGCACTTCGACGAATACCTGGAACTGGAATGGCGCCGCTCGTTGCGCGACCAGAGCCAGTTGTCGTTGCTGATGATCGACGTCGATTACTTCAAGTCCTACAACGACACCTTCGGCCACGTCGAAGGCGACGAGGCCTTGCGCAAGGTCGCCACGGCCATCCGCGAGGCCAGTGCCCGGCCGTCCGATCTGCCGGCGCGTTATGGCGGCGAAGAATTTGCGCTGGTGCTGCCCAACACCTCGCCGGGCGGGGCCCGACTGGTGGCGGAAAAGCTGCGCCAGACGGTCGCGGCGCTGAAGATTCCGCACAATGCCCCGGCCGAAGGCTCGAGCCTGACCATCAGCATCGGCCTGGCGACCATGGTGCCGGAGTCGGGCAGCGACTGCCGGTTGCTGATCTCGGCGGCGGACCGTGGCCTGTACCTGGCCAAGAACAACGGGCGCAATCAGGTGGGGATCGAATGAACCATTGGGTTCATTCGCCTCAAGAGCCGCCAGACGGGCTGCCGTGACAGCTTGATTACGTTATACTCGCCGGCTTTCAAAAGTTCGCCAACGAGTGCTGCCCGTCATGGAAATCAACCCGATCCTGAACACCATCAAGGACCTGTCCGAGCGCTCCGAAACTATTCGGGGGTATCTTTGACTACGATCAAAAGCATGAGCGCCTGATCGAAGTCAATCGCGAGCTTGAAGATCCTGCCGTCTGGAACAAACCTGAATACGCCCAGGAACTGGGCCGCGAGCGCGCTGCGCTGGCGCAGATCGTCGATACCCTCGACGAACTGAACGGTGGCCTGGCCGATTGCCGCGAGCTGCTGGACATGGCCGTTGAAGAGAACGACGAGGGCGCGGTCAACGACGTCGTCGAAGTCCTTCAAGGTCTCGAAGAGTCCCTGTCCAAGCTCGAATTCCGCCGTATGTTCAGCCACGAGATGGACCCGAACAACGCCTACCTGGACATCCAGGCCGGTTCCGGCGGCACCGAAGCCCAGGACTGGGCCAACATCCTGCTGCGCATGTACCTGCGCTGGGCCGACAAACGCGGTTTCGACGCGACCATCATGGAGCTGTCGGCCGGTGAAGTCGCCGGGATCAAGGGTGCGACCGTGCACATCAAGGGCGAATACGCCTTTGGCTGGCTGCGTACCGAGATCGGCGTACACCGTCTGGTGCGCAAGAGCCCGTTCGACTCCGGCAACCGTCGCCACACCTCGTTCTCCGCGGTTTTCGTCTCGCCAGAGATCGATGACAAGGTGGAAATCGAAATCAACCCGGCAGACCTGCGGATCGACACCTATCGTTCCTCCGGTGCCGGTGGTCAGCACGTAAACACCACCGACTCGGCCGTACGTATCACCCACGTACCGACCAACACCGTGGTGAGCTGCCAGAACGAACGTTCCCAGCACGCCAACAAGGACACCGCCATGAAAATGCTGCGGGCCAAGTTGTACGAGCAGGAAATGCAGAAGCGCAACGCGGCGTCCCAGGCCCTGGAAGACACCAAGTCCGATATCGGCTGGGGTCACCAGATCCGTTCGTACGTGCTCGATGCGTCGCGGATCAAGGATCTGCGCACCAACATCGAACGCAGCGACTGCGACAAGGTACTCGACGGCGACATCGACGAATACCTGGAAGCCAGCCTGAAATCGGGGCTGTAAGCTTTCAACCGACCTCAAGTCCCCCGTCGCCGGCGGGGGCAACGAACCTGTGATGGAAAATTTAAAGACATGAGCGACCTACAACTCGATCCGCAAGCCCTGCAACAGGAAGAAAACTCCCTGATCGCTCTGCGCAAGGAAAAGCTTGCTGCCGAGCGCGCCAAGGGCAACGCCTTCCCGAACGACTTCCGCCGCGACAACTACTGCGATGCGTTGCAGAAACAGTACGCGGACAAGACCAAGGAAGAGCTGGCAGAGGCTGCGATCCCGGTCAAGGTTGCAGGTCGCATCATGCTCAACCGTGGCTCGTTCATGGTGATCCAGGACATGACCGGTCGCATCCAGGTCTACGTCAACCGCAAGACCCTGTCCGAAGAAACCCTGGCCGCGGTGAAAACCTGGGACATGGGCGACATCATCGCCGCCGAAGGCACCCTGGCCCGCTCCGGCAAGGGCGACCTGTATGTCGAGATGACCAGCGTGCGCCTGCTGACCAAATCCCTGCGCCCGCTGCCGGACAAGCACCACGGCCTGACCGACACCGAACAGCGCTACCGTCAGCGCTACGTTGACCTGATCGTCAACGAAGACGTGCGCCAGACCTTCCGCGTACGTTCGCAAGTGATCGCGCACATCCGCAGCTTCCTGATGAAGCGCGACTTCCTCGAAGTCGAAACGCCGATGCTGCAGACCATTCCTGGCGGCGCCGCGGCCAAGCCGTTCGAAACCCATCACAACGCGCTGGACATGGAAATGTTCCTGCGTATCGCGCCGGAGCTGTACCTCAAGCGCCTGGTGGTTGGCGGCTTCGAAAAAGTGTTCGAGATCAACCGCAACTTCCGTAACGAAGGCGTTTCGACTCGTCATAACCCAGAATTCACCATGTTGGAGTTCTACCAGGCTTACGCCGACTACGAAGACAACATGGACCTGACCGAAGAACTGTTCCGCGAACTGGCGCAGCTGGTTCTGGGCAGCACCGACGTGCCGTACGGCGACAAGGTGTTCCACTTCGGCGAGCCGTTCGTGCGCCTGTCGGTGTTCGACTCGATCCTCAAGTACAACCCTGAGCTGACCGCCGATGACCTGAACGACATCGACAAGGCTCGCGCCATCGCCAAGAAGGCCGGCGCCAAGGTGCTGGGCTTCGAAGGTCTGGGCAAGCTGCAGGTGATGATTTTCGAAGAGCTGGTCGAGCACAAGCTGGAACAGCCGCACTTCATTACCCAGTATCCGTTCGAAGTGTCGCCGCTGGCTCGTCGCAACGACGACAACCCGAACGTCACCGACCGCTTCGAGCTGTTCATCGGCGGCCGTGAAATCGCCAACGCCTACTCCGAGCTGAACGACGCGGAAGACCAGGCCGAGCGTTTCATGGCGCAGGTGGCCGACAAGGACGCCGGCGACGACGAAGCCATGCACTACGACGCTGACTTCGTTCGCGCGCTGGAGTACGGCATGCCGCCGACGGCCGGTGAAGGTATCGGCATCGACCGTCTGGTGATGCTGCTGACCAACTCCCCGTCGATCCGCGACGTGATCCTGTTCCCGCACATGCGGCCACAAGCGTAAGTGTTTCAATAAAAAAGCCGCCTGAAATAGGCGGCTTTTTATTGCCTGTCTGGTACAAACGTATCAAATGGTTAATTTTGAAGAAAACAACAGAGGTATGCCTGTCGTGATCGGTGCAATGGCTCAAGAGGGTGCAGCGGGAATCGCCACTGCGGTCGCTGAAAGTGTTCAGTACCAGGGCCGCAAGGCCAGCCGGCAGGGCAGTGAACAGCGTCGACAGGACATTCTCGATGCGGCGATGCGCATTGTCGTGCGCGACGGTGTGCGGGCCGTGCGTCACCGGGCGGTGGCGGCCGAGGCCGGTGTGCCGCTGTCGGCCACCACGTATTACTTCAAGGACATCGATGACCTGCTCACCGATACCTTCGCCCAGTACGTCGAACGCAGCGCGGCCTACATGGCCAAGCTGTGGATCAACAACGAAGGCCTGCTGCGCGAAATGGTGGTCAGCGGTGACGGCAGCCCGGAATCGCGTTCGCAACTGGCCGACGATATCGCGCGGTTGATGGCCGACTACGTGCACCGGCAACTGGTCAACCGTCGCGAGCATTTGATGGCCGAGCAGGCGTTCCGCCAGGAAGCGCTGCTCAACCCGCGTCTGGCGGAACTGGTGCGTTCCCATCAGCAGATTCTGTTGCAGGGCACCTGCCAGTTGTTCCAGGTATTGGGCTCACGCGAGCCACAGCAGGATGCCAAGGTGTTGACGGCGATTATCGGACGGATGGAATATCAGGGCCTGCTCAACGACGCCGAGCCTTTGGCCGAAGAGGACATGCTCGGCATTCTGACGCGCTATATGCACCTGGTACTCGCGTCGGTGTAATTCTCGACCCTGATCGTTCCCTCGCTCTGCGTGGGAATGCCGCCATGGACGCTCTGCGTCCAATGTGACGCAGAGCGTCACTGTATGCATTCCCACGCGGAGCGTCGGAACGATCAGAAGAAACGGGTGTTCAAGGGAGTGTCGAATGAAAGCCTGGCGTGGCGTGCTGATCGCCTTGTCGTTCCTGCTGCTCAGCGGATGTCTGGTGACCTTCAAGGAGCCGCTGCCCGCCAGTGAACCGGCGCCCAAGGGCCTGCTCGGCAAATGGTCGAGCACCAATGCCTGGGGCGAGCCGATGAATCTGGAGCTGACGCGCCTGGGCAACGACCGCTATCAGGCGGTTGCGTATTTCAAAGCCAAACCCCGGGAGCGTGAAGCCTATCCGTTCACGGTGTCGCGCCACGGCAACCGCTGGTACCTGTCGGCGAGGGTGCCGGCGCAATACGGCGGGCACTTCACCATCGCCGGCTTCGAGATCACCGACAAGCGCGAACTGGTGATCTACAACCTCGACCTCGAACAGATCAACCAGGCCATCGCCCAGAAAGCCCTCGACGGCCAGGGCTTCCAGACCGATGACGGCGAGGGCGTGCAGGTCGACAGCCCGCTTGAAAAGGTCTTTGCTTACCTCGACGACCCGGCCAATTCCGACGTTTTCGTCGAAGCGGCGCGCTATCAGCATCAGGCCAAAGCCAAATAATTCAGTTCGTCACGTTTTCTACAGGAGTTTCGGGTGGACGATTACCAGCAGACGATACGCATTCTGTCCGATCGCATAGTGCTGGCGCAGACGCCGATCCGCGTGCTCGACGCGGTCAAGTGGGACGAGAACATCCGCAAGGGCTTCCTCAAGGCCAAGGGCAAGGAATTGCCGGCGGTGGATCGTGACTACTACCTCAACCGGCCGCTGTCCTTCGATTCGAGCAAGGTCAAGCTGGAATTCCAGAACATCGAGCGCGACATCACCCGTCAGCTCGGCCAGTTCAACCCGGTCGGCCAGATCATGCGCCGCATGTGCAAGGAATACCGGATGGTGGTGCGCATGCTCGAAGCGCGCGGCACCGAGGATTTCGGCCTGATTTCCCAGGAACTGTACGGCGCCGCGTCCGATGCGTTCCACGCCGGTGACCCGACCCTGGCCGACCTCGGCCTGATGATGTCGGACTATCTGAACAACATCGACGGCCGTGGCGACCTGAAGGACGAACCGAAGATCCTCACCGCCAAAGACGCCGTGCACCTGCTGCAAACTCGCCTGAACAAGGTGTTCGGCGAGGCTGAAGAAACCATCCGCGTGTTTGAGTCCGACGGTATCGTCGCCGATGCGGCGGCGGGTGCCGACTACATCAAGATCCGCACCGACGCGATGTTCAACGACCGCGACGTGCGCGCGCTGGAAGTTCACGAAGGCCTGGTGCACGTCGGCACCACGCTCAACGGCTTGAACCAGCCGATCTGCACCTTCCTGTCCAAGGGCCCGCCCTCGTCGACGGTGACTCAGGAAGGCCTGGCGATCCTGATGGAAATCATCACCTTCGCCTCCTACCCGAGCCGCCTGCGCAAACTGACCAACCGCACCCGCGCCATTCACATGGTCGAGGAGGGTGCGGACTTTCTGCAGATTTTCGAGTTCTTCCGCGAGCAGGGCTTCGAGATGGCGGAAAGCTACGGCAACGCCAGTCGGGTTTTCCGTGGATCGACGCCGACCGGCCTGCCATTCACCAAAGACTTGTCCTACCTCAAGGGCTTCATCATGGTTTACAACTACATTCAGTTGGCCGTGCGCAAGGGCAAGCTCGAGCAGATCCCGCTGTTGTTCTGTGGCAAGACCACGTTGGAAGACATGCGAACCCTGCGTCAGTTGGTGGACGAAGGATTGGTGGTGCCGCCGAAGTACCTGCCGGACCAGTTCCGCGACATGAACGCGTTGTCGGCGTGGATGTGCTTCTCCAACTTCCTCAATCACTTGAGCCTGGACCGGATCGAGGCGGATTACTCCAACATCCTGTAACCACACCGATTGATCGTTCCCACGCTCTGCGTGGGAATGCATCCCGTGACGCTCCGCGTCACAGTGGACGCGGAGCGTCCATGGCGGCATTCCCACGCGGACGGTTCGACGCCTCGACGTGGGAACGATCTAATTCCAACCCGAAATTTTGCGAGGTTTCACCGGATGAGAATCCTCGGCATCCTTTGCCTGCTTCTGACCCTCGGCGGTTGCAGTTCCTTGCTGTTCTACCCTGAACCGGGGCAGATCTTCACCCCGGAAAAGGCCAAGCTCGAATACCGCACCGTCACCCTGACCACCGCCGACGGCCTCAAGCTGAATGCCTGGTGGCTGCCGGCCAAACCGGGTGTCGAGGTCAAGGGTACGGTGCTGCACCTGCACGGCAACGGCGGCAATTTGCCGATGCACTTGGGCGGGAGCTGGTGGTTGCCGAAGAACGGCTATCAGGTGCTGCTGGTGGACTATCGCGGTTACGGTTTGTCCGAGGGCGAACCGAGCCTGCCGGCGATCTATCAGGACATCGATGCCGCCTTCGCCTGGCTGGACAAGGCGCCGGAGGTCAAAGGCAAGCCGCTGGTGCTGCTGGGCCAGAGTCTCGGCGGGGCGATGGCGGTGCATTGGCTGGTGCAACATCCGCAAAGGCAAAAACAGCTCAAGGCCCTGGTGCTCGACGGCGTGCCCGCCAGTTACCGCAGCGTCGGCCAGTACGCCCTCAGCACTTCATGGTTGACCTGGCCGTTTCAGGTGCCGCTGTCGTGGCTGGTGCCGGACAGCGACAGTGCGATCAACGCCATGCCGCAGCTCAATGGCGTGCCGAAACTGATCTTCCACAGCCTCGACGATCCGCTGGTGCCCCTTTCCAACGGCATCCGTCTGTATCAAGCTGCGCCGCCACCGCGTGTGCTGCAGCTGACCCGGGGCGGGCATGTGCAGACCTTCGGCGACCCGGTCTGGCGTCAGGTGATGCTGCGCTACCTCGACGATCCCGAACACTTCAACGGCCTGCGCCGTCTCGGCGAGATCCCGAATTATCCGACACCCCCGAATTCTGAAGACGAACCACCAGAGAGTCCGCAATGAGTGAAGAACGTAACGCCATCCCGCTGATCATCACCGGCATCTGCAGCATCCTCGGCACCGTCGGCGCCCTGTGGTACTACGGCTACCTGCACTTCGCCAAACCCGAGGATGCGTTGCTGCTCAACGACTTCACCATGCTCAAGACCGTTCCCGGCGAAGACTACAAGGTCTCCCTGACCCCGGCGCCGCAAGTGGCGCAATGCATCGATGGCGTGCTGGTGCTGTTCGACACCGAACAGAAAGGCCTGACCGGGGTGCTGGTCAACAGCCAGAAAAGGGCCGTGCGCTGCATGGGCCAGGAGACGCCGCAGAAGCTCGAAGAGTAAATCTGCGTCAGACAAAAAAGCCCCGCCTGATCACTCAGGCGGGGCTTTTCATTTACCGCTCAGCGAATCAGTGCGAGGTCGAGCTCACGGCCGAACGCGGCATCACTGGCTGGTTGTCGTTGGAAATGGTCACTTCCACGCGACGGTTCATCGCACGGCCCGAGACCGAGGTGTTATCCGCCACCGGGTATTCCTTGCCATAACCCTGTACGACGATACGCGACGGGTCTACACCCATCTTGATCAGCGCAACCTGCACCGAAGTCGCGCGACGCTCGGACAGCGACTGGTTGTAGCTCGCGGTACCGGTGCTGTCGGTGTAGCCCTCGACGATCACTTTGCGATCAGGGTTTTCCTGGAGGAATTGCGCCAGTTTGTTGATGTTCACCAGACCGCTGGATTTCAGGTCGGCCTTGTTGGTGGCGAACAGCACGTCACCGAAAGTCACCAGCGTGCCGCGGTCGGTCTGCTTGGCGTTGAGACTGTCCTGCAGCTGTTTGATCTGCTGATCGCGGGCATCCAGACGGGCCTGGGCACGTTGGGCGGCGGCGTTCTTCAGGTTGTTTTCAGCGGTGCGCAGAGCGATGGTCTGCTTGGCCACTTCCACGCGCTGGTTGGTCAGATAAGCCAGTTGATCGACCTTGGCGGCGTCTTCTTTATCCAGATAAGCCTTGTCGGCCTTGTCCAGATAGTCGCTGGCGTCCTTGGTTTCCAGCGCAGCGACCTTGCTTGCCTGCGGGTTGGCCTGCAGGCCGGCGTAGTTGGTGCGTGCCTGTTCCAGGTTCGGGTTGGGTGGCGTGGAGCAGGCAGCCAGGGCAACGCTTGCAGCCAGGAGAGCGGGGATCATCAGTTGTTTACGCATAATCGTTCGTCCTTTATATCGATAAGAGTTTCAGCCTTGCGGTCGGGATGCGCGCTTACTGCACTGGGCGCTGACTTTCCTGACGCAATTCCTGAACACCTTTCTGGGAGTCCTTCACAGCCAGTTCGGCCTTGGCTGCCTGAGCCTTGCGTTCGGCAACGCGGGCATCCCACTCGGCCTGCTCGGACAAGCGACGGGCTTCGTCATACTTCTTGTCGTGCATGGCGATTTCGGCTTGCTTCAGCTTGTCCTGAGCCTGCTTCATCTCCACGGCGGCGAACTCGGTACCGCCAGCGCTGACCGCGCTGTTGACTGCCGATTGAGTGACGGCGTATTGCTCGGTCGGTGGATTGCCGGCACAACCGGCCAGCACGAAGCTGGTGCCGATGGCCAGAGCAGCCAGTTTCAGACCGCGCAGGTGGGAGAACGAGGTTTGGGTCTTCATGGTCTTCAACTCCATTGGTTAACTCCTTGGAAGCTTCGAAATCCATCCTGGTCGAGGAGTGACAACCGTCATGTGTCAGCGCGTTTTGAAACGCTCGTTCCAGGCGTGGTTACCTGTTCCGACCGAAGGCATTTTTCAAAAGTTCAGAAAAGATGGCCCATCGCCAAAAAAAACTTTGACCGAACGGACAGGGCTCTAAACCGGGAACTTTGGCGGTGGGCAGAGGTACGCGCGGGCGAGAAACGGCGCAAAAGCGGAGGGGGGGACACAGTCCCTGTGGGAGCTGGCTTGCCAGCGATGAGGCCATCAAATACAGCACATGTGCTGCTGAACTGACGCCATCGAGGGCAAACCATTCCCACCGTTCTGAAGGGTCAGGAATCAGTGTTTCTGCTTCCCGGCAGCAGCCGACAAGTCATGCAGATGACGCCGCGACAACGCGAGAAAACGCGGGGTCGGGCCGACATCCTCATACAGCGGATCGCCTTCTTCGTCGGTGGCGACCACGGTCGAGCCTTTCACATACGGCAGGCTCGCTTCGAACTCTTCGAGGGCGGCGCCGATCAGCTCGCCGAGCAATTCTTCGGCATGGCGTTTGGGGTACATCTCGGCGATCGCCGCCAGCCGTGCGGCAGCTTCCACATCCAGTTGAATCGTGTAGCCGGTGTCGGTCAGGCGACCCTTGGCGGTTTCTTCCCAATGCTGGGCGAGTTCACGGATTTTCATAAAAACCTCATGTCGCACCTGCTCATGGCAGGTCTTGGTGAGTGTCCGGCGTATGCCGGCGGCAAGCCGTTGTGCGGCTTACCCTTGAGACTAGCTTCAACCCTCAAGGTTTAAAGTCCCTTCGTCGTCTGCTTGTAAGAAGCGTCCCAGAGCGGCACTCTCTGTTCATCCACTCACTTGCGATCCGTCACCGATTACTGCTGGAGAGATGCTGATGACCGATATTGATGCACGCTTGCGCGAAGACGTTCACCTGCTCGGTGAGCTGTTGGGCAACACCATTCGTGACCAGTACGGCGAGGCGTTTCTCGACAAGATCGAGCAGATCCGCAAGGGCGCCAAGGCCGACCGGCGCGGCTCGATGGACGCCGAACTCAGCGCCAGCCTCAATCAATTGAGCGAAGACGAACTGCTGCCGGTGGCGCGAGCCTTCAACCAGTTTCTCAACCTGGCGAACATCGCCGAGCAGTACCAGCTCATCCATCGCCGCGAGGAGACCCAGGCCGCGCCGTTCGAGTCCCGCGTGCTGCCGGAACTGCTCGCCCGCCTGCGCAAGGAAGGGCACAGTGCCGAATCCCTGGCCCGGCAACTGGCGCGGCTGGAAATCGAACTGGTACTGACCGCGCACCCGACCGAAGTGGCCCGGCGCACGCTGATCCAGAAGTACGACGCGATTGCCGCGCAACTGGCGGCGCAGGATCACCGTGACCTGACCACGGCCGAACGCGAGCAGATCCACAACACCCTGCAACGCCTGATCGCCGAAGCCTGGCACACCGAAGAAATCCGCCGCACCCGCCCGACTCCGGTGGACGAAGCGAAGTGGGGTTTTGCGGTGATCGAACATTCGCTGTGGCAGGCGATTCCCCACCATATGCGCAAGGCCGATCAGGCGCTGTTCGCCGCTACCGGTTTGCGCTTGCCGCTGGAAGCTGCGCCGATCCGCTTCGCTTCGTGGATGGGCGGTGACCGCGACGGTAACCCGAACGTGACCGCTGCCGTGACCCGCGAAGTGCTGTTGCTGGCGCGCTGGATGGCGGCGGATCTGTACCTGCGTGATGTCGATCACCTGGCCGCCGAACTGTCGATGCAGCAGGCCAACGACGCGCTCAAGGCCCGGGCCGGCGACAGTGCCGAGCCGTATCGGGCAGTGCTCAAACAATTGCGTGAACGGCTGCGCGCCACGCGCAACTGGGCTCATGCATCGCTGACCGCAACCACCCCGGCACCGGCCGATGTGCTGCACAACAACCGCGACCTGCTCGATCCGCTGGAGCTGTGTTTCAACTCGCTGCACGAATGCGGCATGGGCGTGATCGCCGATGGGCCGTTGCTCGATTGCCTGCGCCGGGCCGTGACCTTCGGTCTGTTCCTGGTGCGACTCGATGTGCGTCAGGATTCGTCGCGCCACAGCGCGGCCATGACTGAAATCACCGATTACCTCGGCCTCGGCAAATACGAGGAGTGGGATGAAGAACAGCGCATCAGCTTCCTGACCCGCGAACTGCAAAACCGTCGGCCGCTGCTGCCGGCGCATTTCAAACCCTCGGCCGACACCGCCGAAGTGCTCGCCACCTGCAAGGAAATCGCCGCCGCGCCGGGCGCTTCGCTGGGCTCCTACGTGATCTCCATGGCCGGTGCCGCTTCCGATGTGCTGGCGGTGCAACTGCTGCTCAAGGAGTCCGGCGTACTGCGGCCGATGCGCGTGGTGCCGCTGTTCGAAACCCTTGCCGACCTCGACAACGCAGGACCTGTGATCGAACGCCTGTTGCTGCTGCCCGGTTACCGCGCGCGGCTGCAAGGCCCGCAGGAAGTGATGATCGGCTATTCCGACTCGGCCAAGGACGCCGGCACTACCGCTGCGGCCTGGGCGCAGTACCGGGCGCAGGAGCGGCTGGTGGAAATCTGCCGCGAGCAGCAAGTCGAACTGCTGCTGTTCCACGGTCGTGGTGGCACCGTAGGCCGTGGCGGCGGCCCGGCGCATGCGGCGATTCTGTCGCAGCCGCCGGGGTCGGTGGCCGGACGTTTCCGCACCACCGAGCAGGGGGAAATGATTCGATTCAAATTCGGCCTGCCGGACATCGCCGAGCAAAACCTCAATCTGTATCTGGCGGCGGTGCTCGAAGCGACCCTGTTGCCTCCGCCGCCACCAACCCCCGAATGGCGGCATCTGATGGACGAACTGGCCGCTGACGGCGTCGCTGCTTACCGTGCGGTAGTGCGGGAGAACCCGCAATTCGTTGAGTATTTCCGTCAATCCACACCGGAGCAGGAGTTGGGCCGCTTGCCATTGGGCAGCCGTCCGGCCAAGCGCCGCGCCGGCGGGATCGAAAGTCTGCGGGCGATTCCATGGATCTTCGGCTGGACCCAGACTCGCCTGATGCTGCCGGCCTGGCTCGGCTGGGAAACCGCATTGAGCAAAGCATTGGAGCGCGGCGAAGGCGAATTGCTCGGGCAGATGCGCGAGCAGTGGCCGTTCTTCCGCACCCGCATCGACATGCTGGAAATGGTGCTGGCCAAGGCCGACGCCGATATCGCGCTGTCCTACGACGAGCGTCTGGTGGAGCCGGAGTTGCTGCCGTTGGGTGCGCACTTACGCGACCTATTGTCGCAGGCCTGTTCCGTTGTCCTCGGCCTGACCGGTCAGTCGCAGCTACTGGCACATAGCCCGGACACCCTGGAATTCATCCGTCTGCGCAACACCTACCTCGACCCGCTGCATCTATTGCAGGCCGAGTTGCTGGCGCGTTCGCGGCAGCAGAATGTCGAGCAGGGCAGCCCGGTGGAACAGGCGTTGCTGGTGTCTGTGGCGGGGATTGCCGCCGGTTTGCGAAATACCGGCTAAGGTTTTCTGCGTGGGGCGGGGCACCCGGGGCGAACCTCGGGTGCCGTTTATTGGCCGTGGGAAAAATGCGGTCAGGCGACAGTTAATGATGGGGTTGCGACTTGGGGAACCGCGTCGCAAGGTCGCGGCGGGCGCCGGTTTCTCCGACTTTTGGCGTCTTGTGTGGGCGCAGCCTGCTGTGTATCTTGATCAGCCTTTGGCCGTTTGGGCGGCCACGACCCGTTTTATGAGATTGGCCCCACGAGGCGAATCCGTTGTTTTTTATATAAAAAATTGAGGAGCACATCGATGCGCGTCATTCTGCTGGGAGCTCCCGGGGCCGGTAAAGGTACTCAGGCTAAGTTCATCACCGAGAAATTCGGCATTCCGCAAATCTCCACCGGCGACATGCTGCGTGCTGCGGTCAAGGCCGGCACCGAGCTGGGCATCAAGGCCAAGAGCATCATGGATGCCGGCGGCCTGGTGTCGGATGACCTGATCATCGCGCTGGTCAAGGACCGTATCGCTCAAGCCGATTGCGCCAAGGGTTTCCTGTTCGATGGCTTCCCGCGCACCATTCCTCAGGCTGAAGCGCTGGTGACTGCCGGTGTCGAGCTGGACGCCGTGGTCGAAATCGCCGTTGAAGACGAAGAAATCGTTCAACGTATCGCCGGGCGTCGCGTTCACGAGGCCAGCGGCCGCGTTTACCACATCGTCTACAACCCGCCGAAACTGGCCGGCAAAGACGACATCACCGGTGAAGAGCTGGTACAGCGCAAGGACGACACCGAAGAAACCGTGCGCCATCGCCTGTCGGTCTACCATTCGCAGACCAAGCCGCTGGTGGAGTTCTACCAGAACCTGTCCGCCAAAAACGGTGGCAAGCCGAAGTACAGCCATATCCCTGGCGTCGGTTCGGTTGAAGCGATCACCGCCAAGGTGCTTGAAGCGCTGAGCTGAAAAACCTGATCCGCTGCATCATCCACGGCCCGCTTGCGGGCCGTAGTTGTTTATACTGGCGCACTTTTTCCCCCACCTGATTTACGGACACATCGATGAGCACCTTGCTGGCCCTGGACACCGCGACTGAAGCTTGCTCCGTTGCCTTGCTGCATGACGGCAAGGTCACGAGCCATTACGAGGTGATCCCGCGCCTGCACGCGCAGAAACTGCTGCCGATGATCCAGCAACTGCTGGCCGACGCCGGCACCACCCTGCAAGCGGTGGACGCCATCGCCTTCGGACGTGGCCCGGGCGCATTCACCGGTGTGCGGATTGCCATTGGCGTGGTGCAAGGCCTGGCCTTTGCGCTGGATCGCCCGGTGTTGCCGGTGTCGAACCTGGCCGTGCTGGCGCAACGGGCTTATCGCGAGCACGGCGTGAGCCAGGTCGCGGCCGCCATCGATGCGCGGATGGATGAGGTGTATTGGGGCTGCTATCGCGAGACGGCCGGGGAGATGCGTCTGGTCGGCACCGAAGCGGTGCTGCCGCCGGAAGTCGCTGCGCTGCCGGACGATGCTTCGGGTGACTGGTTCGGAGCCGGCACTGGCTGGGGTTATGGTGAGCGCATCGCTGTAAACCTCACTGGATCTGACGCTGGCATGCTGCCCCACGCCGAAGACCTGCTGACCCTGGCGCGATTTGCCTGGGAGCGCGGTGAAGCGATTCCGGCAGACGACGCCCAGCCGGTTTACCTGCGCGACAAAGTGGCCACCCCGAAAGCCCGCTGAGGCCATTCACCCTGTGGCATTCGCCGCAGGGTCCCACCCGATCTGCCAATCGTCCGTTTCTAACCCCGCGCTTTAAACCTTTTGCCTTTTATGTGTTCTAGTTATCACTCGGCGATTTGCTAAGTCGGTCAGGTGCCGCTAAATTGCCATCATCGATACCGAGCATGACTTTATGCGTATAGACGGCGTTTCCACTCATTCCTACCCCATCAAGCGCAAGCCTCGCAAAGGCAATCCGGCGCTGGATGAGTCCGTCGACGATATCGACGGCGAGCTGGAATTCCCGACCGAAGAGCAACTGGCTGCCCGTGCCGCCAAAGCCACCGCGCAACGCCTGAGCAATCTGCCCGCCCGCCAACAAGACATGATTTATCACCGCGCGATGAAGAAAAGCGTGGCCATGGCCCTGGCCAGCTACCTGAGCACCGCCGGTTTTGTCGATTGGGATGCAGACGTGCTGGGCCTCGATCTGTACATCTGATGGATCTGCCTTACTACCTCGGTTGCCCGTCCTGGAGCGAAAACGCCTGGCGCGAGTATCTGTATCCGGTAGACGCCAAGACCTCCGATTTCCTCGGACTCTATTCGCAAGTGTTCAACGCCGTGGAAGGCAACACGACCTTCTACGCCAGCCCTTCGCCTGCCACCGTGCAGCGCTGGGCCGAGGTGATGCCGGAGCACTTTCGTTTCACCGCCAAGTTCCCCGGTGACATCAGCCACAGCGGCGACTTGCGCGATCAACTGACCGCCGCCGAAACCTTCCTCCAGCTACTCAAGCCGCTCGGTGAGCGCGTCTCGCCAATGTGGTTGCAACTGTCGAAAAGCTTCACCCCGCACCGTTTGCCGGAGCTTGCTGCGTTCATCGATGCGCTGGATTGTCCGCTGGCTGTGGAGGTGCGCCATGAACAGTTCTTCGCCAAGGGTGAGAGTGAGCGACTGCTCAACCGGCTGCTGCTGGATCGCGGTGTGGAGCGCATCTGCCTTGATCCGCGCGCACTGTTCAGTTGCCTGTCGACCGAGTCGTCGGTGATCCACGCTCAATCGAAAAAGCCCCGCGTTCCGACGCGTCCGGCGGCGTTCACCCAGTTCCCGCAGGTGCGCTTCATCGGCCATCCGGAACTTGAGGCCAACGACCCGTTCCTGGTGCCGTGGGTGGCGAAGATTGCCGAGTGGATCGAAGAGGGCCGCACGCCGTACATCTTCCTGCACACCGCCGACAACATTCTTGCGGCGAAGCTGGCGCAACGTTTTCACGCACAACTGATGCAACGTTTGCCTGGCCTGCGACCTTTGCCTGAGCTATACAGAGAACCCGCCGCCGAGCAACTTGGCCTGCTCTGAGGCGGATTTTTTCCTGCCCAGGAGCCTGCCGATGGATGCCCAAGCCCCTCAACAACAAGCCCGTAAAGCCGAAGCCTTCAAAGCCCTGCACGAACGCCCCGGGATTTTCGTGATTCCCAATCCGTGGGATGCCGGTTCCGCGAAGATGCTCGCCAGTCTCGGCTATCAGGCGCTGGCGACCACCAGCGCCGGTTATGCGTTTTCCCAAGGCAAGCCCGATGGTGGCCTGAGTCTTGACGATACGTTGGCCAATGTCCGGGCGATTGTCGCGGCCACCGATCTGCCGGTGGCGGTGGATCTGGAAAACGGCTTCGCCGACGCCCCGGCCGAATCGGCGCAGAGTCTGATCCGCGCCGCCGAGGCGGGCGCCGTGGGTGGCTCGATCGAAGATGCCACCGGCCGGGAAGACTCGCCGATCTACTGCTTCGAACACGCGGTGGCACGGATCGAAGCCGCCGTCGCTGCCGTGCGCACCTTGCCGTTTCCCTTCACCCTGACCGCCCGTGCGGAAAACTATCTGCACGGCAATCCCGATCTCAACGACACCATCCGCCGCTTGCAGGCCTTTGCCGAAGCCGGCGCTGACGTGTTGTACGCGCCGGGCCTGCGCACCGCCGAAGAAGTTCTGGCGGTGGTGCGCGCGGTGGCGCCGAAACCGGTCAATGTGTTGATGTCCGGCGGCTTGAAGCTGACGGTGCAACAGCTGGAAGAAATGGGCGTGAAGCGGATCAGCACCGGCTCGGCGCTGGCACTGGCGGCGTTGGGTGAGTTTTTCCGCGCGGCGGAAGAAATCCAGCAGTCCGGCACGTTCACCTTCACCTCCCGTTCGATGCCGTACGCCAAGGCCAATCAATTCTTCAAGGGATAAGCATGGGGCGCTGGCTGGTGTTGGCAGGGCTGCTGATCATTGGTGGCGGGCTGATCGGCGTCTGGCGCGGCTGGCTCGATGTGCCGCCGCAGTGGAACCCGTGGGCGCCGCTGGACGTGCAGGCGACGCCCAACTGGCTCACGGGCTACAAGTTGATGCGCCTGCGCAGCGATCCGGCCCTGTGCGCACAGGCGCTGGGCAGCTCTGGCCTGCGGGTTTCGCCACAGGCCGACAGTCCCGATGCCAAATGCCCGCTGATCGGCGCTTTGCGCGTGCAGGGCGGCGGGGTGGGGCTCAGCAGCAGCTTTCTCGCCAGTTGCCCGTTGGCCGTGGCGTTCGCGATGTTCGAGCACCATACGCTGCAACCGGCGGCGCAGCAGGCCTACGGTCAGTCGGTGGCGCGGGTCGATCACCTCGGCAGCTTCGCCTGCCGCAACGTCTACAACCGCGATAGCGGCGCGCTTAGCCGCCATGCCCGCGCCGATGCGCTGGACATTGCCGGCTTCCGTCTGGCGGATGGTCGCGCGATCAGCGTGCTCAAGGACTGGCCGAAGCAAAATCAGAACGCGCAGTTTCTACGTCAGGTGCGTGATGGCGCCTGCGAGGCGTTCAGTGTGGTGTTGAGTCCGGATTACAACGCCGCCCATCGCAATCACTTTCATGTCGATGTCGGGCGCTGGAGCGTGTGTCGCTGAGGGATCAGGCGGCGATGCGCAGGTTCTGCTGAACGATCGGGCGCACCCAGCCGTTATCGAAGTCCAGGGCTTTCTGCTGCTCGACGATGGCTTCCGGCGGGAACGGCGGGTAAGGCTGCAGCAGATCCAGGTCGAACTCGGCAATCGGCAGGTACAGCGGTTTTTTCTGCGGGGCAGGGCCCGGCTCCGGAATAGGCTGGCCGTTGTTGATCACTACCGGGCGAACCCAACTGTTGTCGAAATCCTGCTGCTTTTGCTGAGTCTTGATTTCTTCTGGCGGGAACGGAGGGTACGGCTCGGCCAGTGTCATGTCGATTTCGGCGATCGGCAGGAACAGCGGCTCCGGCGGACGCACCTCGGTTTCCACCACATCGCATTCGCGCTGGTTGACGATGTGCGCATACAGTTCGCTGCCGACAGTCGGTTCTTCAGGGCTTTCCAGGTCAACCGGTGGAAACGTGCCGCACGCCGGCACCACATCACTCGATTGCTCGGCCAGTGCCTGGGCAAAAAAATCCTGCCACAGGTGGCTGACGCCGCCCAATGCTTGAGTGTTATGACGGCTGAAATCGCCTGTGGGCGAAATGTAGCCAATCGATGTGGGAAGAATGCCTGACATTTTTTTCGGTTGACGCTCAGCTCTGGCAAAATGCGCGTTGATTGGGTTATCGGCGGTTTTTGCCGATCCTTAACTTTTTTGAGCGTGTTTTCCATGATTGAGCAACCCGCGGCCTGCCGCATCCATGTCGAGGCCCTCGGCCCGACGTTCGAAGCGCAGGCCGAGCAGTGGGCGCAACGCCTGAACCTGCCGTTGCAGGTGGCTGACGGCGAGTTTGCCCTGCAGGTCGGCGAGCAGGGTTTGCAGCTGCAACAACTGGGGCCGGATGCGCCGGGGCCGGTGCGGGTCGACTTCGTCGAGGGTGGTGCGGCCCATCGCCGGTTGTACGGCGGCGGCAGTGGGCAAATGATCGCCAAGGCGGTCGGCATCGCCCAAGGCGTGCGTCCACGGGTGCTGGATGCCACGGCAGGGCTGGGCAAGGATGCGTTCGTGCTGGCCAGTCTCGGTTGCGAGATGAACCTGATCGAGCGCCAGCCATTGATCGGCGCGTTGCTGGAAGATGGTCTGGCCCGTGCGGCTGAAGACTTCGAGGTGGCGCCGATCGTGGCGCGGATGAAGCTGCTAAAGGGCAACTCCATCGACGTGATGCGCAATTGGGAAGGCGAGCCGCCGCAGGTGATCTACCTCGACCCGATGTTTCCGCATCGTGAGAAAACCGCGCTGGTGAAAAAGGAAATGCGCCTGTTCCGTCCGCTGGTAGGCGATGATCCGGATGCACCGGCGTTGCTGGAAGCGGCGTTGGCGCTGGCCACGCACCGGGTGGTGGTCAAGCGCCCGCGCAAGGCGCCGTGCATCGAAGGGCCGAAGCCGAGCCATGCGCTGGATGGTAAATCCAGTCGTTACGACATCTACCCGAAGAAAGCGCTCAAGGCCTGAGCCGTCGCATAAGAAAATCCCACGCATGGCGTGGGATTTTTGTTTTCAGGGTCGAAAGGCCCGCATGAACAGCCCGACCACTTCCTGCACATGACTTTCTGCCGCCTCGCCGGTCAGTGGCTCACCGCAGCCGTACAACAGACGGAAATTCCCGGCACCCTTTATCAGGCAAAAGAAGTGCTCGGCGGCGTTGTGCGGGTTGTCGATGCTCAGCACGCCGGTTTCGTGAATCCGCCGCAGCAAACGTTCCATGCCCTGCACCATGCGCTGAGGGCCGGCCTCGAAGAAGATCAGTGACAGGTTGGGATCCTGACTGCCCAAGGCCATGATCAGGCGATGCAGGTTCACCGATTCATCGCTGTTGATCAGGTGATGAAAACCTCGCGCAATGTTCAGCAACACATTTTCCACGGCGATGCCGTCCGGCAATTCGAAGAACAGCGGCGGCAATTGCTCCTCGCATTTGGCCACTACAGCGGCAGAGAACAGCGTCTCCTTGTCGTTGAAATGGCTGTAGACCGTCAGCTTCGACACCCCGGCCTCGGCGGCCACCGCGTCCATGCTGGTGTTGGCATAGCCGTGACTCAGAAACAGGATTTTCGCCGCCTCGAGAATCGCCTGGCGCTTGGCCGGATCCTTCGGTCGGCCCGGGCCGTTTGGAGTGGAAAGATTGTTCGACATTCTTCGCTTTTAATACTGGACTGGTGAGTTTGCTATTAATAACATACCGGCCAGTATAATTATTCCAAGCCTCCTTAGCGAAAGGTCCTTCACCATGTTCCGCCATGCGTTGTCCTTTGCGGTGCCAGTCAGTCTGGCGTTTTTGTTGTCGGCGTGTGGCAAGGAAGAGGTAACGCAAGTCAGCGTGCGACCGGCCATGGTGGTGCAGCCAGAGCCTTCGGCGCAGGCGATGGAAAGTTATCCGGGTGAGGTTCGCGCCCGCTACGAACCCGATCTGGCGTTCCGCATCGGCGGCAAAGTCAGCCGACGACTGGTCGAGGAAGGCCAGCGCGTCAAGGCCGATCAGCCGCTCGCCGAACTTGATCCGCAGGATGTACGCCTGCAACTGGAAGCCACCCGGGCCCAGGTCGCGGCGGCCGAAGCCAACCTGAACCTGGTGCGTGCCGAGCGTGACCGCTACAAGACCCTGATGGAACGGCAGATGGTCAGCCGCTCGGCCTACGACAATGCCGAGAACCTCTACCGCTCCGGCGAAGCCCGCCTCAAACAGATCAAGGCCGAATTCAACGTCTCGACCAATCAGGCCAGTTACGCCGTGCTGCGCGCGCCCCAGGATGGCGTGGTGGCCAAGCGTTCGGTGGAGGTCGGGCAGGTGGTCGCCGCCGGGCAGACCGTTTTCACTCTCGCCACTGACGGCGAACGGGAAGTGCTGATCAGCCTGCCGGAGCAGAGCTTCGGTCGCTTCAAGGTCGGCCAGCCGGTGTCGGTAGAGCTGTGGACTCAACAGAACCAGCGCTTTGCCGGGCAGATCCGTGAGCTGTCGCCGGCCGCCGATCCGAAATCCCGCACCTTCGCCGCACGCATTGCATTCACCGCCGGCAAGGTCCCGGCAGAACTGGGCCAGAGCGCCCGGGTCTTCGTGCAGACCGCCGATGTCATCCCGCTGTCGGTGCCGCTCTCGGCACTGACCGCCGAAAACGGCGCGACCTACGTCTGGGTCGTCAGCGCCAACAACACCCTGAAAAAGACCCCGGTGCGCGTCGGCCCGTTCGGTGAGAAAACCGTGCCGGTGCTCGAAGGCCTGAACGCCAGCGACTGGGTGGTTGCCGCTGGCGTTCACGTATTGCTGGAAGGGCAGCAGGTGCGTCCGGTGGATCGCTCCAATCGTGTGGTCAATCTGGCGGACAAGGAGTAATCCCCGATGGGTTTCAATCTTTCCGCCTGGGCGCTGCGCAATCGCCAGATCGTACTGTTCCTGATGCTTTTGCTGGCGATTGTCGGTGCCTTGTCCTACACCAAGCTCGGCCAGAGCGAAGACCCGCCGTTCACCTTCAAGGCGATGGTCATCCAGACCCGCTGGCCCGGCGCAACGGCTCAGGAAGTCTCGCGCCAGGTTACCGAACGCATCGAAAAGAAACTGATGGAAACCGGCGAGTACGAGCGGATTGTTTCGTTCTCGCGCCCCGGTGAATCCCAAGTCACGTTCATTGCCCGCGACTCGATGCATTCGGTGGAGATTCCGGATCTCTGGTATCAGGTGCGCAAGAAAGTCAGCGACATTCGCCAGACCCTGCCGCCGGGCATTCAGGGGCCGTTTTTCAACGATGAGTTCGGCACCACCTTCGGCAATATCTATGCGCTGACCGGCGACGGTTTCGACTACGCGGTGCTCAAGGATTACGCCGACCGCATCCAGATCCAGCTGCAACGGGTCAAGGACGTGGGCAAGGTCGATCTGCTCGGTTTGCAGGACGAGAAGGTCTGGGTCGAATTGTCCAACGTCAAGCTCGCCACCCTCGGCTTGCCGCTGGCAGTCGTGCAGCAGGCGCTGGAGGAACAGAACGCGGTGTCCACCGCAGGGTTTTTCGAAACCGGCAGCGAGCGTTTGCAGCTGCGGGTGTCGGGGAATTTTCAGACAGTCGACGAGATCAAGAACTTCCCGATCCGGGTCGGTGATCGTACGTTCCGCATCTCCGATGTCGCTGACGTGCGGCGCGGTTTCAACGATCCTCCGGCACCGCGCATGCGCTTCATGGGCGAGGATGCGATCGGCCTGGCGGTGGCGATGAAGGATGGCGGCGACATTCTGGTGCTGGGCAAGGCCCTGGAAATCGAGTTCGCCCGCATCCAGAAAAACCTGCCGGCCGGCATGCAGTTGCGCAAGGTCTCCGACCAGCCCGCCGCCGTGAAAACCGGTGTCGGCGAGTTCGTCCAGGTGCTTGTCGAGGCACTGGCCATCGTGTTGCTGGTGAGTTTCTTCTCCCTCGGCGTACGCACCGGCATGGTGGTGGCGCTGACCATTCCGCTGGTGCTGGCGATGACCTTCGCCTGCATGTATTACTTCGGCATCGGCCTGCACAAAATCTCCCTCGGCGCGCTGGTGCTGGCGCTGGGTTTGCTGGTGGACGACGCGATCATCGCCGTGGAAATGATGGCGATCAAAATGGAGCAGGGTTTCGACCGGATCAAGGCTGCCAGTTATGCCTGGACCAGCACCGCGTTCCCGATGCTCACCGGTACGCTGATTACGGCCGCAGGCTTCCTGCCGATTGCCACGGCGCAATCCGGCACCGGCGAATACACCCGCTCGATCTTCCAGGTGGTGACCATCGCCTTGCTCGCATCCTGGGTAGCGGCGGTGGTGTTCGTGCCGTATCTGGGGGAAAAGCTCCTGCCGGATCTGGCGAAAATTCACGCGGCCAAACACGGTACGGCTGACGGCCAAACCGATCCCTATGGCACGCCGTTCTACCAACGGGTACGGCGTCTGGTGGAGTGGTGCGTACGTCGGCGCAAAACCGTGATCGTGCTCACCGTGCTGCTATTTGTTGCGTCGCTGGCGTTGTTCCGGTTCGTGCCGCAGCAGTTCTTCCCGGCTTCCGGGCGACTGGAGCTGATGGTCGATCTGAAGCTTGCCGAAGGCGCTTCGCTGGCCAACACCACCGCCGAGGTCAAACGACTGGAAGCGATGCTCAAGGATCACGCCGGCATCGACAACTATGTCGCTTACGTCGGCACCGGTTCGCCACGTTTCTACCTGCCGCTGGATCAACAACTGCCGGCGGCGAGCTTCGCCCAGTTCGTCGTTCTGGCGAAAACCATCGAGGAGCGTGAAGCGCTGCGCACTTGGCTGATCGACACCTTGAACGAGCAGTTCCCGGCCTTGCGTTCGCGGGTCACGCGCCTGGAAAACGGTCCTCCGGTTGGCTATCCGGTGCAGTTCCGTGTCACCGGCGAGCACATCGAGGAAGTCCGTGCTTTGGCGCGCAAGGTGGCGGCCAAGGTGCGCGAGAACCCGCATGTGGTGAATGTGCATCTGGACTGGGAAGAGCCGAGCAAGGTCGTGTACCTGAACATTGATCAGGATCGCGCCCGGGCACTGGGTGTGAGCACGGCGAATCTGGCGAAATTCCTCCAGAGTTCGCTGACCGGCTCCAGCGTCAGCCAGTACCGCGAGGACAACGAATTGATCGAAATCCTCCTGCGCGGCACCGTGCACGAGCGCACCGAACTGTCGTTGCTGCCGAGTCTGGCGGTGCCGACCGACAACGGTCGCAGCGTCGCGCTGTCGCAGATTGCCACGCTGGAATATGGCTTCGAGGAAGGCATCATCTGGCACCGCAATCGTCTGCCAAACGTGACGGTGCGCGCCGACATCTATGGCAAGGAGCAGCCGGCGACGCTGGTGAAGCAGATCCTGCCGACGCTTGATCCGATTCGTGCCGAATTGCCGGACGGTTATCTGCTGGATGTCGGCGGTACGGTGGAGGATTCGGAGCGTGGGCAGAAGTCGGTGAACGCCGGGGTGCCGATGTTCATTGTCGTGGTGCTGACGTTGCTGATGGTGCAATTGCGCAGTTTTTCGCGCACGGCGATGGTGTTTCTGACCGCGCCGCTGGGGTTGATCGGGGTAACGCTGTTTCTGCTGGTGTTCCGTCAGCCGTTCGGGTTTGTGGCGATGCTCGGGACGATCGCGCTGTCGGGGATGATCATGCGTAACTCGGTGATTCTGGTGGATCAGATCGAGCAGGACATCGCCGCCGGGCTCAAGCCGTGGCAGGCGATTATCGAGGCGACCGTGCGGCGGTTCCGGCCGATTGTGTTGACGGCTTTGGCGGCGGTGTTGGCGATGATTCCGCTTTCTCGCAGTGTGTTTTTCGGGCCGATGGCGGTGGCGATTATGGGGGGGTTGATTGTTGCTACTGCTCTGACGCTTTTGTTTTTGCCGGCGTTGTATGCGGCTTGGTTCAGGGTTCGCAAGGAGTCTTGATTTGGTTTGGTGAGCTTGGCGGCCTTCGGGCCGACCAGACTCTTGGGGTTTTGGGTGAATATCCGTTTCTGCGGGTGTTGCGACTGGCGGTTTCGCCCTTACGGCGAGTCCCTTTTGCAAACGCCCAAAAGGAACCAAAACGCTGCGCCCCGGCGTTCGGCCCCTCGCTGGGGCTCGGGGTTCCTTCGTTCCGGGATTCATCCGGGGGCATCGCCTCCGGTTTGCTTCGCTGCACCTCCTCTCGATGTGTTTGGCTTCGCCAAACG
>NZ_JBWKZE010000018.1:0-16603 GCF_059424205.1 Pseudomonas sp. GW456-12-1-14-TSB6
AGCCCGGGACGCTCCGCGTCCCAAAGCGGACGCAGAGCGTCCATTGAGGCATTCCCACGCGGAGCGTGGGAACGATCACACACGAACCAACCTGGTGCAGCATTTCAGGCGTGCCCGTTTTCGTGCACTGACCCACCCCGGCCTGCACTTCCTACACCTTTTAAAACACTTGTTCGGGACTCTGGTTCGGAAATTGCTACTTTCTATAAGTCGTAAGCGCTCCAGTAACAATCATTCCGCGCCACAAGCGCTCATATTGGTTCTTAGGGATTGAATAATGAAAAAAGCATTGCTGACCCTTTCTGCACTGGCGTTGTGCATGGCCGCCGGCTCCGCGCTGGCCAAGGAATACAAAGAACTGCGGTTTGGCGTTGACCCTTCCTACGCACCGTTCGAGTCGAAAGCGGCAGACGGCAGCCTGGTTGGCTTCGACATCGATCTGGGCAACGCCATCTGCGCCGAGCTGAAGGTCAAGTGCAAATGGGTCGAAAGCGACTTCGACGGCATGATTCCGGGCCTCAAGGCCAATAAATTCGACGGCGTGATCTCGTCGATGACCGTTACCGAAGCCCGTGAAAAAGTCATCGACTTCTCCAGCGAGCTGTTCTCCGGCCCGACGGCCTACGTGTCGAAAAAAGGTTCGGGCATCACCGACGACGTCGCTTCGCTGAAAGGCAAAACCGTCGGCTACGAGCAAGGCACCATCCAGGAAGCCTATGCCAAAGCCGTGCTGGACAAGGCCGGTGTGAAAACCCAGGCCTATCAGAACCAGGACCAGGTGTATTCCGACCTGACCTCCGGCCGTCTCGATGCGGGCATTCAGGACATGTTGCAGGCCGAACTGGGCTTTCTGAAGTCGCCGCAGGGCGCCGATTATGAAGTCAGCAAGCCGGTCGACAACCACTTGCTGCCAGCCAAGACCGCTGTCGGTATTAAGAAAGGTAACACCGAGCTGAAAGCGCTTTTGGATAAAGGTATCAAAGCGTTACACGATGATGGCAAATACGCCGAGATTCAAAAGAAACACTTTGGCGATCTGAATCTGTACAGCGGCAAATAATGCCCCGGCGCCCATCCTCGATGGGCGCCTTTTTCATTCAGTCAGGTTGCTGATTTATGTTCGAAAACCTCCTGCAAAATCTGGGGCTCTCCGCCTTCAGCCTCAAGGGCTTTGGCCCTTTGCTGTTGGAAGGCACCTGGATGACCATCAAATTGTCGGCGTTGTCGCTGCTGGTGGCCGTGTTGCTCGGCCTGCTCGGCGCCAGTGCCAAGCTGTCAAAAGTCAAACTGCTGCGCCTGCCCGCCCAGCTCTACACCACGCTGATTCGCGGGGTGCCGGACCTGGTGCTGATGCTGCTGATCTTCTACAGCCTGCAAACCTGGCTGACGACGCTCACCGATTACCTGGAATGGGAATACATCGAGATCGACCCGTTCAGCGCCGGGGTCCTGACCCTGGGCTTCATTTACGGCGCGTACTTCACTGAAACCTTCCGCGGGGCGATTCTCGCCGTGCCGCGCGGTCAGGTCGAAGCCGCCACCGCCTATGGTCTCAAGCGCGGCCAGCGCTTTCGTTTCGTGGTGTTCCCGCAAATGATGCGCTTCGCCCTGCCGGGCATCGGCAACAACTGGATGGTGATGCTCAAGGCAACCGCGCTGGTTTCGATCATTGGTCTGGCCGATCTGGTCAAGGCCGCGCAGGACGCCGGTAAAAGCACCTATCAACTGTTTTACTTCCTGGTCCTCGCCGCGTTGATTTACCTGCTGATCACCAGTGCCTCGAACTTCATTCTGCGCTGGCTCGAACGCCGCTACGCCGCCGGTGCCCGGGAGGCCGTACGATGATCGAACTCCTGCAGGAATACTGGAAAGCCTTCCTTTATACCGACGGCCAGAACATCACCGGGCTGGCGATGACGATGTGGCTGCTCAGCGCCTCGATCTTCTTCGGTTTCATCGTGTCGATTCCGCTGTCGATCGCCCGGGTCTCGCCGCACTTCTACATTCGCTGGCCGGTGCAGTTCTACACCTACCTGTTCCGTGGCACGCCGCTCTATATCCAGCTGCTGATCTGCTACACCGGGATTTACAGCCTGGCCGCCGTGCGCGCGCAGCCGCTGCTCGACAGTTTCTTCCGCGATGCGATGAACTGCACGATCCTGGCCTTCGCCCTCAACACCTGCGCCTACACCACGGAGATTTTCGCCGGGGCTATCCGCAGCATGAACCACGGCGAAGTCGAAGCAGCCAAGGCCTACGGCCTGACCGGCTGGAAGCTGTATGCCTACGTGATCATGCCGTCGGCGCTGCGCCGTTCGTTGCCGTACTACAGCAACGAAGTGATCCTGATGCTGCATTCGACCACCGTGGCTTTCACCGCGACCATCCCCGACATCCTGAAAGTCGCGCGGGACGCCAACTCGGCGACCTTCCTGACCTTTCAGTCGTTCGGCATCGCCGCGCTGATCTACCTGACCATCACCTTTGCGCTGGTCGGCCTGTTCCGCCTTGCCGAACGCCGATGGCTGGCGTTCCTCGGCCCGACCCACTAGGACCCTTTAGAGATGCGTCATCAGATACACGACCTGCTGGCCCCGCTGCCGGGGACCGCTCGACAGATCCACAGCTTTCATTTCGGCCCGGACAAGGCCCAGGGCAAGATCTACATCCAGTCTTCGCTGCATGCCGACGAACTGCCCGGAATGCTCGTGGCCTGGCACCTCAAGCAGCGTCTGGCGGAGCTGGAAGCCGCCGGCCGCCTGCGCAGCGAAATCGTGCTGGTGCCGGTGGCCAACCCGGTCGGCCTCGAACAGGTGCTGATGGATGTGCCGCTGGGCCGCTACGAGCTGGAGAGCGGACAGAATTTCAACCGCTGGTTCGTCGACCTCAGCGAAGAAATCGGCAACGAAATCGAAGCGCAACTGAGCGACGACCCGCAGCGCAACCTTGAGCTGATCCGTTCCAGCCTGCGCAACGCCCTCGCCCGCCACACCGCCACGACTCAGCTGCAATCCCAGCGCCTGACCCTGCAACGGCTGGCCTGCGATGCGGACATGGTTTTGGACCTGCACTGCGATTTCGAATCCGTGGTTCACCTCTACACCACGCCCGAGGCCTGGCCGCAGGTCGAGCCGCTGGCGCGCTATATCGAATCCCAGGCGAGCCTGTTGGCCACCGACTCCGGCGGCCAGTCGTTCGACGAGTGCTTCACCCTGCTGTGGTGGCAATTGAAGGAGCGCTTCGGCGACCACTTCGAGATTCCACTGGGCAGTTTCTCGGTCACCGTCGAGTTGCGCGGTCAGGGGGATGTCACCCATCCGCTGGCCAGTCGCGATTGCCAGGCGCTGATCGATTACCTGATCCATTTCGGCGCCATCGTCGGCGAACCCAAAGCCTTGCCGGCCCTGGCACATCCCGCCACACCGCTGGCCGGTGTGGAACCGGTGGCCACTCCTGTCGGCGGGCTGCTGGTGTACAGCGCCACGCCCGGCCAGTGGCTGGAAGCCGGGCAGAAAATCGCCGAAATCATCGACCCGATCAGTGACCGGGTCACGCCAGTCCATTGCACCGCTTCCGGTCTGCTCTATGCCCGCTCGCTGCGGCGCATGGCCACCGCCGGGATGGTGATCGCCCACGTCGCGGGCGCCGAAGCCTATCGCAGCGGCTATCTACTTTCGCCTTGAGGATGTCTGTCCCATGTACAAATTGACCGTTGAAGGCCTGCACAAAAGCTATGGCGACCATCAGGTGCTCAAAGGCGTCTCGCTCAAGGCCAGGACCGGCGACGTGATCAGCCTGATCGGCGCCAGCGGCTCGGGCAAAAGCACCTTTTTGCGCTGCATCAACTTTCTCGAACAACCCAACGACGGCGCGATGAGCCTCGATGGCCAGGCGATCCGCATGGTCACCGACCGCCACGGCATGCACGTCGCCGACGCCGATGAACTGCAACGCCTGCGCACACGGCTAGCGATGGTGTTCCAGCACTTCAACCTGTGGAGCCACATGACCGTGCTGGAAAACATCACCATGGCCCCGCGCCGGGTGCTGGGCTGCAGCAAACAGGAAGCCGACGACCGCGCCCGGCGTTATCTGGAAAAGGTCGGTCTGCCGGCACGGGTGGCCGATCAGTATCCGGCGTTCCTCTCCGGCGGCCAGCAGCAACGGGTGGCGATTGCCCGAGCCTTGGCGATGGAGCCGGAAGTCATGCTGTTCGACGAACCGACCTCGGCGCTCGATCCGGAGCTGGTCGGCGAAGTGCTCAAGGTGATTCAGGGCCTGGCCGAAGAAGGTCGGACCATGATCATGGTCACCCACGAAATGAGCTTTGCCCGCAAGGTGTCGAGCCAGGTGCTGTTCCTGCATCAAGGGCTGGTGGAGGAGGAAGGCGCGCCGGAAGAAGTGCTGGGCAATCCGAAGAGCGAACGCCTGAAGCAATTTCTCAGCGGCAATCTCAAGTAAAACTATTGCCCGGTCGGCGCGGTCATTGAAGGAACATCTTCAGAGCACACGTCGCCGGCATGGGCACCTCCACCGACTTCGCCAAACACTGGTTCAGCGCCCGCGACTGGAAGCCGTTCGCCTTTCAGAAACAGGTGTGGGCCGCGGTCAAACGTGGCGAATCCGGCCTGCTGCATGCCAGCACCGGCGCCGGTAAAACCTACGCGGTGTGGTTTGCCGCGCTCAATCGCTTTGCCCGCTCCGGGCCTGTTGCTGAAACCACCCGTAAACGCAAACCGCCCGCCGAACCGCTGACTGTCTTGTGGATCACCCCGATGCGGGCGCTGGCCGCCGACACCGCGCGCGCCCTGCAAGCGCCGCTGGACGATCTGCAGATCCCCTGGAGCGTCGGCCTGCGCACCGGCGACACCGGCAGCAGCGAACGCGCCCGGCAGAACCGGCGCCTGCCCACCACGTTGATCACCACCCCGGAAAGCCTGACCCTGATGCTCGCCCGTGCCGACGCGCAAACGGCGCTGTCGACGCTACGCATGGTCGTGGTGGACGAGTGGCACGAATTGCTCGGCAACAAGCGCGGCGTGCAATTGCAACTGGCCCTCGCCCGCCTGCGCCGCTGGCAGCCGGGGCTGATCGTCTGGGGCGTTTCCGCGACGCTCGGCAATCAGTCCCACGCCGAACAGGTGCTGATCCCACTGGGCGGTGGCGTGAGTATTCAGGGGCAAAGCGAAAAGTCGCTCAAGGTCGATACCTTGCTCCCACCGGCCATCGAGCGTTTTCCCTGGGCCGGGCATATCGGCTTGAAGATGTTGCCGCAGGTGGTCGCCGAACTGGACGTCTGCGCCAGCAGCCTGGTGTTCACCAACACCCGGGCGCAGTCGGAAATCTGGTACCAGGCCTTGCTGGAAGCGCGGCCGGACTGGGCCGGATTGATCGCGCTGCACCACAGCTCGCTGTCCCGGGACACCCGCGATTGGGTCGAGCAAGCGCTGAAGAATGGCCAACTCAAAGCCGTGGTCTGCACTTCCAGTCTGGATCTGGGAGTGGATTTCCTGCCGGTGGAGCGGGTGCTGCAGATTGGCTCGGCCAAAGGCGTGGCGCGGCTGATGCAGCGTGCCGGACGTTCGGGGCATGCGCCCGGTCGAACGTCGCGGGTCACCCTGGTGCCGACCCACAGCCTGGAGCTGATCGAAGCTGCGGCCGCTGGCGATGCCGTGGCACAGCGGCGGATCGAACCGCGACTGTCACCGCACAAACCGCTGGATGTGCTGGTGCAACATCTGGTCAGCATGGCCCTGGGCGGTGGCTTTGCTCCCGATGAGCTGTACGAAGAAGTCCGTGGCGCCTGGGCCTATCGCGACCTGACACCCGCCGACTGGGCCTGGGCGCTGGCGTTCGTGCGTCACGGCGGGATGTCGCTGACGGCGTATCCGGATTACCGCCGGGTCGAGCCGGATGAACACGGGATCTGGCGCGTCCCCGATGCCCGCCTGGCGCGCCGCCATCGGATGAGCATCGGCACCATCGTCAGCGATGCCAGCATTCATCTGAAGTTCTGGAGCAAGGGCGGTGGCGGCAAACAACTGGGCAGTGTTGAAGAAGGTTTTATCGCACGCCTCAAACCCGGCGATGGTTTTCTGTTCGCCGGGCGCCTGCTGGAGCTGGTGCGGGTGGAAAACATGACCGCCTACGTCAAACGCAGCAAGGCGAAAAAAGCTGCCGTACCGCGCTGGAATGGCGGGCGCATGCCGCTCTCCAATGAATTGGCCGAAGCGGTGGTCAACCGGTTCAGCGCGGCGGCACAAGGCGAGTTTGCCGGCCCGGAAATGCAGGCCTTGCGACCGCTGCTGGAAACCCAGATGCGCTGGTCAGGCCTGCCGACAGTCAACAATCTGCTGGCCGAAGTGCTGAAATCCCGAGAAGGCTGGCACCTTTTCCTCTATCCGTTTGCCGGACGTCAGGTGCATCTGGGGCTGGCCAGCCTGCTGGCGTGGCGGGTGAGCCAGCGCCTGCCGGTGACCTTCTCGATTGCGGTCAACGATTACGGACTGGAATTGCTCAGCGCCACGCCCGTTGACTGGTCTGTGCAACTGGATGGCGCCCTGCTCGGTCCCGAGGGTTTGTTGAGGGATGTGCTGGCCAGCCTCAACGCGGGCGAACTGGCGCTGCGCAGGTTTCGGGAAATCGCGCGGATTGCCGGACTGGTGTTCGCCGGTTACCCCGGCGCGCCGAAAAGTACCCGTCAGGTCCAGGCCTCCAGCGGGCTGTTCTTCGAAGTGTTCAAACAATACGACGCCGACAATCTGCTGCTGGCGCAGGCCGGGGAAGAAGTCCTGCGGGAAGAACTGGATATTCGTCGGCTGGAGCAGACACTGGAGCGAATCAACCGGATGGAACTCGATATGCACTTGATCAAACGTCCGACACCGCTCGGCTTTCCATTGCTGGTGGAACGCATGCGCGAAAGCATGAGCTCGGAAAAACTCGCTGACCGCATCCGGCGTATGGTCGGCGATCTGGAGAACACCGCCGATAAGGGCCAATCCCGATGAACGCGCCCTACCCCGTGCGCCTGGCGGGCGAAGACCTCTGGTTGCTGCCGGAAAAGGCGCTGTACTGGCCGGCGCAGCAGACGCTGCTGATTGCCGATGTGCATTTCGGCAAAGCGGCCGCTTATCGTCGTCTGGGGCAGCCGGTGCCGCAGGGCACTACGACGAGCAATATCGCCGTGATCGAGCAGTTGCTGGCAAAGCTGCCATGTCGGCAACTGATTTTTCTGGGGGATTTCCTGCACGGACCCGGCTCCCATGCACCCGGCACCTTGCAGGCGCTGGCGCAGTGGCGGGCGCGTCATGCCGATCTGCCGATGACACTGATTCGCGGCAATCACGACAAGCGCGCGGGCGATCCACCGGTAGCGCTGAACATCCGGGTGGTGCCGGAGCCCATGCTGCTGGGTCCCTTCTCGCTGCAGCACGAGCCGGATCCGCACCCTGAACGGCATGTCCTCGCAGGGCACGTACACCCGGTTTATCGATTGATCGGCAAGGGGCGCCAGCGTTTGCGGCTGGCGTGTTTCAGGCTGGGGGAACGCATCAGCCTGCTGCCGGCGTTTGGCGCCTTCACCGGCGGTTATCCCGTGGAGAAGGAAGACAGCTGTCGGATCTTTGTCATTGGCGACAACGAAATATGGCCCGTCGGCTGACGTCCTGTTCAGGATTCAGCCGACGGGCCATACGTTCAATCAGGCGACGGGCGCGGGTGGCGGTTTATCCGGCAACGTAGGTTCGCCGGGCTCTGTCGGTTCTTCGTTGGGGGTATCGGGATCGGGCTGGTGAGGGATTCCGCCGGCCGTGGTGATGGGGGGGTGTGCCAACAACGACCAGGCCATTACGCCAACCTGATTGGGCTCGAGCCTTGCCAGTTCGGCAGTGATTTGCGGATCGATCTTCATGGAGCACTCCTCGGCGAAGGCCCGTCCCGCTGTTCGCGAAACGGGCAGTACACCTCATAGAGTGTCTACCCGCCGAAGAATTCCCGGTAACTGCCGGATGGACGGATCAGGTACGCGGCAGGGTCACGCCACGCTGGCCCTGATACTTGCCGGCACGGTCCTTGTAGGAGACTTCACATTCCTCATCGGATTCCAGGAACAGCATCTGCGCCACACCTTCGTTGGCGTAGATCTTCGCCGGCAGGTTGGTGGTGTTGGAGAATTCCAGGGTCACCTGGCCTTCCCACTCCGGCTCGAGCGGGGTGACGTTGACGATGATGCCGCAGCGGGCGTAGGTGCTCTTGCCCAGGCAGATGGTCAGGACGTTGCGCGGAATACGGAAGTATTCAACGGTCGTGGCCAGGGCGAAGGAGTTCGGCGGAATGATGCAGACGTCGCTGTGGACGTCGACGAAGCTGCCGGCGTCGAAATTCTTCGGATCGACGATGGCCGAATTGATGTTGGTGAACACCTTGAAATGATTGGTGCAGCGCACATCGTAGCCGTAGCTCGACACACCGTAGGAGATCACACGGCTGTCGTCGCTGCCGCGTACCTGGCGCTCGACGAACGGCTCGATCATGCCGTGTTCCTGCGCCATGCGGCGAATCCACTTGTCCGATTTGATGCTCATGGCGGGTGTCCTGAATAGCGAGGTGGAAAAAATCTGTCCGGCATCTTACCGGGCGCGCCGCCGGGTTCAAAGTGCGGGGTGCAATTCTCGCCGAACGTGCGGGATTTACGCGGCTTCGCGACGAACCGTCACACCGTCGATCCCTAAAACAGAGAAACCTTCGCAAGAAGCATTGGCACGTTCCGGAAAAAGGGTTAAGGTGGCGCCACTGTGCTGCTTGTGTCACTGAGAATCTCTACACGATATGTTGAATTTCGATCCAACCATCTACAAGAATTTTTCCTGCTCTTTGCACTCAGTCTCGGCCAGGGTTCTTCCTGAGTCGCAGTTATCTTTGTTCAAGGAGTTACACCATGTCTAATCGCCAAACCGGTACCGTTAAGTGGTTCAACGATGAAAAAGGCTTCGGCTTCATCACTCCACAATCCGGTGACGACCTGTTCGTTCACTTCAAAGCTATCCAATCCGACGGCTTCAAAAGCCTGAAAGAAGGCCAACAGGTTTCTTTCATCGCTACCCGCGGTCAGAAAGGCATGCAAGCTGAAGAAGTACAAGTTATCTAACTTGTAGCTTCTTTAGAAAAAGGCCCCGCCCTCAAAAGCGGGGCTTTTTTGTGGGCGTCTGTTTTTCCGGGCGCAAAAAAATATCGCAGCCCGTGAAGGCTGCGATCTTTTGCGTTGCTTACCAGGCCACGCCGAAGCCGGCGGTGTAGCGGGTCTTGCTCAGGTCCGCATCCTCGGTGCCGCTGATGATGTCGCGTTCGGCCTTGAGGTTGAGCGAGGCCCAGTCGGTGACCTTGTAGCGCAGGCCCATTTCCGCATCCAGTGCATAGTCGGCCACGCCGGACAGCGGCTTGCCGACTTCGCCATTGGTGAAGAACTCGACCTTCTTGCCGATCAGGTAGCGGTTGTAGTCCCACTTCATGGCGACCGAATAGAAGTTGTCCTTGCTGCCATCGCGGTACTCGTAATCGGTTCGGTTGAGCAGCGAACCCAGGGAGAACGCTCCCAGTTCGTCATCCCAGAACTGGTAACCCGGGCCGGTACCCACCACGCGCTGGCGCGCCAGCTCTTCGATGTGATCGCGCTTGTAGTTCAACCGCCCCTGCCAGAACCATTGATCAGTGAGGAAGCGGTCGAGCGAGTACTCGGCGCGCCAGTTATCGGTGGTGGTCACGTCGTCTTGCACTTCGCGGTTGTATTCGCCCTCGGCGATATGGCGCCAGCGGCCGTGACGAGCAGTGGTCTTGAAGCCGACATCGTAGTCGTCGGTATCTTTCTCGGCGCGCTGGTAGTCGAGCGCCAGATCGACGTTGCCCTTCCACACCAGATCCTCGACCACCGGTTTCGGCTTGAGAATCTGCTGAATGCTCGCCAGCTCCACGGTTTTCGGCGCCTCGCCGTTGGCCAGGGTGACCTTGCCCTCTTCGGCAGCACTCAGGGACTTGGCCTTCTCGCCGTTGTAGGCGTCCTGCTTGACCAGCAGTTCCTGATCGCTCTCCAGGGTCTTGACCTGCTTCCAGTCGATGGTAACGGCCCCGGCGTACTGGGTCTGGACCAGCAACTTGCCGCCGTCGAACAGCGTGATTTTACCGCTCAGCTTGTCACCGTTCTTCAACCAGACGGTGTCGGCAAGCAAAGGTGTGGACGCACTGAAGACAGCAAGGCACAGCAGGGTTCTGGACAACATAAGCGAATCGAAGACTCAAGGTTGCGAAAAAAGGGTCGGCATTATCCGTAGGAATAATTCCCTGACAAGGAGTGACCCGGCTAATTCTGTTGAGTTCATTTCTCAATTGCCCATCCACCGATTACGCTTAAGCACATAACGCGATCAAGTTCAGGAACCGCGCACGTGACAGACCCGATGCATGCCTGCGAAAACGATCCGCAAATCCGACGCACGGCACTCTATTCCACCCTCGCCCAAGTGCCTGAGGGCAAAGTCGTCAGCTATGGTCAGTTGGCCGAACTGGCGGGGTTGGGGCGCGCCGCCCGTTGGGTCGGTCGGACCCTGAGCCAATTGCCCGGCGACACCAAACTGCCCTGGCACCGCGTGCTCGGCGCCGGCGGTCGGATCAGCCTGCCGGCGGGCAGCCCGTCCGGGGACGAACAGCGGGCGCGATTGCGCATGGAAGGCATCACCGTCCTGAACAATCGTGTGGATATTCGGCGCCATGGCTGGCGTCCGGTAGAGCACAGCGGTTAGAGTGCGCGCTTTGTTTTCGCAATCTTGAGGCAGACTTCAGCCCATGCCCCGTAAAACCTGGCGCGCCGCGCTCGCCGCCTATGCCAGTCCTTCGACGCTCGTGCTGTTGTTGCTGGGTTTCGCCGCCGGCCTGCCGTACATGCTGGTGTTCTCGACACTTTCGGTCTGGCTGCGTGAAGCCGGTGTGGCCCGTGAGACGATCGGCTACGCCAGCCTGATTGGTCTGGCTTATGCCTTCAAATGGGTCTGGTCGCCCCTGCTCGACCAGTGGCGCCTGCCGCTGCTGGGCAAGCTGGGTCGTCGCCGTTCGTGGCTGGTGCTCTCACAGACGCTGGTAATCCTCGGCCTGATCGGTATGGGTTTTTGCGACCCGCAGAAACACCTGTCCTGGCTGATCGCCATCGCCGTGGTCGTGGCGTTCGCTTCCGCCACCCAGGATATCGCGGTCGACGCCTATCGCCTGGAAATCGCCGAAGACAGCCGTCAGGCCGCGCTGGCCGCCAGCTATATGTCCGGCTATCGGATCGCCGCCCTGCTCGCGACCGCGGGTGCGCTGTTCTTCGCCGAGGGCTTCGGCTCTACAGGCTTCAAGTACCAGCATTCGGCCTGGACCGGCACCTACGTGCTGTTCGGTGCCCTGATGGTGCCTGCCCTGCTCACCACCCTGCTGATGCGCGAGCCGCCGGTGCCGTTGCGCACCCAGTTGCAGGCGGGGCGTTACACCTTCATGCATCAGTTGATGTCGGTGTTCGTGCTGATCATTTTGCTGGTCTCCGTACCGGCCATGTTCACCCAGCTCTACAACACCGATTTCGCCAGCGTGCTGTTTGGCGACATGAGCCCGCTGGACCTGCTGCTGGAAGACCGGGCGTTCCTGCGCGCGATTCTCTACACCACGCTGACCTGCCTGTGCCTCTCGGCCATGGGCCGTCGCGGTCTGGCGCCAGTGCTGACGCCGGTCAACGACTTCATCCTGCGCTACCGCTGGCAGGCGTTGCTGCTGCTCGGCCTGATCGCCACCTATCGGATGTCCGACACGGTGATGGGCGTGATGGCCAACGTGTTCTACATCGACCAGGGTTTCACCAAGGACCAGATCGCCAGCGTCAGCAAGATCTTCGGCCTGATCATGACCCTCGTCGGCGCCGGTATGGGCGGTCTGCTGATCGTGCGCTTCGGCATCCTGCCGATCCTGTTCATCGGCGGTGCCGCGTCGGCGGGCACCAACCTGCTGTTCCTGATGCTCGCCGACATGGGCCCGAACCTGCAGATGCTGGTGGTGACGATCTCCCTCGACAACTTCAGCTCCGGCCTGGCCACCTCAGCGTTCGTCGCCTACCTGTCGAGCCTGACCAACCTGAAGTTCTCCGCCACCCAGTACGCCCTGCTCAGCTCGATCATGCTCCTGCTGCCACGCCTGATCGGCGGCTACTCCGGGGTGATGGTGGAGAAGTTCGGTTATCACAACTTCTTCCTGATCACCGCGCTGCTCGGCGTTCCGACCCTGGTGCTGATCGCCCTGCACTGGTTCCAGGAAAGCCGCCGCGAAGGCCCGACGCCGACGCCGGAACCTGCACCGACCTCCGTCGTGGAAGAATCGTAAGACATCTCGCACCCGGCGAGAGGGTTTGCGCCGGGGCTGCACTTCTGTACGTCGGCGGATCTCGCCGTTACACTGCTCCGTCATTTCCAGTCATAGCAACCGACAACGGCCAACCATGCGCACCAGTCAATTTTTGCTCGCCACACAGAAAGAAACGCCTTCCGACGCGGTCGTGATCAGCCATCAGCTGATGCTGCGCGCCGGCATGATCCGCAAACTCGCCTCGGGCCTGTACACCTGGCTGCCGATGGGCTTGCGAGTGATGCGCAAGGTGGAAGCCATCGTTCGTGAAGAAATGGACGCCGCCGGCTCTCTGGAAGTGTTGATGCCGAGCACCCAACCGGCCGAGCTGTGGCAGGAATCGGGGCGCTGGGAAGAATACGGCCCTGAGCTGCTGCGCATCAAAGACCGCCACGGTCGTGATTTCTGCGCGGGGCCGACCCACGAAGAAGTGATCACCGATCTGATGCGCAACGAGTTGAGCAGCTACAAACAGCTGCCGATCAACCTGTACCAGATCCAGACCAAATTCCGTGACGAGATCCGTCCACGCTTCGGCCTGATGCGCGGTCGCGAATTCATCATGAAGGACTCCTACTCGTTCCATGCGGATCAGGCGTCGCTGCAGATCACCTATGACCGCATGCACGAAGCGTACTGCAACATCTTCACCCGCCTGGGCCTGAAATTCCGTCCGGTGGAAGCCGACAACGGCTCGATCGGTGGTGCCGGCTCCCACGAATTCCACGTACTGGCCGAGTCCGGCGAAGACGATATCGTCTTCAGCAACGGTTCCGACTACGCGGCGAACATCGAGAAAGCCGAAGCCGTGCCGCGTGAAACCTCGCGCGCCGCGCCAAGCGAAGAGCTGCGTCTGGTCGATACGCCAGACACCAAGACCATCGCGGCCCTGGTGGAGAAATTCGGTCTGCCGATCGAAAAGACCATCAAGACCCTGATCGTGCACGCCGAAGAAGAAGGCAAGCTGATCGCCCTGATCATTCGCGGCGACCACGAGCTGAACGAAATCAAGGCTGCCAACCAGCCAGGCGTTGCCAGCCCGCTGGTCATGGCCTCCGATGCCGAACTGCGTGACGCCATCGGCGCCGGCGCCGGCTCCCTCGGCCCGCTGAACCTGCCGCTGCCGATCATCATCGACCGTTCGGTGGAGCTGATGAGCGACTTCGCCATCGGTGCCAACATCGACGACAAGCACTACTTCGGCGTGAACTGGGAGCGTGATCTGCCGGTTCCGACCGTGGCCGACCTGCGCAACGTCGTGGCCGGCGACCCGAGCCCGGACGGCAAGGGCACCCTGGAAATCAAGCGCGGCATCGAAGTCGGGCACATCTTCCAGCTGGGCAACAAGTACAGCAAGGCGATGAAGTGCGAAGTGCTGGGCGAGAACGGCAAGCCGGTGACCCTGGAAATGGGTTGCTACGGTATCGGCGTGTCCCGCGTGGTGGCTGCCGCCATCGAGCAGAACAACGACGAAAACGGCATCATCTGGAGCGACGCCCTGGCACCGTTCCAGATCGCTCTGGTGCCACTGCGCTATGAAACCGAGCTGGTGCGCGAAGCCACCGACAAGCTGTACGCGGAACTGACCGCGGCCGGCTTCGAAGTGCTGCTGGACGACCGCGACAAGAAAACCAGCCCGGGCATCAAGTTCGCGGACATGGAGCTGATCGGCATTCCGCACCGGATCGTGGTCAGCGACCGCGGCCTCGCCGAAGGCAACCTGGAATACAAGAGCCGTACCGAAGGCCAGGCGCAAGCGCTGCCGGTTGCCGACGTGCTGTCCTTCCTTCAGGCCCGTATCCGCCGCTGAAACCAGATAGAGACGTCATGTTCAAGCGAAACACCTTAGGCCTCGGTGGTGCCGCCCTGTGCGGCACCCTGCTGGTCAGCGGCTGTGCCAATCACATGTCACAACGCAGCGAGCACGAGGAACGTGTCGAGCGCAAACTGCTCGATCACAGCCTGCAGATCGATGTCGGCGAGCCCAAGGTGCTTGAGCTGCCGCAACGGCGCGTGAAGATCAACGAACAGAAGACTTTCGAAGTCACCGAGTTCGAGGTTACCCGCCATTACGACCGTTACACGCCTTACCAGCCATGGCGGGAGATCTACGAGATCCCGCTGGGCGCGGTCGCGGTGGTCGGCGGCGTCGGCGCGAACGTGGTCAACGTGTTTGCCCTCGGCAATCTGCCCGACAGCGTGACACGGGACTGGCTCAGCTACGGTTTCGCCGGGCTCAACCCGTTCATGAACGTGCAATCCAACGGTCGCGCGCAACAGAACCTGGCCGGTATCGACGAAGTCCAGCGCGACAAGCGCACGGAATATTCGAGCCTGCCGTGGAGCGAGCGCCCGGTTCAGGTCAAGGCCGGCAAGCAGACCTTCGACATGACCACCGATCGCAACGGCGTGCTGCGTCTGAACCTGCTGGACAGCCCGTTCGCCGAAAACGACCTCAATCATGTAGGCAAACTGCAGATCAGCGTCGAAGACGGCAAGGATGACGTGCATTCCGACTCGTCTTTGGCGATCAGCAGTCACCTGCGCGGCAAGCTGCTGGAAGCTCACGGGCTGATCTACGACGATCTGGAAGACGACGAAGTGAGCCAATGGGTGCACCGGGTCAAGCGTCTGTCGGAACTGGGTCTGGAAGAAGAAGCCAGTGAACTGGAACAAAGCCTGATCGAACTGACCCGCAACGATCCTGAGTTGCAGGCCGAATTCCTCAAGTCCCTGACCCGGGATGCGGGGCGTCTGGTGGCGGATCCGGGGCCGAACTGAACCCCCTGAAAAAATGCCCGAACCTGCTTCGGGCATTTTTTTGTCCACTTATCGCTCGAACAGCTCCATTTGTTCGAACCCGCCGCGTAAATCCTCCAGCCGCACGCCCACTCCCAATAGCCGCACCGGTTTGCCACCGCGGTTGAACGCCTGCGTCAGCATCAACTGGTAACTGCCCAGATCCCGCCCTGCCCCGGCCTGCTCCAGTGTGGTCTGGGTGAAATCGTGAAACTTCACTTTGACGAACGGCTTGCCCGGCCGGTAGCTGCTGTCGATCCGCGCCATGCGAGTTTTCAGGGTTTCCAACAGTTCCGGAAGTTTGTCGAGGCAACTGCGCAGATCCGGCAGATCGACATCGTAGGTGTTTTCGACACTGATCGACTGACGGCGGCTGTCGTTGTGCACCAGCCGCTCATCGATCCCACGGGCCAGACTCCACAAACGCTCGCCGAAACTGCCGAATTCCCGCACCAGCGCCAGCTTGTCCCACTCGCGCAATTGCAGGCAGTCACTGATACCGAGCTTGCCCAGCTTGTCGGCCGTGACCTTGCCCACCCCGTGCAACTTGCTCACCGGCAGGCCACTGACGAAGTCTTCGACCTGATCCGGGGTGATCACGAACAAGCCGTTGGGCTTTTTCCAGTCGCTGGCGATCTTGGCCAAAAACTTGTTCGGCGCCACGCCGGCGGAGACGGTGATGTGCAATTGATTAGAAACCCGGCGGCGAATGTCCTGGGCGATCCGCGTGGCGCTGCCGCCGAAGTGCGCGCTGTCCGAGACGTCGAGATAGGCTTCGTCCAGGGAAAGCGGCTCGATCAGGTCGGTGTAATCGCTGAAGATCGTGTGAATTTCCTTCGATGCCTCGCGATAGGCGTCCATCCGCGGCTTGACGATGGTCAGGTCCGGGCACAGTTTCAGGGCGTGCCCGGACGACATCGCCGAGCGAACGCCGTAAGCCCGCGCCTCATAGTTGCAGGTGGCGATCACCCCGCGCCTGTCCGCTGAGCCACCGACCGCCAACGGCTTGCCGGCGAGGCTCGGGTCATCCCGCATCTCGATGGCGGCGTAGAAACAGTCACAGTCGACGTGGATGATTTTTCGCTGAGTCATGACAGAAAAGGAAACATGGCGAGCCGGACCGGCAGTATCTCACTGACACCTGTATATAGCACCAGTGGTATGAATGTTCTTTTCAGTTTGTAGGAAACGGACTTTGAATTTATTTTCTCAATCGAAAAGCAACCTCCAATAGAGCTGAAACCCTTGTGCTGCCTGACCTGCAGCCGGGAAAAAGACCGTCCGTCAGCGCTAACCAATTGAAGCTGAACAGGTTTTATCCGAATTGAAGGTTGACACTCCGGCGTTCCTCTGTAGAATGCCGCCACACAGACGCGGGATGGAGCAG